>JAGVPT010000108.1 GCA_020052095.1 Bacteroidota bacterium | reverse complement strand
TCGCAAGCCTCCGAGCTTTGTTGTGGGTTTTTGGTTGACACTGAAATCTACACAACTGCTTTGAGGCTTGCACTATTTTAAACATAAGGTCTGAGCGACCCGCCGTTTTCTGGCGGGGAGTCGAAGGATAAGCGAGTTGCGCTTCACATCCGCGAGTCGAAGGATGACTTGTCAGAAAAAGGGGAATATGAAAAGAGCATGGGTGTACATTTTACAGAGCTCCGACGGCTCATATTATACTGGGTGCACAACAAATCTTCAAAAAAGGATGACGGAGCACTACGAAGGAAGGTACGATGGCTACACTGCAGCCCGACAACCGATTAGATTGCTGTGGACGGAGGAATTCGTCGACGTGAGAGATGCCATCATCCTGGAGCGCAAGATTAAGAAATGGACACGAAAGAAGAAAGAAGCACTGATGAAGGGAGATTTTCAACTTCTTCACGAGTTGTCTGGTTCGACGCGAACAAAGACAAAACTCGCGTCATCATCAAACCCGCCGCTCTGAAACGGCACACGCACATCCTTCGACTCCCCGCCAGAAAACGGCGGGTCGCTCAGGATGACTCATGGACCGATTGAGCGTGGATTGCGGGCTGAGGTTAGAGCTCAAGAAGCAATAGGTGCTTTTCGATACAAGTATCTAACATCTCCAAAATAAAAATCCCGCCCGGTTATCCACCGAGCGGGATTTTATTTTCAATCACTCATCCGCAGTCAAATCTGCGGAATCTGCCATCTGAGCTGAATCAGCGTAATCTGCGCAATCAAAACAATCTGCCATCTGCGCTAAATCTGCGCAATCTGCGTAATCACTTACTTCATCATCGGCATTTTCTTCACTTCAACGCGGTCTTGAGCTCTCAGCGCATAGAAGTGAATTCCCGATGCGAGGCGTGCGCCGTCGAACGTTACTTCCTGAATCTGGTCTGCCGGTGCGACATCGTTAAAGAGTCTGCACTTCCTGACCGATACTATTGAACACCTTCACACTCACATGTTGCGGCGTGCTGACGGCAAAGTTGAACTTTGTCCATGGGTTGAACGGGTTCGGATAGTTCTGACTCATCTTGTAATCGTCCACGGTGAGCATTGCCTTTGCTTCCACTTGAGCGCCGTAGGTAAATTTTCCGTCGCGGTCAGTTTGCTTAAGGCGATAGGTAAACGTGCCAGCCGATTTGACAGCATCGCTGTACTCGTAATTCTGCGGCGCATTGGTCGTACCTTTGCCCTCAACAAAACCAACCTTCGTCCAGCTTCCTACTTCTTACTCCCTACTCCCTACTCCTTACTTCTTACTTCTTACTTCTTACTCCCTACTCTTTATTGCCTACTGTCCACCGCCAAGTGTTCGAAGAACTTCTTAGCGAACATCTCGCCGACGTCGTTCCCATAAAACCTCAAAAACACTTTTTTTCTCAGTTCAATATCCCCCTCGATACCGGAGAGGGATGCACGTACGATAACCTTAGCCGATTCAAAAGACTCCGAAGCAAATCTCAGTCTCTCCTCTCCGGTCAAATTCGCGAGCAATCGACGATACATCGCATTCACAAGTGAAGGGGTATCATTCATGACGTAGTTGTCCAAGTGTCGAAGAAAGATCAAGTTTTGAAATCCAATCATCGAAGTATTCGTGGTCATAGTGGGTCAACAAGAGTGCCGTCACGTCGCTCTTTTGCAGCTCCGAATGAGAATCTTTCATCCAAATGAGCTTTGAGATGATGAAATCCACCTTGATGATCGATTGAGTGTGGATCATGGTGAACATCGATTCGCGGATGATAGCTTCATCTATCGCTTCTTTCGAAACGTAATAAGAATCTTTGAAAACTTCATACAACGTGGAACCAGATGATCTGTTCAACTCAACGACAAAATCCAAATCCCGTGTCATGCGTGGTTGACAATAATATGCCATTGCAAATGAGCCCGACAGCATGAAGTTGATGGCTGCTTTCTGCAATCTTGTCGAAACATCCCGCAGGATATCGATTTCATTTACTGTAGTTCTTAGTTCGTGGTCCGGCGTTCGGGGTCCGGAGTCCTGGGTCCGAGGTCCGGAGTCCTGGTCTTCATTCCATCATTCCAACATTCCATTATTCCACTATCCCGTTATTCACTTTTAACTTACAACTTAGAACTGTCAAGCTTTGAAGAGTAGCCCCTGACCGCCCGCGACGAGGTTCCTTGTATCAACAATCGGCACTTTGAATTGACTGAAATTGATTTTCTTATATTTATCGTGCGCAGTGGCAACGAGAATGAGGTCGAATGAATTTGAGATTTCGACTGACCTTCGGCCTGCGAATTTGGGGAACTCGCGGGTGTGTTTGATCGCGGGAATGTACGGATCGTTATAACTTACGGTGGCTCCCTTTTCTTCCAACTTTTCCATCAAGTGATATGAGGGAGATTCGCGGTCGTCGTCGACGTTGGCTTTGTATGCGAGGCCGAGCATCAGGATCTTTGCGCCTTTCAGCGGCTTGCCGACTTCATTCAGCGCTTCCATCACGCGGCTGACGACGAAATCGGGCATCGCGGTGTTGATTTCTCCGGCCAGCTCGATAAATTTTGTGGTAACGCCGTACTCGCGGGCTTTCCACGTCAGATAAAACGGATCAATAGGGATGCAGTGTCCCCCCAGTCCCGGTCCCGGATAGAATGGCATGTAACCGAACGGCTTGGTCTTGGCGCCTTCGATCACCTCCCACACGTCGATCCCCATTTTCATGAAGGTCACTTTGAGTTCGTTCACTAGCGCAATGTTGACTGCGCGGAAGATATTCTCCATCAGCTTTGTCGCTTCGGCAACTTTCACGCTTGAAACTGGAACGGTCCGGACGACGATTTGCTTGTAGAGCAGATCGACAACGGCCAATCCGTCGGGTGATGTTGATCCGACGACTTTCGGAATTGTCTCTGTCGTGAAGTCCGGATTGTTCGGATCTTCGCGCTCGGGTGAGAAGCCGACGTAGAAATCCTTATCGACCTTCAGTCCGCCCCGTTCGAGGATCGGCACCATTACTTCTTCCGTCGTGCCGGGATAGGTTGTCGATTCAAGAACGACAAGTTGTCCTTTACGCAGATGTGGTGCGATCGCTTCGCACGTCAAAACGATGAACGACATATCCGGTTCGCGATTCTTGTTGAGCGGCGTCGGGACTGCGATGAGAATTGCGTCGCATTCCTTCAGCCGGGAAAAATCTGTCGTCACACCCAGCCGGCCGGAACTGATACCGCGCTGAATCCTCTCCGACGATATGTGTTTGATATACGATTTTCCTTTGCCGAGCGAATCGACTTTTGATTTATCAATATCGAATCCGATTGCGCGGAATCCCTTCTCGATAAAGCAATATAATAGAGGAAGCCCGACGTAACCGAGTCCGATAACGCCTATGACGAAGGATTTGTTTTCAAGTTTCTTAAGTAGTTCGGTTTTCATGTTTGTAGGTTCGTAGTTCGTGGTCTGAGTCCGTTGTCCGGGGTCCGAGGTCTTGAGTCCAAGGTCCAAGGTCCAAAGTCCAAGGTCCGAAGTCCAAGGTCCGGAGTCTTTAATGTTTACTGTCCACTGTTTACCGTTTATTGTTCATTGTTTACTGCTATCATCGCGCAACCAAAATCCCAAAAGAATTTTTCCTTACGGGTTAATGAATACATAATTTTTTGCAGGTCTTCTCAGCCTCTATCGATTCGTCAATTTCGTCAAAACGGACCCCTGACCTTGGACCTTGGACCTTGGACCTTGGACCTGAGACTCAACCTTCGTACCACTCAATTGTCCGTTTGACGCTTTCCACCAACCTTTCGAAGTTGTTCCACGTCTGCTCTATCTTTCAGACGACCAGCGGCTATTTTGTTCTTGATAAGGTCGTTGCGTGAAATGAAATATGCGAGATTCTTTCCAAACTTTCCGGCTATCTTGTTCCTGAATGCCTGAGAGAATCCCACTCCGCTGATGGAAGTCATGATATCGATTCTGTTCGGTTCAAATCCCAGTTGCAGAATCACATCCGATTCCACAAGGTCTGCTTCGGTGATTTCAAGACTTTCGAAACCGAAGTCGTCCAACACACGCAGAAGGGCTTTCGCATTCTTCGGTTCTGGGTCTATAAAGAAATCTATATCGCCTGTGTTTCTTGCCCTCGAATGAAATGCGACAGCGAAAGCACCGACGATAACGTACTTAACCTCGTTTGCGGCGAGTAATTCTATAAACTCTTCGAAGTCCTTTTCGACTCTCACGATATAACGCTTCCTTTTTGAATAGCCGGATGTATTGTTCACGCAAGCATTGAAGAGCGTCGAGTCTTTCGGTACCAGACTTCTGTCTCCAATATCGAGCCGATTCCTCTTCTTCCTTGACTCTTGTTACAATGCGCAACACTTTTCGCATAGACCTTACATTCCTTTCTTCCACGATTCTATTTCCCTAAACTGCGTAATCTTCATAATTCGCCTTTTATCTTAATAGTACCCAGAATTCAGAACCACAAACCCCGAACTTCAGGTTCTAGACTCCGAACCTTGGACTTTGGACCTCGGACTCTGGACCTGACTCCCCTCGTACCATTCAATCGTCTTCTGAATTCCCTCGCTCAGAGATACCGCGGCCTTCCATCCTAAAGAATTGATTTTGCTAACGTCGAGGAGCTTTCGCGGGGTACCGTCGGGTTTCGAGGAATCGAACAGGATCTTTCCCTTGTATCCGACCGTCTCGCCGATCAGGTGCGCAAGTTCGAGGATCGAAACATCCATGCCTGTGCCGATGTTGATGATCTCGCTGTCGTTGTAGTGTTTCATCAAGAAAACGGAGGCGTTGGCCATGTCGTCGACATAAAGAAATTCGCGTTTCGGATTTCCTGTTCCCCACAGCGTCACGTTGGGCGCCTTCGTATTCCTTGCTTCGACAAACTTGCGGATCAACGCCGGCAAAACATGGGAATTTTGAAGATCGAAGTTGTCGTTCGGTCCGTAGAGGTTTGTCGGCATCACCGAGATGAAATTTGCCCCATACTGCTTGTTGTACGCCTGGCACATTTTGATGCCCGCGATTTTTGCGACGGCGTACGCGTCGTTCGTCGGCTCCAGTTTACCGTCGAGGAAATAGTCCTCCTTGATCGGTTGGGGAGCGAATTTCGGATAGATGCACGAGCTCCCCAGGAAGCAAAGCTTCTTCACCTTGTGAAGGTACGATGAATGGATAACATTGTTTTGGATCTGCAAATTGTCAAAAATGAATTCGGCGGGATAAGTATTGTTCGCGTGAATGCCGCCTACTTTCGCGGCCGCCAGGAAGACGTAATCCGGCTTTTCTTGCGCGAAGAAATCCTGCACGGCACTCTGATTTTCCAATTCCATTTCGCCGTGTGTACGCGACACAATATTGTTGTAGCCCTCCGCTTTCAGCGTTCGGACGATTGCCGAACCGACAAGTCCGCGGTGACCGGCGATGTATATTTTAGAGGAGTAGTTCATTGTTCGGTGTTCGTGGTTCTGAGTTCTGAGTCCAAGGTCCAAGGTCCGAAGTCCAAGGTTTGGAGTCCAAGGTCCGAAGTCCAAGGTCCGGAGTCCAAAGTCCGGAGTCCAAGGTCCAAAGTCCAAGGTCTGGAGTCCAAAGTCCGGATTCCAAAGTCCGGAGACGTTAAATCCGGTGTTTGTTGGATCCCCTGAGGTATCTCATAAGTCCGCCAACAAGGCGTTTAGTTTTCAGAGCCTGACCGAAACTCTGTTGAAAATCAGATTCAGTAATGTAAGCTATGTCGGCTGCTACATACAAAAGAGATTGAACTTCAGTGGCAGACCGGAAGGCATAATTGAGGAAATTGATGAACGCCTTATCTGAACCTCCGTCAAAGCCTTCCGCGATATTGGACATCACCGAGACGGATGCACGCTGCACTTGATCGCGCAATCCAAAATCTTTGGAGAATTTTTCTTTACCAGTCAACGAATACACCATTTTTGTAAGTCTTCTCGCTTCTATCCATGCATCAATTTCTTCAAAACGAACGATTTTCATATGCCCCCCTATTTTTAGATTTGTATATTTGATTCGCGACCTCGGACCTTGAACCTTGGACCCCGGACTTTGGACCTTGGACTTTGGACCTCGAACCTTGGACCTCGGACCTCGAACCTCGGACCTTGGACCTTGGACCCCGGACCTCGGACTTAATACCCTCTCTTCGAAATCTTTTCAAAATCGGCCTTGGCCATAATCTTTACGAGTTCGGCGAATTTCGTTTTCGCAACCCAGCCAAGTTTCTCTTTTGCCTTTGTCGGATCGCCGATCAGAAGTTCAACCTCGGTCGGACGATAATGACGAGGATCGATTTCGACACGCACTTTCTTCGTTTTCTTGTCAATACCTTTTTCCTTCGCTCCTTCACCTTCCCATTTCAAGTCTATCCCTAATTCTCTGAAAGACAACTCGGCAAATTCCCGGACTGTGTGGGTTTCACCCGTTGCCAGCACAAAATCCTCGGCCTTCGGTGACTGAAGCATCCGCCACATGCCTTCCACATATTCAGGTGCATATCCCCAATCCCGCTTCGCGTTTAAGTTACCGAGAGAAAGTTTCTCTTCAATACCAAGCTTGATCTTAGCAGCAGCACGTGTAATTTTTCGGGTCACGAACGTCTCTCCCCGGCGGGGAGATTCATGATTGAAAAGAATTCCATTGCATGCGAAGAGATTATACGCTTCACGATAGTTGACGATAATCCAATAGCCATAAAGCTTTGCAACGCCGTACGGACTCCGGGGATAAAACGGCGTTTTTTCACTCTGTGGAACCTGCTGCGCTTTTCCGAACAATTCGCTCGTGGACGCCTGGTAGAATTTCGGTTTTAGTCCGACCTCACGTATAGCGTCCAGGAATCTCAACGTCCCGACGGCGTCGACTTCTGCAGTATACTCCGGTAGATCAAACGAGATTTTGACGTGGCTCTGTGCGGCAAGGTTGTAGATTTCGTTCGGCTGAATTTTTTCCAGGAGCCGGTTCAGATTGCTCGTGTCGGTCACGTCGCCGTAATGAAGAAATAACTTCCTCCCCAGGATGTCGGGGTTATTATAGAGATGATCGATCCGCGCCGTGTTGAAAGAGCTGCTGCGTCGGATTATCCCGTGCACTTCGTACCCTTTTTCCAGCAACAGCTCGGCAAGATATGAACCATCCTGCCCCGTGACGCCTGTGATTAATGCTTTTTTGGCCATAGTATGTTCTTAGTTCGTTATTTTAAGTCCAAGGTCCAAGGTCCGAAGTCCTGAGTCTAAGGTCCGGAGTCCAAAGGCCGGAGTTATTGATGCTTAGCATGTATTTTATATTCCATCATTCCATCATTCCATTATTCCACCATTCCACCATTCCACCATTCCATTATTCCACCATTCCATTATTCCACCATTCCATCATTCCACCATTCCATCATTCCATTATTCCATCATTCCATCATTCCACCATTCCACCATTCTGCGCAGAAAGCGCATCTCTCCAGTCGCAGGCCCTTATGGTCCTTCGATTTCATCATTTTTCAAAAAGACTGGAATTCAATTCTTCTTTCGGTATTTCGAGATGCTGGGCGACATCTGAGAGAATAGCGGCTTAGGTGCGCCAGAGGCGCATGCGCCTTCGGCGCAGAATGGTGACGTGATGCTCGCCGCGATCCATCGTTGTTAGGCGAAGATGACTTCCTGCCTGACGAGTAAACCGGGTCCCGAAGATGGAAAGCTTCTTGGCAAGTTCGCTTCCAGAAAGGTCACGCGGCAGTTTCATACCGTGATGACGTCTTCACGGACGTGATGCAAGCGCACTATTTTAGGTCCTTTTCCATCGTCATAATGACAGCGAACAGCGTCTCGAACTTTATCTGGGAGTTCTTTGAGCGAATCCGCTTCTGTAAAGATCGAGACTCCGAGTGCCCGCACAACGAAACCGCCCTCCGGTGCTTCTTCAACAAGGAATATGAGCTCATTCATTGGATTCCTTCTTTCTCCAGCTACAATATGCAAAATTCTTTCTCTTTTCGCAAAAGCTCATAATGACCCTTCACGTGCACGATGCAACACTCTCCAATATCCCACCATCTTGCGCAAACAGGTCTGCCTTCACTTAGTCCGATGTCCGAAGTTCTGAGTCCAAGGTCCGAAGTCCGAGGTCCGAGGTCTTGAGTCCGAGGTCCAATGTCCTGGGTCCAGATTCCCAGTTATTGGTGCTTAGAACGTAGTTTAATTTCCATCATTCCATTATTCCAATGGTTCCTGATCATCCCTTTTTCCTCCCCACCCCTCCAGCAAATCGGTCAAAGTCTGTGTCATCCCAATTTCAGGATGCCAGCCGGTCGTCTTCTGCAACAGGACGTTATTTCCCGCGAGAAGCTGAATGTCGTAGCCGCGAAGTCTCTTCTGTTCCGTATGCAGTTGAAATTTAAGCCCGGTGATGTTCTCGTACAGACCGATGATTTGCTCGATTGAATAGACCGACCCGGAACAGACATTAAAAATGAAATTGTCTTTATTGGAAATACTTCCGAGCAGCCAGTACGCCCGCGCAACGTCCCTCACATCGGAAAAATCCCGCCGCGGCTTAATACTGCCAACGTTGAGAATCGGCGCGGTGCGCTCTTTCTGAATAACAGAGATCTGTCTTGCGAGCGAGGAGCAGACGAACGACGGTCTCTGACGCGGGCCGGTATGGTTGAACGGCCGTGCGATGACGATGTTCATTTCTTCGTACGTTTTGTACGTCTGCGCGATATAATCTATGCTCGTCTTGCTTGCTGCATATGGATTAACAGGACGCGGTATCGATTGCTCGGTATGGACGTTTGAAAGTCCGGCAGTCTCGCCATACACCTCGCCGGATGTGATGACGACGATTCTCGGTGAAATGTCCGCCGCTTTCGCCGCTTCAAAGATATTAATTGAGCCGATGACGTTTACCTTGAACGTATCGGCCGTGTGCTCAAACGAACTCGGAACAAACGCCTGGCCCGCGAGATGGAAAACAATATCGGGTTTCGCTTCCTTCAGGATTTTGAAGATCGACTGAAAGTCGACAATATCACATTCGTAAAGCTGAATCCGATCGCCGTGCGATGCGATGTTGTCTCGTTTCTCGCCATCCCGCAATACGCCGCAAACCTCGTGCTGTGTGGTGCGAATAATGAGGTCCGCGAGATGACTGCCGGCAAATCCGCCGATACCGGTAATAAGTACTTTCATTCAGAAGATTTGGTTCGTTGTGAACTCTAAGATAAATGCGTGCTCAATATACGAAATCTACCGAGCCTTTTCAATGGTGGGTGAGGATGATGGTCCGTGGTCCGAGGTCCTGAGTCCGTGGTCGTGAGTTCGTAGTCCTAAGTTCGTGGTCCGTAGTTCGCAGTTTGAAATTCCAATATTCCGCCATTCCATTATTCCATTAATCCAATATTCCTTATGCACCGCTGATCTTCGCTTACTCCATACTGCTTACTACTTACTGTTCACTGTGTAAAGATTTCTTAATATTTTTACAGAAACTTCTCTGCGACCTTTGCGTCCTCTGCGGTAAAAATACAAGATTTAATGTAACTACTCGGCCTTCGGGGCGACCACCCCCTGCCCCCTCCTTATGTAAGGAGGGGGATTGCACGTGTACTTTTTGAGAGAACGCAATAGAAGTCTTGCACCGTCGTAAAAGCGCTACGGGGTGCTTGGACTTTCTGGCAAATCATGTCCTATATTTCGCTGAGTAGCGCGTCCATGGCGCCTGCGGCGCAGTTCTCTCAAAAAGTAACTCATGTTTGCATTGATTGAT
>JAGVPT010000053.1 GCA_020052095.1 Bacteroidota bacterium | reverse complement strand
TTCGACCTCAACACGTGGTTGATTGCAATATACTACTCGCGCTGCCAATTTTCATCCGGGGTGGTGAACCCCCGGATTCATGACCGCTGATGTTACGCACACATAGAAACAGATCGCTCCTGACGGAACTTAAATATCTTATCACGCGGAACAACTACAAACAGGTAGCACTTAACGGTGCTTCTGAACCCCGTCCTTGTCCGAAAAGCCCCGTTAGGGGCCAGCTGATTGTAGAAAACAACAAACAAAGCGAAACAAAAGCTCCATCGGAGCGACCTATAACTCAGGGCATGTCTTTGCACGGAAGTCATTTTTTTTGTTTTGCGTAACGTCACCTAGTAAGTAGAATCAGCAAAAAGCAGCCGATGGCAAAAATCACGATAGACGGAAATCAGTTTGAGGCAGACAACAAGCGGACGATCATTGAAGCCGCGCGTGAGAACGGCATCACCATCCCTCATTTCTGCTGGCACCCGAAGCTCTCCGTTTCCGGCAACTGCAGGATGTGTTTGGTGGAAGTCGAGAAGCTGCCGAAATTAGTGATCGCATGCTCGACCCAGGTTGCCGAGGGGATGATTGTTCATACGAACAATGAACGCGTGGAGAATGCACGCGAGGCCGTGATGGAGTTTCTTCTAATCAACCATCCGCTCGATTGTCCTATTTGTGACGAAGCGGGTGAGTGCAAGCTTCAATCGTATTCGTACAAGTACGACCAGGGATACAGCCGATTTCAGGAAGACAAAGTCCACAAGCCAAAGCGAGTGGAATTGGGCCCGCGCGTGATATTCGACGCGGAGCGATGCATTCTCTGCTCGCGTTGCATCCGATTCTGCGCCGAGGTCGCCGGTGTTCCCCAGTTGCAATTTGTTCAGCGTGGCGACCATACGCTGATCGAGACGTTCCCCGGTGAATCGCTCGATAATCCTTACTCGATGAACGTTGTCGACATCTGTCCGGTCGGTGCATTGACGAGTCGCGATTTCAGATTCAAGTCGCGCGTATGGGAAATGTCGTTCACGGAGAGCATCTGTCAAGGATGCGCACGCGGCTGTAATATCGAAATAGGCGCCCGCAATAATGAAATCCTCCGCCTCACTCCCCGGCAGAACGATGAGGTGAACAGCTATTGGATGTGCGACCACGGCAGATTGGATACGTTCAAGTTTGTCAACGCAGAGACGCGGATCAAAGCGCCTATGATTCGCAAAGACGGCGCCCTCATAGAAGTCGGATGGGACGAAGCAATCGCAAAAGTCGCTTCCGAATTGAAATCATTCAAAAAAGCGGAAATTGCCGCGGTCGGATCGGCCTTCGCAACAAACGAAGACAATTACGTCTTCCAGCGGTTCGCGAGGGAAATCCTGGGAACGAAGAACGTGGACTTTATGCGCCACGTGGTAGAAGGGGACGAAGACAATATTCTGATCCGCGCAGATAAAACGCCGAACAGCACTGGGGCAAAGGAACTCGGAATTGCACCGGGTGAAGGCGGGATGGGTTTCGCCGAAATACTTCACGGCATTAAGGAAGGGAAAATAAAAGCGCTCTATGCTCTCGAAGATGATCTCGCCGCAACCCCCGAAGTCGCTGAGGCGATAGCGAAGCTTGAATTCTTCGCCGTGCACGCCTCGAACGAGAATGCTACCACACACTCTGCTGACGTCGTACTAGCAAGTTCGACCTACGCTGAAAAAAATGGGACGGTGACGAATTTCCGGCATCGCGTTCAGCGCGTTCGGCCGGCGGTGACGACCCTGGAACAAGATCGTGCACTCGACGGATTTGAGATGAGCCGATGGGACAAATTTGCAGCGCAAAACGACACTTGGGGAAAGGGCCCGCGTCGCGATGCACGAGCGTCGTGGAAAATTGTTTCGAGCCTCGCCACATTGATGGGAGCAAAGTTCAGGTACAATTCAGCCGACGAGATTTTCAATGAGATTGCACAGAAGGTGGAAGCATTCAAAGGCCTGTCATATCTCAAAATAGGAAAGAAAGGCGCCCAGTTAAAAGCCAAAGCGAGTGTGGCCGCCTAATTGTTTCTCATGTCAGCCAGTGAATACACCAATGGATATCATTGAACCGTTAGTAAAGATAGTTTTCATTTTTCTGATAACCCTTACCACCGTTGCATACCTTGTATTGGTTGAACGAAGAGTGAGCGCGTTCATACAAAATCGGATCGGCCCGAATCGCGTCGGTCCCGCCGGACTACTTCAGCCTGTTGCCGACATCGTAAAACTGTTCCTCAAAGAAGACATCGTGCCGAAAGCGGCAAACAAATTCGTTCACAGTCTCGCGCCGCTTATCTCGCTCGTCGTGGCGATGACGACGTTCGCCGTTATCCCGTTCGGCAATTCGATTCATCTTTTTGGACGCGACATAAAATTAATGATCGCCGATGTGAATGTCGGAATCCTGTATATCCTGGCGCTCTCTTCTCTCGGAGTCTACGGAATTACGTTAAGCGGGTGGTCGTCTAACAACAAGTATTCGCTTCTTGGAGGATTACGTTCTTCGGCGCAGATGATCAGCTACGAGCTCTCGATGGGTCTTTCAATCATCGGAGTGCTGATGATCGCGGGGACACTTCGATTGGATAAAATCGTAGAATCCCAGGCGCAAGGCATGTGGTATTTCTGGCGGACGCCGATTAGCTTCATCACATTTGTCATAGCATCCTTTGCCGAAACCAATCGACTGCCGTTTGACCTGCCCGAGGCCGAGCCGGAACTCGTCGGCGGATATCACACTGAGTATTCCGGGATGAAATTCGGTTTATTCTTCCTTGCCGAATATGCCAACATGATCACAGCTTCTGCGATCATCGTGACTTTATATCTTGGTGGATGGCAGCTCCCATTTGTAGGGCACATCGGACTCCCCGATCTTGCTGTGAGCCTTCTTCAAATTGCCGCCTTTGGAGTAAAGGTTGGGCTCGTATTGCTGTTTTTCATCGTGATCCGCTGGACAATTCCGCGATTCCGCTATGATCAACTTATGAACATCGGCTGGAAAGTAATGCTCCCGCTCGCGTTGGCGAACATATTAATTACAGGGGTTGCTCTTTTGTGGTAGGTGACCGTTGTGCGGACTGAACTCTAAAGTATTGTAAGAAAATGGAACAGAGCAAGGTGATTCGGAAAAAAGACTTAACACTGTTGGAGAGGATGTACATTCCCGAGATTCTGAAGGGAATGCGCATCACCATAGGTCAAATGTTTAAGCCGAAGTTCACGGTTCAATACCCGGAGGATAAATTTGTTCCATCGGCGTCGTTTCGCGGCCGCCCCGTCCTTGTCGAAGAGAATGGGATCGAACGCTGCGTGGCGTGCGGACTGTGCAGCCGTGTTTGTCCAGCGCTTGCAATCGAAGTCCAGGCATCGGAAACGGTGGAGAACAAGGAACGGTATCCCGAGAAATTCGAGATCAACATGTTGCGTTGCATCCTCTGCGGATTTTGTGAAGAAGTCTGTCCGGAAGAAGCGATTATCATGAGTAACGAATACGAGCTCGTATTCGAAAATCAGAAAGACGCTCTGTTCGCGAAAGACAAGTTGCTCGTTCCGATAGAGAAAGTTCAGGCACGGCTGGATTTTCTCCGTTCCCATCGGTAAAGATCCGTTGTATGTAGTGGAATTTTTCGTTCCGCATCTCTTCTCTCTTATTTCTTATCTATTCCGAAGGGGGGCCTTCATGTTATCAGTCGTTCTCAGCAGTGCAACCTACGGTATCAACGCCTACCTGATTGAAATCGAGACCAACATCGAAAATACGGTGCCCAACTTTTTCATGGTAGGGCTGCCCGATAACGCGGTCAAGGAAAGCCGCGAGCGGGTGGCGACTGCTATCAAGAACTCCGGTCTCGCATATCCCAACAAGCGCATCACCATAAACCTGGCGCCCGCCGACGTCAAGAAAGAGGGCTCGGCGCACGACCTTCCCATTGCGGTCGGCATGCTTGCATCCAGCGGTCAAGTACGGGAGGATATGTTAAAAGATTTCATTATCCTCGGCGAGCTGGCGCTCGATGGAAGTCTGCGCCCAGTACACGGTGTGCTGCCCATATCGGTAGAAATAAAGAAAAAAGGATTCCGTGGAATTATTCTTCCAAAGGAGAACGCGCGCGAAGGAGCAATGGTTGAAGGGCTTGAAGTCTACGGCATGGAGAATCTTAACGAGACGATCGCATTCCTGAATGGCGACCTTTCCGTCGCGCCCATGAAAATTGACCTGAATGAAATATTTTCGGTCGAAAGGAAATACCCTCTTGATTTCTCCGATGTGAAGGGTCAAGAAAATGTGAAACGAGCGTTGGAAGTCGCAGCGGCTGGAGGACACAACATCATCATGATTGGACCACCCGGTTCCGGAAAGACCATGCTCGCGCGACGACTGCCAAGCATTCTGCCTCCATTAACGTTTGAAGAGAGCATTGAGACAACGAAGATACATTCCGTTGCCGGACTGCTTTTGCCGAACTCGGCGCTGGTTGCAACGAGACCATTTCGTTCGCCGCATCACACGATTTCGGACAGTGCACTCGTGGGAGGCGGAACAATCCCTCGGCCGGGTGAAATCTCCTTATCGCATCACGGGGTTCTCTTTTTGGATGAGCTTCCGGAATTCGCGCGAAACGTTCTTGAAGTTTTGCGCCAGCCCCTCGAGGATGGCAGAGTGACGATCAGCCGTTCAAAAATGTCGCTCGATTTTCCTGCAAACTTCATGCTCGTATGCGCGATGAATCCATGTCCCTGCGGAAATTATGGCAATCCAAATCACGAATGCACATGTTCTCCGGTTCAGATTCAAAAATATATGGCGAAAATATCGGGACCGCTGCTAGACAGAATTGACATTCACATTGAAGTGCCGGCGGTGAAAGTTGCCGAACTTGGGCAAAAAAGGCCGGGCGAGTCGTCCGATGCAATTCGTCATAGAGTTGTGTATGCTCGTGAGGGTCAGTCGAAGCGATTTGCGAATAGCAGCGGATTGTTCGCGAACGCGGATATGCAGTCGAAAGAGATCCGGGAATTTTGCAGGATCGACTCCGATGGGGAAGGGCTCTTGAAAATGGCGATGACGAAGCTTGGCCTGTCGGCGAGAGCGTACGATAGAATTCTCAAGGTGGCCCGGACGATCGCCGACCTTGGCGGGAACGAAGAGATTCGGCCCGAACATCTCGGCGAGGCGATTCAGTACCGAAGTCTCGACAGAAATTTGTGGATGAATTAAGCTGTTTCAAAGTCTCTTCTCGCGAGGACAAAGGAGAAACTGTGATACCCTCCGGAGAGGCACTCAGCATTATATCGATTGGCTTGGAGGAATCGCCCTGGCCGATGCTCATGCACGATCCACAGCACACGGGACGCAGCCTCCAGAGTGGGCTACAAACAAGATCAGTTCAGTGCGAATTGTGCCCAAAACCTCGTATAATGGCCATTTTTGCATTCCCCTTTCATTTTTGCCAGTCCGCAAAAATACCCAAGTTGAGGTATTGCGCTCAGAGCCCACTATTCGTAGTATTCTGTGTCGGAAAGATCTGTAAGATCAAATTACATGGCAACATTTGGGTAATGAAGGGTACTTGCACACACTAAAACCAAGAAGCAGATTTACACGAACTTGAATGATTCTTTTCCAATGACCGGTCAGAACTGATCAGGAGTTCGACGGTCGAAAACGGAATCGGGTTCATGCTGACCAGATCCGCAGAGTTCGATGGGATTAGGAAAATGTTGCCCGTGATGAAGGATTCTTTCCCCGTTGTTCGCTATTGTCGGATATATATGTGAAGAAGGGAATGCAAATGAATCTTATGCGAACTCAACAAATCATGCAATCTGACCGCCCGAGAATCCATCGACAAATCGGTTTGAACGTTTTGCATTCTTTGAATGGGTCACATTTGAATTTCGCATCGTCAGGAATCACGATTTCTCGAATACAGAAACTTATCACCAGAGTATGTGTTCAATTTTCTACGAAAACATAAAATCTTACGCTCAGTATGGATCTTAATGCCAAAGCTATCCACCATGGGCTGGCATCAAAGTTGTACAACGTCACGGTGCTTTGGGCAATTCTAGTTCTACGACTCGCTCAATAGATGCTGACGAATGGGGAAACATCTTGAAAAAGAACCACAGCTCAACTGAATTGATCTGTTTGAAAAAATTTTCGTCAGCCGTTTTTCATTCTTACAGGATCTATATGTATATAAGGGGAATAACTATATCGTTGCCGATATCTAAGTGAGTGAGTCGCGCATTATTGGCATGGAAATGATGTTTTAGCCATAGGATATTCCTTGTGAACACAAATGCGACGATCGCGAAATTCTTGAATTTTATTTTCGAATGTCTGGCTGCCCGTTCCAAGCTTCATTCGCAGCATTGAGATGATTTTGAACGTTGCTAAGAATTATTGGGGGCCTAGAGGAATTAGTTAAATTCAAGTAAATGAACCCTTAAGAACTAATTATCACTAATAATAGTTTTGTTTTTCTGTGTCGTTAGGTCTAAGCTAAAATAAACCTGAATCCTGCGTGAATAAAATCAATAATGTTGATTATGTATAGCAAAAGCGATACAATTATAAGAAATAGTCAAAAGAATGTAACCTACCTTTTAGTTAGGTTTGATTCCGATGCCCCGAGGACCGAAAAATCTCA
>JAGVPT010000090.1 GCA_020052095.1 Bacteroidota bacterium | reverse complement strand
TGAGTCACCCCATCGTATCCTCAAGACCCTTGAAGATCTCCAAAATGCCCTTGGCGACCGCAACGCCGTCATCGGTCGTGAAATGACAAAGAAGTTTGAAGAGATACTTCGTGGAACTCTGTCATCGTTGCGCGAATCGTTCGCTTCCCGAACTATCAAGGGGGAGTTTGTGTTGATTGTAGCGGGTGCGAAGGATGCTTGACAGTCGAATTGAATACGCGTGACATAATGTATACCACATTTGGCCGATAGCGTTTGAATTGGAAGTCACAAAAATAATTTGCATTTTGAAAGGGAAGACAGAAATCCAAACTTAATTCAAAAAATCATAAATGAATTCAAATCCGTTGGCCGAGGTTTTTGGATACCCAATCGATAATCGAACTCCAGAAGCCGAGCGTTACCGAAAGAACAAGCTCTGCCCGTTCAATAATAGGGTCCCGTCTTGCACAAAGGATAAGGCGAATGACCCATTAGGAGTTTGCAGCATCTTTGAACAAGGGCAATCAATTATCACCTGTCCGGTGCGTTTTCGAGAAAACTGGCTCATTGCTGAGGATGCATCCCAATTCTTCTTCAAAACCGACGTTTCTTGGACGTCAATTACCGAGGTGAGGCTAAATGACAAGGATGGGAACACGGCCGGCAACATCGACTTGGTTCTTGTTTCATATGATGAACGAGGTCGAGTTCTCGATTTCGGTTCACTTGAAATCCAGGCTGTTTATATTTCGGGAAACGTCCGCAACCCATTCGAGAGCTACATGTCGTCACGCAGACGTTCAAATGGCTTCGCTTGGAGCGCTCGCAATTCTCCCAAGGCCGACTTTCTTTCTTCCTCTCGTAAGAGGTTGGCACCACAGATGTTCTACAAGGGTGGCATTCTTAAGGCATGGAACAAAAAACAAGCAGTGGCACTGCAGACTTCATTCTTTGACACGCTTCCTAAGTTGAAAACTGCACCTCGATCGAAGGCAGATATTGCTTGGCTCCTGTATGACTTAAAACTTGATAAGAAAAACAATCGATTTAGGCTTACACAAAACAAAATCGTCTACACTGAGTTCGAACCTGCCCTCAGACAGATAACTACGGCTAAGGAGGGAAGGATGCAAGATTTCGTTGACGTTCTACAACAGAAACTAGATGAGAAGCTCGAAGGAAATCCACCTGACGCACCGACGCTTACGGACCTCACGCTCTCGTAACAAGAGCGAAGTCAAAGAGCAGTTGGTTCTTTTCGGCGCCACAAAAGCGAAGATCATTAATGTGGCTTCCGTTCCACAGAGAAGCCCGTTCAGGTATCCGGGCGGCAAGACTTGGCTTATTCCCTACGTGCGTAAATGGCTTAGCGCAAATTTATCGGAGGCTAAACAACTCATCGAGCCGTTTGCCGGTGGGGGGATTGTCAGTCTGACCGCAGTCGGCGAGAAACGGGTGCAACGGGCTTTAATGGTTGAGCTTGATGAAGACGTTGCAGCTGTTTGGCAAATCCTCCTCAGCGATGATGCTCAATGGCTGGCCGACAGGATCGTGCACTTTTCGGTCACCAAGTCCACCGTCGAATCACTACTTTGCAAAAAGCCGTCGAACCTTCGTGAAAAGGCGTTCTCTGTATTGCTAAAGAATCGAGTTAGCCACGGAGGAATTCTTGCGAACGGCGCAGGACTGCTCAAACATGGCGAGAATGGCAAAGGACTCCTATCCCGTTGGTACCCCCAGACACTTCGAAATCGAATTCTCGATATTCAAACCTATAAAGCGAACATCAAGTTCGTTCAAGGAGATGGTTTTCAGATTTTACGAGACAATGCTCATCGAACCGATGTTCTCTCGTTTATCGATCCGCCTTACACGGTGGCCGGAAGAAGACTCTATCGCTATTCTGATATTGATCACGCAGCCCTATTCCAAATCGCCGCAAAGCTCAGAGGGTCATTCCTAATGACCTATGATAACGCAGATGAAATTAGAGCGCTAGCTGAAGAGAACCGCTTTCAAATTGCAGAGATTCCAATGAAGGGGACTCACCACGCTGAAAAAACCGAACTAATCATCAGCAAAGATCTTGGCTGGCTTAAGATCATGTGAATTGGTCCAACGAAGAGTTCTCCAATCTCCTTATTGGTAATGAGAGATAGTTTTGGTATATTACTTCAGCATTATGAAACGTCCATCGCAAATACTGCTCTTGCTTCTCTTCTGCTTCACAGCGTCACTTCTTTGGTGCGGTGATGCTGATTGCCTCAACGGGACAACCGATGACAATTGTGCGTCCTTAGTCTGTTCCTTACTCGGCAACCATACTGCGTCTGGTAGCGGAGCTTCCGCAGAGAGCGGTACGCAGTGCTCCTGCGTCTGCCACATCCCTTACGTCGAATACACGATGGCACTTCTCACGGCTAACCCACCGGTAGAATCATCCGTTTTTCTTCACTCTATCATCCTCACCTCTGCCCCGAACAAGACAGTTTTTCGCCCCCCGATAGCTGCTTAGCAACTTCCTTCTTAGAGTGCCCCGAGTCGTGAAAAAACGTGGGCAACTCCTTGATCTAATTTTCAATCAATAACCATAATACAGCGAGGTTCGCCTTGAAGACGTTTTTCTATCAGGCCTGCCTGCGTGCCTTCGGCAGGCGGGCGGGATTGCTTTTTCTTGTTGGTCTTTTTTCGGCAAGTGCTCAAACACAGGAAGGGCTTTCTCTGTCTGCAGCAATTGACATTGCTATGCACAACAACCCAAGCATCCAAATAGCCCGCAAAGAAGTGGAAGCAGCCGGCGCCCGCATCATGCAGGCCGGTCGGATTCCAACCCCTGAACTGGCTATAAACTGGAATGAGAGTCCCTCTATTATCAAGCCGGGCAATGCAAACGAGAGAGACATTAGCGTTATTCAGTCCGTTGAGTTTCCAACAAAGCGTAGCAATCGGATTGATGTTGCCTCAGCGGACAAAGAACTTGCACAACTTCGACTCGACCGCACGATTCTTCTTGTCACATCGCATGTGAAACGATCATATTATGATTTGGTCCTGAGTTTGAAGATTGCCGAGAACCTGGACAAGCAACTGGTTCTTCTTAAAGATTTTCAGCAAATCCTCACCGCAAGATACCAAGCGGGGGCGAGCTCGTATCTCGATGTCGTGAGAGCAAAAGTCGAACTCACTCGCCTTAGGAATGATATCATCGAAGCGCAACGAGCGAAACAAGTCCGCGTGCGACGACTCATACTTCTCATCGACAGAATCCCAGAACAGGCGATACTACTCACCGACAGTTTTCCGATTGTGTTGACAAGTGTAAACATTGATTCGCTTACCAATTCCTTTGCCGAAAGAAGCATCGCTGCACGCATTGCTCAACTGAATGTACTACGCCAAGAACAATCATTATCGTTGGCAAAGACGACGTACTTCCCGGATTTTCAAATCGGAGTTGCAAACCAGCGACGTGGTGATATAACGAACCTTTGGGGGATTGAACTAAAAGCCTCGCTCCCACTCTGGTTCTGGAAGGAACCTGAGGGACTGGTCCAAGAGGGAAAGGCTGTCAGCGACATTGCAGTCCTGAATCAGAAGGCTATTGAATTGCAGGTGCGAGCGAGTATTCGCAGCGCAATCGAATTGCTTGCGGCAGCCGAAGCCCAGCTAAGCTCTTTTGACAGATCCCTCTTGTCAGATGCAGATGACATCGTCTCCACTGCGGTCAATCAGTATCAGAACAATCAGATTGATGTTCTCAACTTACTCGACATCTATCGCACGCATCGTACAACACGGCTCGAGTACCTTCGGGCTTTGCACAACTACGCGGTGGCATTTGCCGAATTAGAAGCGGCAGCCGAACTTCCCCGCCAGACCGAAGGCGGGCTGGCCTCTGACAATTCTTTCTTAACTGGAGACTAACAATGATACATCTGAAATATCTCTTTTTTATTGCGCTCACTTCGATCCTGTTGCTCTCGGGTTGCGGCAAACAGAACAAAGATTCCGAGGAGTCTCATGTCGAACACGAAAACGAAACTGCCGCAACAACAATTGTTCATCTCGATAAACACAAGGTTTATCACGCAGGCATCAGAGTTGAGCATGTTCAAAGCAAGTCTATCGCCGTACCGCTCGCGCTTCCCGGCAAAGTTAGTTTTGACGAACACCGCCTTGCTCAAATCACTGCCCGTGTAAGTGGAAGAATTGAGCAAGTCAACGTCTTCACGAACGATCAGGTAAGCGGCAATGCTGTGCTTGTTGAACTCTTCAGTCAGGAATACCTTACGATGCAGAACGAGTTCTTCCAGGCATCTGCGCGCTGGAAACGATCTCAAGAACCCGCAGGCGATGAGCAGGCAGCGGCAAAGGCTATCTATGAATCGGTGAAACGCAAGCTCATGATCATCGGATTGACCGAGGCCGAAGTGGATGAACTGGAAACCACCCGAATACCGCAAACTCATTTTCATATCCGTGCACCTTTCAACGGAACCATTATCGGAAGCTACGTACGACAAGGAGTGTACGTACAAGTCGGAGCAGCGTTGTTTGAGCTTGCGGATCTCTCCACGCTCTGGGTGTTAGCAGACCTCTATGAGAAAGACTTACCGTATGTCCGCGCGGGGATGAAAGCGCAAGTACAGGTCGTTGCATATCCCGATTCCTTTGCGGGAACCATCTCGACCATCTACGGTGTGCTCGATGAAAAAACCCGAACGGTAAAAGCGAGGGTTCAAGTCGAAAACAGATACGGCAAACTCAAACCCGAAATGTTTTGCACAGTCAACGTGCAGACTCAGCTTGGCAAAGAGACAATCAAGATTCCAGCAAGTGCATTGCTCGGAGAGACTGAGAAGCACTTTGTTTTCGTTGCCCTGAAAGATACAATATTTGAGCGACGAGATGTCCGTACGGCCTTTGAGACGAGAGACTTTGCAGAGATCCTTGACGGACTGGTCGTCGGTGAACTGATTGTCGTCAAAGGAGCATTCTTTCTGAAATCTGAACTCGCCAAAGAGACGTTCGGCGAGGAACATTAGACGGAGACGAAACAATGATTGACAAGATAATCGATTTTGCACTTAAGCAGCGCTTGCTCGTTATCGCAATGACGATTGTGATCGCGGCTATCGGCGTGTACTCGCTCAACAACATTCCCATCGACGCTTTTCCGGACGTCACCAACATTCAAGTTCAGGTTATTGCAGAGGCGCCCGGGTTTTCTCCTGTTGAAGTAGAGAAGCTGGTAACTTTTCCCATCGAAGTAGCATTGAACGGACTTCCCAGGTTGACAGAGGTGAGGTCCATTTCCAAGTATGGACTTGCGGTTGTGACCGTTGTGTTTGAAGATGGTGTAGACATTTATTTCGCCCGCCAGCTTGTGCTGGAGCGGCTGCAGAAGGCAAGGGAATTATTGCCCCCGACAGTTCCTCAGCCTGAAATGGGTCCGATTGCTTCAGGCATGGGTGAAATCTACCAGTACTTCCTCGAAAGCGACAGCCTCGACATTATGGGACTTCGATCAATTCAGGATTGGATCGTCAAGCCGCAGTTGAGAACTGTTCCGGGCGTAACAGAAGTGAACAGCTTTGGCGGGCTGGTGAAGCAGTATCACATCATCGTTGACCCGAACAAACTGTTAAGCTACAACCTTTCTCTTGTCGAAGTTTTTGAAGCGGTGGAAAAGAACAATTCCGTTGCCGGCGGCAACTACCTTGAGCACGCTTCAGAGCAGTATATCATCCGAGGAATCGGTCTGGCAAATAAAGAGCAAGACTTCGAGAACATTGTCGTGAAGAATGAACACGGTACGCCCATCTACATCAAGAATGTTGCCCGGGTAATGATCGGTCCCGAAATTCGTCAGGGCGCTGTCGTCATGCAGGGTCGTGGTGAGGTCAGCGCCGCCATCGTGATGATGCTGAGAGGTGAGAACAGCCAAAAAGTTATTCAGCGGGTCAAGGCGAAAGTCGAAGAGATCAACAAGTCTCTTCCGCCACACGTCAAGATCCATCCCTACTACGATCAAACCGACCTAGTGCAAAAGACCATCACCACCGTTAAGACAAATCTGCTCGAAGGCGGGCTTTTGGTCGTTGTCATATTGCTCCTTTTTCTCGGCGATATTCGAGCGGCGCTTATTGTTGCCTCAACAATCCCCCTTTCAATGCTCTTTGCCTTCATTGGGATGGAATGGCTTGGATTGACAGCAAATCTTATGAGCCTTGGAGCGATTGATTTTGGAATGATCGTGGATGGCTCGGTCGTAATGGTGGAAAATTTCGCCAGCCGACTTACGCACAAGGAACCAGACATCACTAAGATTCAAAGTATCGCTGGAGCCGCAAAAGAGGTTGGCAGGCCAATTCTGTTCGGCATTCTCATCATCATTGCCGTGTATATTCCGATTATGACATTGCAGGGCATCGAAGGAAAAATGTTCAAACCGATGGCGTTGACTGTTGGGTTTGCCCTGCTTGGTTCGCTTTTGCTTACACTGATCTTCACTCCAGTCGTTGGCAGTTTGTTTTTGAAAGAGAAGAAGACACACAAGGAACCCAAACTGATCCACTGGATCCGCTTGGCATACACACCGTTGCTTGAGAAAGCTCTGCGACACAAAGCTATCACGATCAGTATTGCAATTGCCGTCCTTATTGGATCGTTTTCATTGGTTCCGTTCCTCGGTTCGGAGTTCATTCCCGAGCTTGACGAAGGCTCAATTCTCATTCAGCCGATTCGTATGCCAAGCATCTCACTGACCGAGTCAATTGAGATAGAGAAGAAGGTTCAGCAGATCATCATGCAGTTTCCGGAAGTGGAATTCGTCGTCGGTCGACTCGGCCGTCCCGAAATTGCGACCGATCCGATGGGTGTGAACCTGAGCGACATCTACGTGACGCTCAAACCAAAATCGGAATGGAAAACAGCCAAGACCAAAGAGGAATTGGTGGAGAAAATGGTGGAAGAGCTTAAGCACATCCCTGGAGTCAACTACAACATCACCCAGCCAATCGCTATGCGTGTCGATGAGCTTGTGTCGGGGGTTAAGTCAGATGTTGCAATCAAGCTCTTTGGTGATGATCTTACCCTGCTCAAAGAGAAAGCTGACCGCATTGCCGACATTGTCCGCACTGTCTCTGGTGCATCCGATGTTTCAATCGAGCACATTGCGGGACAGACGTATCTCAATATCTATATTGACCGTGGCTCTATCGCACGATACGGTTTGAATGTTGCCGATGTTCAGCGAGTAATTGAGATCGCAATTGGCGGAAAGATCGCCACAGAAGTCATTGAAGGGCAGGCACGGTATGGAGTTCTTGTCCGGTACCCGGAAAGCGTTCGTGGAGATATTCAAGGGATTGCAAATACGCTCGTGAGCTTACCACGGGGTGGAACGATTCCCCTGAGCCAAGTCGCAAGGATTGCGGCGGAGGAAGGACCGGTACAAGTCAGTAGAGAATACGGACAACGGAGAATTGTTGTCGAGTGCAATGTCCGAGGGACTGACATCGGGACGTTCGTTGCCGAGGCAAAAAATAAGTTACAAGGTTCTCTCATTCTGCCTGCAGGATACTTCATTACGTGGGGCGGACAATTTGAGCATCAGGAGAGCGCCACGAATCGTTTGCTGATCGTCGTGCCGTTGTCCATCTTCATTATCTTCGTTCTGCTGTTTACAACTTTTGGAAATCTACGGCATTCGATGCTCATTCTCTTGAATCTCCCGTTTGCTTTGTGTGGTGGGGTTATTGCCCTCCTCATCCGTGATCTCCCTTTGAGCGTGTCAGCATCAATCGGCTTCATTGCCCTTTTTGGTGTTGCAGTACTCAACGGAGTGGTAATGATCTCCTACATCAACCAGCTCCTCAAAGAAGGTCACGAATTGATGTTTGCCATTATCAAGGGCGCATCGGACCGACTCCGTCCCGTATTGATGACTGCGCTCGTGGCAAGTTTTGGCTTCATTCCTATGGCTCTCTCGCACGGCACTGGCGCAGAAGTACAACGGCCACTAGCAACCGTCGTCATCGGAGGTTTGATAACTTCAACGCTATTGACGATGTTTGTATTACCTGTGCTCTACAATTTGATCGAGTCGAGACAAAAAACCGCAAACAGCGCCTGACAGAAGCAAAAACGGTTCGGATACCGAAAGTGATGCCTTTCCGAAGTAGCCATTTGGATCGGCACAAAAACGCGCTCACTCAAATTTCGGCACTCACTATTTGGCAATTGTCATTTAAGAGCCCGTGCCCAACTTCATTTTTGTTGTACACGTTGTAGGATTACTCTGATTCAGGATCAGATTATTTGGCTCCCCCACCGCATCTCCCCCTTCTGCCCTTAACCCAAAATCTGTAAGGTCTTTTTGGACAAGATAGATCTGCACACTTACCGCTTGACTTTGCCCCCCTTCATGTGTATATTAGCACTCACATACGAAGAGTGCTAAACATCTCAACTCACTCTAACCAGTTTCAATAAAACAAGTTACAAGACATAACATCTAGTTAAGGAGGTTCAATATGAAATTACATCCTTTGGCTGACCGAATTATCGTGAAGCCAGCCGCTGCAGAAGAAATAACGAAAGGCGGTATTATCGTCCCCGACACTGCAAAAGAGAAGCCGGTATGGGGCGAAGTTATCGCGGCCGGACCGGGAAAGATTTCCGACGAGGGGAAGATAGTGCCGATGGAAGTGAAAGTGGGCGACAAAGTTTTGTACGGCAAATATTCTGGGACAGAGGTCACTCTTGATGGTGATGAAGTTCTTATCATGCGTGAGAGCGATGTTTTTGCGATAATGCCAAAGTAATTGCAGTAATGTCAACTAATTTCTAAAGGAGCAAGAATTCTATGGGAGCTAAAATTATTCAATACGATTTTGACGCTCGTACAGCGTTGAAGCGCGGTGTCGATCAGCTCGCGAATGCGGTGAGAGTGACGCTGGGACCGAAAGGCCGTAATGTCGTCATCGACAAAAAATTCGGAGCACCAACCATCACGAAAGACGGCGTGACCGTCGCAAAGGAAATTGAATTAGAGGATCCGATTGAGAATATGGGCGCACAGATGGTGCGCGAAGTCGCCTCCAAAACATCCGACGTCGCAGGCGATGGAACAACGACGGCAACCGTTCTTGCTCAGGCAATCGTGCGCGAAGGCCTGAAGAACGTGACCGCGGGAGCAAATCCGATGGACCTCAAGCGCGGTATCGACCTTGCAGTCACAAAGGTGATCGAAGAACTAAAGAAGATCAGCCGGCCAGTCGAAGGCAAGAAAGAGATCGCGCAAGTTGGTTCTATATCTGCCAACAACGATCCGGCGATCGGAAATCTGATTGCCGATGCTATGGATAAGGTCGGCAAAGACGGTGTCATTACCGTTGAAGAAGCAAAGGGCACCGAGACGACAATGGACGTTGTCGAAGGTATGCAGTTCGATCGCGGGTATCTTTCACCGTACTTCGTGACAGACGCCGACACGATGGAATCTGTGCTCGAAGACCCGCTCATCCTGATTCACGATAAGAAAATAAGTTCAATGAAAGATCTTCTTCCGATTCTGGAAAAATCGGCACAGTCCGGCAAGTCAATGGTCATCATTGCGGAAGAAGTCGAAGGCGAAGCCCTCGCGACGTTGGTCGTCAATAAGATCCGCGGGACACTGCGCGTTGTTGCAGTGAAAGCCCCGGGTTTCGGCGATCGCCGCAAAGCAATGCTCGAAGATATCGCAGTGTTGACGAACGGTACAGTGATCTCAGAAGAAAAGGGCTACAAACTCGAGAACGCGACGCTTGCATACCTTGGAACGGCGAAGAAAGTTGTTGTCGACAAAGACAACACAACAATCGTCGAAGGTGCGGGCAAGAAGGACGAAATCAAGAAGCGGATCAACGAAATCAAAGGCCAAATTGACAAGACGACCTCCGATTACGACAAGGAGAAGTTGCAGGAACGGCTTGCTAAGCTTTCCGGCGGCGTTGCCGTTCTGAAGATCGGTGCTTCGACCGAAGTTGAGATGAAAGAAAAGAAAGCTCGAGTCGAAGATGCACTCCATGCAACACGAGCGGCAGTCGAAGAGGGAATCGTGCCGGGCGGTGGTGTGGCATTTCTTCGCACCATTCCGAAACTCGCTGAAGTGAAAACCGCGAATGAAGACCAACAGACGGGCGTCGAGATTGTCAAACGTGCTCTGGAAGAGCCAATTCGCCAGATTGTCGCAAATGCCGGACTCGAGGGTTCGGTTGTTGTCGACAAGGTAAAGAGTGAAAAGGGCAACTTTGGATTCAATGCGGCCACGGAAAAGTACGAGAACCTCGTGGAATCGGGTGTGATTGATCCGACGAAAGTGACGCGCATCGCGATTGAAAATGCGGCGAGCGTTGCGGCGTTGCTCTTGACAACAGAAGCCACAATTGTTGAGAAGCCGGAAGAGAAGAAATCTATGCCGTCAATGCCTCCAGGCGGCGGCATGGGCGATATGTACTAAAACGTAGTAGTTAGAACCGTAGCAAACGAGTCCCCAGCCTACGGCTGGGGATTTTTATTTGAAGGGGAATTATTTATATTACCGCACGCTTTTTGTCATCTAGAAGCTATCTCAAAAACATGCTAATCAGTCCTTCCCGACGGGTCTACGACCCATCGGGTCGTTCTACGAATCTACGATTCGTAGAATCGTAGATGGACGATGCGTTCGCTATGCTCACTTACTCAGGATGAACGGGGTATCTGTTCACCCTGAGCAATCCTCAACGAGTCGTCTACGACCCTACGGGTCGATAGACCCGTAGGGAGTCTTCGACCGACGAAGTCGGGAGCGTCGAAGGGCGAATGGTAGAGCATTTTTGAGACGGCTTCCAATCTTTCCCTTAATATTAGAAGGATGGATCCAATGTCCGCCCCCAACCATTTGAATCAGAAAGTCACCGCCATTCAGGCTACATTGAAAGTGTACAAGATCGATGGGTGGTTGTTGTACAACTTCCGGCAAACTAATATTTTTGCGACCAAAATACTCGAACTTCCTCAGCATTTGACACAAATGCGGCGTTATTTTTACTTCATCCCGGCGGACGGCACGCCTCAAAAATTGGTCCATGGGATCGAACAATACAATTTAGATCATCTGCCCGGTGAAAAGACGGTGTACGTTAGTTGGCAGTCGCTCCAGGATGGAGTAAAAAAGATATTGCGAGGGAAGAAGTCCGTGGCCATGGAGTACTCTCCCAATAATTCCATTCCCTATGTCTCCAAGGTCGATGCGGGCACGATTGAGTTTGTCCGATCGTTTGGAGTGAATGTTGTTTCGTCGGCAGACATTGTGCAGTATTTTGAGGCGCGATGGACGGACCAGCAACGCATCGATCAATTCGAAGTATCGAACGTACTCCGCAAAACTGTTGATGTGGCCTTCGGGTTTATAGGCGACAAATTGCGGGCGAAACAAAAAGTGACGGAGTACGACGTTCAGCAGCGCATGGTGCAATATTTCAAGGAGAATAATCTTGTGTTCGGGGACGCGCCAAATTGTTCTGTTAATGGTAATGCTGCGAATCCCCATTATGAACCGACGAATGAGATATTCTCGGAAATAAAAAAAGGCGATTGCATCTTGATCGATCTGTGGGCGAAAGGGAGCAAGCCGGGCGCAGTTTACTCCGATATCACGTGGGTGGCATTTGCCGGCGAGACAATTCCCCCCAAGTATCAAAAAGTTTTTGAGATCGTGAAGGGTGCGCGCGATGCAGCGGTAGAATATCTCAAGAAGGAATTCTCCGCCGGACGCAAACCTCGCGGCTGCGATGTCGATGACGTGACGCGAAAATATATTTCCGCGGAAGGCTACGCCGAAAATTTCATCCACCGGACGGGACATAATATCGGCGAAGAAGTCCACGGGAACGGGGCGAACATCGACAATCTCGAAACCCATGACCAAAGGGAAATCATCCCCGAAACCTGCTTTTCGATAGAACCTGGCATCTATCTTCCGGGCGAATTTGGCGTGCGCCTTGAAATCGACGTGTTTATTACGAAGGATAAACAAATTGTTATTCCAGGTCAGCCGATTCAACAGGAAATTGTCAGAATAAATTGCTAACTTGCCAGCCGAAAATTTTCATCATCACTACTTCTCTCAAAATCCGGTAGTGGTACGTTTTAGCGAGATGTAGGACATCTTGATACTTACCTAGGAAAATTTGTAACTACTCAGCCACAAAGTCACAAAGACACGAAGGAGATCAGAGGAGAAATCGTTTGATTCCCTTTTTTATCACAGACACATTAGATTTAATCACTGATGTTACGCAAAGAGACATTTTTTAGATAAAGCAATGGGCTGCAACAATCTGAGTTGTTGGAAAGCAGACTGCAGCGCTTGCATATAGA
>JAGVPT010000052.1 GCA_020052095.1 Bacteroidota bacterium | reverse complement strand
TACGCCCTCCTTAGGTTCAACAAGGAAGATACTTGAATGATCAAAACATACAAGCTTCATCAAAATGCCATATGGCACAAATATAGGGGTCCTTCGGACTAGCTCAAAAGAAATCTGCCGAACAATGCTCCGTTGATGGGATCGGAACCGGCGGCAATGTGCGAAGGGGGCGATGCGCGCGTTAAGAAAACGGCTGGCCTGTGGGGTGGCGTGCGTGCGCCGTTTTCTTAACGCAAGCATCGCAAGGGTTCTCCCGAAGGGATCCCTTTGGGACGATTCCGAGAAGCTCTCTTTGCTTCTTTCTCTGGCATGAAAGAAGAGATTGGAGAAGTCTGCTCAAATTGAGAGACTACTCAAGACGCTCGTCGACCAGTTGAGGAGTCTTTCATTTTTTCACCGCGATCTTCGCCCCCACTTTGCGACTTTTGCTGTAGAAGCGAATTTCACCATTTGGAAAAATCAGTTGATAAATCGCAGATGATATACCCCGAAAGGCGGCGGCACAGAACCTCGCAAAATCTCCTGTTGATCTACGAACTCTCCTTTCGACCTGCCCGGCAATTGTGGCTTGGTCATTCATATCTGTGCAGGACAAAAGAGTCAGCCATAAAAGGTGTTCCGTCGACCAGGCTGAAGCGCCAAGAGGCAGATACTATCTCTAACAAAGAATCGGCAGCCGGGAATTCAGATGTGCAATGACCAGCTTTTTTAGAGAAAACTCGTAAAAGGATTTGATTTTGTCATGGAAATGCATATATTTGACACGCCATTATATCCAAATGTCACTTGTGATCTGTAGCACTGATCCGTGGTTGGGTTGCTGTTATTATGTCCATCGAAATGCGGCAATTACTCGACAGAGGCTTCAAAAACTAATAGCTGTTAACCCCTTACATTTGATCCGGTGAACACCGTAGTCTAAGAAATACGTGATAGACTGCATTGCAAATGGGTTTCAATAGATTATATTTGTAGAAGTTTAAAGATCGAATAATAAACAGTTGCTCTTAGGCAGTCTTAATTTCTAACGAGGAAGTAAGTGGGTACATCAAAGATAGTCGCAGGTGCTGGCGTATATGTCATTATAGGACTCTACGCGTTGGGATTTAGCGCAGCGGATCAGGCTGTCTACAATGTTGGTCGGTCTGAGGCGTTCCATGATCAGGCAAGGCAGATTGCCAATGTCGGCATGCGTTTCGCCATGGGCGACATGGGATCCAGTTCAACCCCGGCCCTCCCTTCAGGCACCGTGAGCTTGATCGGCGGAAGCGTTTCGTATACCGGCGATCGCCCGGCAGGATTGACGACTTCCCAAGTACGAGTGACCTCACAATCAACCTACAATGGATATCAGGTAACGATCGTGGCGATTCTGCAATGGAGTGGCGTCAAGTGGACCGTGCAGAGAGTATATCAGCAGGTAGACGCTGCAGAATATTCGAGACTCAGCTAAAGGCTTTAAAAAGTAGTACTAGAGAAGGTGGAAAGCGATGCACGAACGGTGTATCGCCTTTTTTTTGTACGTTTGTATTCCAGATATAACAATTCGTCGGTCTTAGAATTACTCTCCCCCTGCGGTTCCCTCCCCAGACATTCGCACACATCACTCTTCCTATTCGAGATATGCTGATGATGCTGTTTCTCCGCCGCGTCCGGTCCAATTTGTATGGAAGAATTCGCCGCGCGGTTTATCTATCCGCTCGTACATGTGAGCACCAAAGTAATCGCGTTGATTGAGTGCTTGTTCACTAAGCGAGTAAATTTTCTTCTCCATTCCTTCACGCGATATTTTGTCCTTTCCGACCATCATACTCGTCGATTTACCACACTAAACCCAAGTGCTTTAAGCACTACTTCCATTGAAGCCAATGCCGCGGGCAATTCAATAGTTGTGTTGTAGAATTCGCGGCGCACACCATACTCAGCACGCAGGCGGGTGAAATACGATCGCACACCATCAACTGGCGCCGCGGTGATTCCTCTCAACGAACGATCATCGCATTCGATGTCATAACATTTTTTGACTATCTTGCTGAGTGTTTCTTCCAGAGAATCTCCCGTGTCCGAAACAACGATTCGTTCATGAAGTGGTTTGGGGAGCGACTTCTCCGGCATCCAGGTCGGTGCCTGGCCAAAAAATTGGCATGCAGCGGCATACACCATCTCGACGGCTGCAAGTTTTCCGTCGAAAGAATATCCCGCAATGTGGGAGGTCGCGATATCTATTTTCTTCAGGAGTTCGACATCGATGGCAGGTTCTCCCTCCCAGACATCGAGAACCGATCCGCCGAGGTGGCGGCGGTCAAGAGCATCTCCAAGGGCGGTGCTATCCACGACACTTCCACGAGCCGTGTTGATGAGAATAGCCCCTTTTTTCATTGTGCCGATTCTTTTGGCATCGAACAAGTGATACGTCGGGTCCATGCCTGTCGTAGTCAGCGGAACGTGCAGTGTGATAAAATCTGCATCCATCAGATCATCAAGGGGAACAAAATGGGTCTTGACCGTGGCCCGAGAGATTGGGGGATCATTCTGCAGTACGGTCATCCCTAACGCTTTGGCATTCCGAACAACTTTACTCCCCACATTTCCAACTCCGACCACTCCGATTGTTTTTGCCTGAACTACAAGCCCTTTACGTTGTGCGAGGGTGAGAAGCGCCGCTACAATATATTCGGCGACTGAGTTAGCATTGGATCCCGGAGCGCTCGCGAAGCCGATTCCGTTCGTGCGAAGATACGCGACATCGACATGGTCCGTGCCGATCGTTGCAGTTCCTACAAACCGAACGGGACTTCCACGAAGTAATTCTTCCGTAACTTTAGTCTCTGAGCGGACAATTACCATGTCCGCATCACGAATTGCACCCGCAGTGATCTCCTTTGTCGCAAGCGCACGGACTTCGCCAAATTGTTGAAATGCTTCAGCGACAAGAGGATTATTTTTGTCAACAACTACACGCATATACAATCATCACAAGCGTAAACTTAAAAGAACCGGATGCTCATTTCGCTATCATCGCAAGTCAGCCGGTCCTTCCATCGAAGAGGAATCTCGTCGCAGAGCGAAGTGAGATTTTCTTGGTTGATCATAAGGAATCAATAATTGCGTTGCTTCCCCTTTTTTAATCACAGCAACCACGTTTCTTGCACCTTAACTCTCTACGGAATGTCCGAATTGCAATTCGGATCCCATTATTCACCTTTAGGTAACGCAAAGCGGGGCAATTGCCTTACGCGAGAGATGGCGACATTTACGAATCAAGAATGGACGAAATAGTAAAATCTCTAGAGGGTATATAAAACGGCACAATCACCCAACCAAGCACGAGTAGACACCAGGCGTGCAACCCATAGTGAGCAAGTGCAACGCCATCAGTAGTTCCGGTAGCCGCGAGTCCGGCCGGATGCTCCGAACCGATATTTGACACGAAGATTGATGCGACGACGATGAACCAGCCATCTCACGTTCGGCAAGAAAATAAGAGCCCGACGTATTTTTCTGTTTCTTCGATGCCCACCATACAATGCCGAGAATGAGGCCGAAGTACCCTGGAATCACAATCCAGCCAAGAGGCTGTAAGATCCTCAAGGATAAATGCTCCTGTTACTACTTGGTTGAAAATTGGTAGATGGTGGTTTGTCGGTACATTTCGCCCGGCTTCACAACGACAGATGGAAATCCCGGCTTGTTGGGTGAATCAGGAAAATGTTGAGCTTCAAGGCATAATGCTGTTCGATACTGATACGCAATCCCTCTTTTCCCTCTGAGCGAGCCATTAAGAAAATTTCCCGAATAGAATTGAAGTCCTGGTTGATCTGTGAACACTTCCATAAACCGGCCGCTCTGCGGATCGTACACCGTTGCGGCAAGGTGGACTGTTTTGTCGTACGTATTAAGCACCCAATTATGGTCGTACCCTTTGCCCAGTTGAAGTTGCTCAAACGGCTCATTGATTCTTGCACCAATTCGTTTCGACGATCGAAAATCCAGCGGTGTCCCCTCAACACTCTCAAGTTCGCCGGTGGTAATCAACCCGGCACCCACGGGAGTATATCGATCCGCCACAATCATGAGTTCATGATCTAGAATTGTGTTTTTCGGGTTACCGGTGAGATTGAAATAGCCGTGACTTGTCGGATTAAGAATTGTCGGCTCGTCTGTTGTTCCGACGTACTCGATCGTGAGTTGATTGTTGTCGTTCCACCAATATGTCACGTCAAGCGTCACATTCCCCGGATAGCCTTGCTCTCCGTCCGGACTAAAACAGCGCATTGTGATCGATGCAATGGTGGATTTTTCATTGATTGTTGCTTTCCAGAGTTTCCGGTGAAAGCCGTCTTTTCCTCCATGCAGATGGTTCTCGCCATCGTTGATATCGAGCTGATAGTTTTTTCCGTTGAGGGAAAATTTTCCTTTTCCGATTCTGTTCCCGTATCTCCCGACTATGAATCCGAGAAATGAATTGTCATTGGCGTATCCCTCCGCATCGTCGTAGCCAAGCAGCACGTCCCCGAATACACCTTTTCTGTCCGGCACATTGATCGAGACAAGCGCTGCCCCAAGGTTTGTAATTATTACCGCTGCACCACTTTTATTATGAAGAGTGTACAACGTCACCTCTCTACCATCTGATAATTTTCCAAATTGTTCTGCAGTCACTGAATTACGCACTTTCTTGTTTTCATTGTTTGATTGAGGTCCGAACATCAATAATCCAACGATAAAAATTACCAAGACAGAGTTGGTAAGCATGGTGCACTCCTAAAGATGGATATGAAATTTCCTTCGAGATCAGTTATTTACCACGGGGTTGCATCTCACGCCGTCTGTTCTTTTCGATGCAAATCAATTGTAGGGAGATAAGAATTTCTCACACGCCTGGCTTTTGCAAGGCTTTACACCCCATCTATGTAGAGATTTTTTGCCAATATTTCCATTACTTTTTTTGTGATTTGGCCGAACGGCCGCCGTCGTCGGGGTACAATGCATCGCTGATACAATCGCCGAAGTTTTGTCAACAACCATTGAAACGTCCGCTGTTTCAAGAAAGTTAATAACCAGATCGACGGTCTTCTGCAGAACAGCCGTTGATTCCGCGTCATCAACTTGACCCCATGCTCCGCCGATAGCTATGTACAAAAACTTACTGCTGAAATTCTCCACCGCGTACGACCCTGTCTTTTGTATTCCGTTGATTTGCTTCCGGTTCTTCGATAAAAAGAATTGCCCCCGGGAATGCGCCGAGTATCCGCATCGTTTCCCCAAGCTCCTGATCGGATTCCATTTTTCTTTCGTTAATTGAGAATAAATCTATCCCGATACGAAGGCGTTCGCGCACAACTGCGGCGCACCAAGCTCACAATAATGAGAGAATTTTTGACCAGCGCTTTTTTGATTGACATATATGATAAAGTTTTGTCATATTAAACCGGTTTGATGACTTCTGAATTAGTGAAACATTATAGAAATTTATTGCTGGACTTTCAAGCTCTTTCCCGTGAGAAAGAGTAGAACTTAGCAAATTTCAAATCGAATAGTGCCTGTAATCATCATCGTGCCGGTAGTTCTCTCTCCGACGGGTGTGGTACAAGTCCCGGAATGCCACACCAGAATATTCAGGCGATGTTGCAAGCATTCGAACGGCAAAAGTCCTAGCAGAGGAATCACGAGATGACAGATTATGCTTTCATGAACCAATGCCTGTACGAAGGCAAGGCCAAGGAAGTCGAACAGATGACGAAGGATGCCCTCGCTGAAGGGAGATCCGTTCAGGAAGTTTTGACTAACGGACTGATTGCCGGCATGAGTGTCGTGGGAGAGGATTTCAAACATAACATTCTTTACGTGCCTGAGGTGCTGATTGCCGCCCGTGCGATGAAAGCCGGCATGGCCGTTCTGAAACCACTGCTCACATCGAAAGACTCCAACGTCAAGCCCGCAGGAGTTCTTGTTATGGGGACCGTGCGCGGTGATTTGCATGACATCGGAAAAAATCTGGTTTGTATGATGGCGGAAGGAGCCGGTTTTGAAGTCCACGACCTCGGTGTCGACCAGAGTATTGAAAAATTTCTTGCCGCAGCCGAGCAGTTCAAACCTGACATCATTGGAATGAGCGCCCTGCTTACCACGACTATGACCTATATGAAAGTTGTGATTAATGGCTTCGAAGAAAAGGGGCTTGGCCACATTAAAATGGCGATCGGCGGTGCGCCAATCAGCCAAATGTATGCCGATGAAATTGGCGCGGACGGATACGGCGCTGATGCCTCAAGCGCAGTTGATCTCTTTTTACAATTGGTAGGCAAGCGATAATGTTGACTAGTGCCTTTTCAAAAAAGAAATCTTGTGTCTCAATTTCCCGTGTCATGCTTCTCCCAAGGGATGGCTTCGCCAGACGCGGCCGCGACAGCTATCCTGAGCAATCCTCGACGAGTCGAGTCGTCGACCGACGAAGTCGGGAGCGTCGAAGGAGGCTGTCGCGGCCTTGCTCAGCATGACTGGTTGTCGAGCGAGCACAAGAATATTTAGATGAAATGGCACTAGCGTTCGCTGCACTCCAGCATATTCCATACGCCACACGCAGAGAAGATCGTCATGGCCCGCTATCAAGTACTCTATTGGCAGGATATTCCATCACAGGTTAAAGCATGGGATGATTTTGACGAAACCAAAGTAGAATTAGCGCCCCGGTTTGCTTCGCGCATTGATCAGTCTGCCCAATCGCAAGGTCTAACTCAGGCAGACGATTATCTCGGCCAGTGGAAGTGGAGCGAAGAACAGGAGCGGGATGGAACGCCGGAAGAGGTCGCTCAAGCCGTGAAAAATGAATTGGAATCGAAATTCCACTAACGGGGGCAATCACCGTGATGGCTAGCGCCTTATCAATAAAGAAATCTTGTGTTTCAATTTCGCGTGCCATGCTTCGACGCGGCCGCGACAGCCATCCTGAGCAATCCCGACGAAGTCGGGAGCGTCGAAGGAGGCTGTTGCGGCCTTGCTCAGCATGACTGGCTGTCGAGCAAGCACAACAATATTTATTTGAAATGAGACTAGCAACAGAGACGTGCTCATGATTATGAGAAGAACTCAATCAATCGGGATAATTTGCTTATGAAAAAATTGCTCCAGGAAGCTGTGCTTGAACGGCGACTCGTTTGCGACGGAGCGATGGGAACGCAACTCATGATCGCCGGCCTCGAACCGGGAGGCTGCGGCGAGCTATGGAATCTAACACACCCGGATCGCATCCTCGGAATCCAACGGCGTTATGTGGATGCCGGCGCTGACTGTATTATTACCAATACATTTGGCGCCAGCCGCATCATGCTGCAACGGCATGGTCAGGCCGAAGAGTTGCGCGCTATTAACCAAGCTGGTGCGCGAATTGCGCGCGAAGCATTTGGTGATCGTGATGGTTATGTGCTCGGAGACATCGGGCCGCTCGGCGCGATTTTGGAACCCTATGGCGACCTTCCAGCCGCCGATGCCAAGGCCGCGTACGAAGAGCAGGCTTCTGCTCTTGTTGATGCGGGCGTTGATGCAATCATCATCGAGACCCAAACTTCACTCGATGAACTGGGCCTCGCTATTGAGGCCTCCAAAACCGCAGGTGCGCCATGCGTTATTGCTTCGCTTGCGTATGATTTATCGGCGGACAAATCATTTTACGTCACAATGATGGGAGTATTCCCCGAGAAGGCTGCCGAATTTGTGGAGAAAAAAGGTGCGCATATCGTTGCGCTGAATTGCGGCACAGGTATGGACATGACGGGTGCTGCAAAGGTCATCAGGCTTTATCGAAAGAATTGCAAGTTACCGACAATGGGACAACCCAATGCGGGTCTGCCCGTACTTGAGGGAGGAAAAGCGGTGTACAAACAATTGCCGTCGGATATGGCGCTCGGCGTACCGGACGTATTGGCGGCTGGGACAAATATCGTTGGCTCCTGTTGTGGCAGTACCCCCGACCATACACGCGCGATTCGGGGGGTCGTCGACGTCTATAATCGTGGTAATTAACTCACTCCTTTTTCACTGCCGAGAATCAGAGAAATTCTTCTCAAGTCTCACCATCACAGCGTTACAAAAACTTCGCTCTCTGTAATCTTCAATTCAATTCCCGCTCCCTTTGCCGCTTCCTGAAGCGCAGCATGGAGCATCACCACCGGATCTCCGCTGACATCGATTCTTCTCAGCAGTCCCTCCCCTCTCTTGGTACCTACCGCGAGTATGATTTTTAAACCCTTTCGCTTGCAGGACGTGCGTGTCCCGTCTTCCAACGTGGTGTTCATGGGTTTGATGAAGGCGTCCGTATAATGCACGCCGACTCCGGATTTGTCGATGAACTTTGGAGGAAGCTTCTCTTTTGCTCCTAGATCTATGTCACAGAGCTTAATCATGCGTGTTCCTTTTTTGAATTAAGTATTGGACGACGTTGACTAGAAGCTATCTCAAAAACATGCTATCAATCCTTCCCTACGGGTCGATAGACCTCGACGAGTCGAGTCGTCGACCGTAGGGAGTCGTCGACCGACGAAGTCGGGAGCCCTCGGAGGTTGATTGAATATTTTGCGTCAGGACCCAATGCGGAATCATTTCTGACGCTTCGATTTAACTCATCACGCCCGCGAAATTGAAGCTGCCGGACATCCTCAATTTGCCGGTGAGGATGTTTATATGGCACTCTGCGATATTGACACGATGGCATTGAACAGTTCTCGCAAGGAACCAACGTTGTCAAATGTCGTACTCTCTCCAGATGCGGTGTGATACCGAAGAGAGCCAACAACGATTTTTTCGGCTGAAGCATGCCCGATTCCAGTACTTGAATCTCTTCGGGAAGATCATGCCTTTTTTTCTGCCGGATTAGTCTCAACAGGCCATCCTGATCCGACATATCCCAACCGGGGTACCCGGGACTATAGTGCGGTAAGACGGCCATCTTCTGCTGATCTCCCCACTCACATAACCGGGCTCCGGCAGTGGTAATCAAATGCTCCACCACCGCCGATCCGTATACCTCCATAAGGAAATATTCGTCCGGCTTTTCTTCCTTCCAAAGTTGTCGCGCTCTTTCTTCCAGGCTCTTCCCTGCACTTACGGCAACCATCACTATACTCTGTGCTTGAGCATCTATCAACTGGTCATGAATTCGTTTTGATGTAAATTCAATTTCATCAACTTTCAGTCGTTCATCGGAAATCTCAAGTTTCGCAGCTTGACGCGCGTAGATCCATGGCCCCCCGTTTTCCGCATACCATCGGATGGTCCCATTCATGAGATCTCTCACCTGTTCTTGAAGGATATAATCGCTCGGGTATCCCAGAAGACGCTTATATTCCGATTCCATGACGTCGATTGCCGGGGTAATATCCACTAATTCGTTCATGACAGCGATGTCCATCCGCGAATAACCCTGATTTCTGGTGGAGTTGCATTTTTTCAGAGAGTCCAGCAGTCAACAAGGTATCCGATTGCTGCGAGCAATCGGATAGCTCGATACTGTAACACTGCTTAATTTCTTGTGACTTTATTGAGAGATTCAACGGGATTGAACTGACACCCATCAACAAAATAATCGAAAAAGTTCGGATCAGCTTCCAGTCGGCAGTGTGTGACTTTTTTTACAAGGCCTTCCAGTTCCATGCGTTTCGTCCGGGACAACAGAGCTATGCACGCGCCTTCAATGGAAGCATTGCCGACTTGCAGAATTCTTGAATCATCGATGTTGGGAATGAGCCCGATCCGTTTTGACGAGTTCACATTCAAGTGACGGCCAAATCCTCCCGCCAGATAGAAAATATCGAGATCTTCAAATCGAATCCCGTACTTGTTGAAAACAACGTGCAGACCGGCAACGTTGGCTCCTTTAGCCTGGGCCAACTCGTTAATGTCGCTCTCATTAACATAAATTTCCTGCTCGCTGTTCGCATTCACGACGAATTTTTTCTCCCCGTCTTCAAATCGCCCCAGAGCATTTATTCGCCCAGTTCTGAGCAGCTCGCTAAGGACGTCTATCAGGCCTGAACCGCAGATCCCCTCGGCAGGAACGTCTCCAATCACGTCGCTCAATACTGATCCGTCGGCCCTGATCTCAACATTTTCAATCGCACCGGGAAGTCCGGGCATTCCCCAGGAGATTTTACCTCCTTCAAAGGCCGGCCCCGCAGGGCAGGATGCTGCAAAGATTTTGTGCCGATTACCGACAATGAGTTCCGTATTGGTGCCGATATCCATCATGGCGATCAGGCGCTCTTCGTTCACGAGATCCACTGCCAGCATGCAGGCCGCCGCGTCGGCGCCGACGTGACCGCTGATGATCGGTAAACCATAGGCTCTCGCTTTGGGATGAAGGGGGAGGGACAATCGTCGGGCATTCTTCGCCAGACTTGTCGTCGTTCTCTTCCCTTTTTTCATATCTAGCTCCGTGATAGATTGATAGGGGTTTTGGCCTATCGAATAGACATTCAGACGAAAAAAAATATCGCGCATGGTGGAATTTCCGGCGACAACAATTTCATAAATCGATTTTGGATTTACGGGGAATTCCTCGATGGCGTGGCTCAAATATCCGGCCAGCGTGCGTTGAAGTATCCTCTCTCCTTGCTCGGTATCGTAGTGAATCCGCGACATCACATCAGAACCGCCGAACCTCTGCGGATTTTCAAATGAAGAGTCTGCCACGACTTCTCCCGTCTCCAGATTCAGCAGCCTAAGAACTATTGTAGTGGTTCCGAGATCGAGCGCCAGACCGTACAACGGCCCATTGGAGCGGTCGATTTCTTCTCCCTCCAGAAAGATTCGATCATCGTGTCGAGTCACGCATGGGTCTATTTTTAGCTTTTGATTCTGGATCGGAAGATGAAATGCATGTCGCTCGATCGTCATATCGCCGCGTCGCATGGTGTGGCACCGAATTATTCCTGAGTCCTTGACAACCCGGGACCGGCAGGACAAACGGAAATTATCTTTCAGGTGTTTCTCCTCCGCGGCCTTCGGCGAAAGACAATCCATCCCTTCCGTTATTTCAACAAGGCACTCCTTACATTTGCCTTGCTTGCGGCACGAAGTCGGAACATAGACTCCCATCGATTCGGCACATTCGAAAAGCGAAGAGCCCTGCGCAACATCAGTATGTTGATGATTGAAATGTAACTCTACGCTCATGCGGCTGACTTCTGACTGACCATTTTGTTTGCTTTAATTCGGTTCTTAACGTTGCCGTGGAGATCAGGGTGTTCGCCAAAGAACGCCGTTTGTGCCGTTGCTTGTATTTACTCTCTCAGAGCAGATGCCCCTCTTTTCGTGTTTTGTCATCGCAAAATTGCCTGAGACTGCAGTTAATTCGCTTCCGCATTTTAATATCACAATCACACCAGAAGGTAAAGCTCTATCAATATGAATAGATCCAAGAGAATGCCTCAAGTTGCAGGGTGCAGATTAACGGACCGGAGCGATTGGTTAGGCTGCGTTTTACCAGCGTAAGCTCAGACTTGTCCCAAATAAAATCTTTGGGCAATGCTTTGGAAAGCAATATCTGTTATCCATTGGTTCAAGGTTCGTTTAGCTCTCTCCAAATCGGTTAATAGACACCATTTTCGATAGATTATTTGCCACCGCCTTTTTTTGTCCGATTTTTGTTTTGGACAGCATATGACTCGCTTGTTGTGATATCAAGGTGGCTACTTTTGAAATCGCTTAGAAACCTGTCCAAATCGAGCACTTTATGATGGTTCTGACCATGATCGGAAACGTTTT
>JAGVPT010000167.1 GCA_020052095.1 Bacteroidota bacterium | reverse complement strand
CATCGCATTGATCCTGTCTGCTGATAAAAGATTGAATTACGTTCGTGCTCTCTCTACACACTCTATGACTCTTGCATTTTAACATAAAAGTGTGACTTTATTCGTAAAATACAACATTTAATATAAGAAACGGCACTAGTTCGTCCTCCGTCATCGCTCCCCCAAGAATTGGAAATCCAAAGACGAGTTTCGGCTATTGCCGCTCAGAATCTTGTCAATTGGAAATTGCAAATCTCAGCCAAAGGCTGATGCGCCTTTGGCGCAGAAAATCGAAAATCAGAAAATGCTCCTCGGCAACCATCACTCACCTCGCTGTTATCGTCTCCAGCCCATGCGCATGTGGTCCCATCTCACTGCGGCGAAGCAAAAATGCGAACATCAGTCCGAAAAATCCGAGACACGAAAAGATCCACATGCCGAGGTCGTAACCGCCGGGATTTGCCGCGCTCGCGCCGGCATAATCATTCGCCCAGCCGACAATAAGATTGAATCCTGCCAGCCCAATGTTTTGGATCATCGTCATCAACCCGTATGCCGTGCCGAGCTTCGATTCGTCGACGATATAGGCAACGGATGGCCACATGATCGCCGGAATAAGGGAAAAAGCGATCCCCATCATCGCCATCGGTATGTAGAGCGAGATATGAGCGTACGCCATAATAAGATAGACCGGAATCAGGAGAATCGATCCGAACATCATGAAGAGCGAACGCTTTCCGATACGATCGACGAGCAGGCCGAAGAGCGGAGTGGCTATCATTGCAAACAACGTAAGAATGCTCGAAAGAAATCCGCCTAATTCGCGCGTCGTTCCGTGTGCTTCGATAAAAAATTTTACCGCAAAAGTCTGAAACGGAAAAATCCCTGAATAGAACGTGATACACAATGCAACGATAAACCAATACGACGTGCTAAATTTGAAAATATCCCGGATAGCAACTTTGTCCGTTGATCCGGCCCGTCCTACCTGATATTTTTTCGTCGCGTTGTTTTCAAGGATCCAATAGAGTACCGCGCCCGCGACACAAATAACACCGGCCGCGACAGAAATGAAGAGCGGCAATTGCCAATTGGTGTAATAGTGTTTCGCCCACGTCGGAGAGTTCAGCGCAGCAAACGAGCCAAGACGTGCGATGGTGAGGTTGATGCCGAAGGCAAAGCTCAGTTCTTTCCCCTTAAACCACTTTGCTATCGCGGTCGTGACTGCAACGATCAGCGATTCAGCTCCCAATCCGAACACCAAACGACCAGCAACCATTATTTCAAGCTTGCCGGAGGATGCAGTAATCGCAGCGCCGAGCAGGCACAACACGGCAAAAATCAACGTTGATTTCTTCGTCCCAAGCCGGTCAATAATAAATCCGCCAATCAGCACCATGGAAATGTTGGGGATGCTGTAAATCGCCTGAAGCAATCCAATATCGGAATCGGAGAATCCGAGCTGCAACGCAAGTAAATCTGCAAGCGGACTGATAGCGTCATAAATATAGTAATTGCCGAACATCGCGAGACTGATGAGGACGAGTACTGTCCAGCGAAACGCACGTGGCGGCTGTGGAAGTTGGGGTGTCGTCATGTTAGAACATGTGAGATGTGAAAAGTGAGACGTGAAACGTTTTTGAAATTGTTTGGTTGATTGATCCGTCTTTCTCTTAAACCGAATATGATTACTGAGAAGAGCATATACTCTCTCGATGTGAGTAGAAGCTATCACAAAAACAGGCTAATCAATCCTCCCCTACGGGTCTACGACCCATCGGGTCGTTCTACGAATCTACGATTCGTAGAATCGTAGATGGACGATGCGTTCGCTTCGTTCACTTACTCAGAGGCGTGCGCGATCTGAGTATCGAGCGCTCCTACACTCTTCTATCTTACTTCCCCCTTCTAACTTCTCACGCTTTTTCTAATTCACGTTCCTCAAAATTCCAAGGAGAAAATTCCAGAACTTCTCAACGGTATCGATGTAAATTTTCTCATCGGGAGAATGAACACCTTCGAGCGTCGGACCGAACGAGACCATATCCATCCCCGGAAATTTTTCGCCGATGATGCCGCATTCGAGTCCGGCATGAATGGCTTTCACCAGCGGCTCTTTGCCGTAGAGCGAGGAATACGTGGACTTCGCAGTTTTTAGTATTTGTGAATCAAGGTTCGGTTTCCATCCCGGGTAGCCTTCTGTCTGCAGCGCCTTTGCACCACCAAGCTCGAAGACAGCCTTAACTGTTTCAAGAATTTCATCGATTTCGGAAGCCACCGAACTTCGCTGGCTTGTTGTGAGAACAATATTGCTCTTCTCCGTCCGAATTATCGCGACGTTGGTCGACGTCTCCACCAGACCTGGAATATCCGCGCTCATTTTGGTGACACCGTGTGGAAGACCGGCGATGGTCTGGGTAAGCATTTTCTGTTGTGCTTTCTTGATGACCTTGCCTTTCTTCTTCATCTGCACTTCTTCCAGGGTGATCGAAAGGTCGGGCTCAACCGTCGCCAGTTCCGCTTTGATCGTTGAATTGCACCGATCGACAATCGATTTGGCTTTTTTCACGTTCTTCGCCGGGATGATGAGGAGCGCTTCTGCCTCGCGTGGAATCGCGTTGCTCTTATTGCCCCCTTCGATCGTGGAGAGCCGTGCTTCAAGCTTTTCGAGAGCGATCAGTGTCCGATTGAGTATCTTGATCGAGTTCCCTCGCCCTTTGTCGATCTCCAATCCGGAATGGCCGCCGCGTAATCCCTTCACGTGCAATGCGACTGCGACAGATTTTCCCGGGGCATTTTCAAAATTCACTTTCCATGTGCCGAAAGTATTTCTTCCTCCTGAACAACCGACATAGATGGCGCCTTCTTCTTCGGAATCAAGATTCATCAGCGTTTTGCTTTCGAGCTGTCCGGCTTTCAGGTTGTTCGCACCCGTCAAGCCTGTTTCTTCATCGACGGTGAAGAGAAATTCAAGCGGTCCATGGGCAAGCGATTTGTCTTCCATAATTGCGAGATTGGTTGCAACACCAACACCGTTATCCGCGCCGAGGGTTGTCCCGTTCGCCATCAGGACGTTCCCTTTGCGCACGAGTTCGATCGGATCTTTCTCAAAATCGTGTACCGTCTCCTTGTTTTTCTCGCAGACCATATCAAGATGTCCCTGGAGGCAAAGGCTTGGTACTTTTTCCTTTCCCGGTGAGGCGGACTTCTTCACGACAACGTTCATAAACTTATCTTGCTTGACTTCCAATCCCAGGCTTTTGGCAGTTTGCACAATATAAGCCGAGATTTGTTTCTCGCTCTTTGAGCCGCGTGGAATTTTGCTAATCTCCGCAAAGTACTTCCACACGAGCGTCGGCTTCAGTCCTTCAATTGCGTTTGACATTTTTTGGTCCTTTCAGTGCATGTTGTTTATTGAGAGAATCCTTCTTTACTTATTAGAAGCGTGAGACGTAAGTTGACAACTCAACTCGTTGAGAAGTGAGATGTGAGACGATTTGTCGTCTATGCTGACATCTCTCCGCATCTACTTGGTTCTGAGAAATCGTGTTAGTCCACTAAGCAACGAATCAACAGTGTCCACTTGCGCGATCAGGCAAGTATCGTGAGACGGGTTGACAAATCCCAGTACATGACACAATTCAATCTGTGTGTCCAGTTCGCTTAGGGAAGCTCGAGAAATCGTATAGAACCAAATTGACTCCTTCCTGCCTTTCCGGGCGGCTCCTTCAGCAATATTGGAAGGGATGGAAACCGCGGCTCGTCTCATTTGTGAGGTAAGTTCGAATCTTTCCGTCGGTGGCAGAACTGCCGTCGCTTCATAAACAAGCTTCGCAGGGACGATCGCTTCCTGCCAAGCCCTTAACTTCTTGTGCGCTTTGTCCATTCTTCACCCCCCCTTTGTACTATCTCGCCTGTGTTTGTTATTCTTCTTACTTCGTACGTCTTACTTCTCACGTCTCACGTTTTCCGTCTCACGTCTTACCTCTCACGTGTCACCCTTTCTCCCATCCATCAACACAAACTTCGATTCATCGAGCCTTCTGACGAACTTCCCGATTCGTTCATAGAGTGATTCGAGGTCCTCTTTGAATTTATCTTTCATGGTGGCGGCGATTTCAAACACCGTTGTGTTCCCATCGCACGCGCGCCAAATGTAACTGCCGTATGCATCGAGCTTCACCCGATAATAGGGCCTCGAGAGTCTCGGCTGCACCCATTTGCCCAGAAATCCTTCCCGGAACTTCGGCACCAGCAACACTACCTGATCATTCTCTCCCGTTTCCCATTCGCTGTTTCTCTTAGGCTTTAGTTCAAGGAGATTGACCGTCCCGGCATCTTTTTTCATGATTGCTGTCTAGAAAGATAAACCTGCGAGGGGCTGCTCGCAGGTTTGGTTGAACGATAATAGTACACTCTTTTCAGAATACCGCGGTCGGTGGTGCCGGTTCATCGGGCTTGCCCGCATTCCTGAGCGGTATCTGGACCAAAAGCCATCCAATCACTAGAAACACGAGAAGACTTACTCCGAACGGCAATGGAAGGAATGAGAAGATCGACGGCAACGCAGACGCGTACTTGATTTCAAAAAACGCAAGTCCGGCAAAGAGAAGTCCGATGAGCGCTTCTCCTGCGATCAATCCAGCGGCGATCAACACACCGGTATTCTCAACGCGCGCTTTCTGAGCGTCATTGTGTTGCTTCTTTGCGTTCATCCGGTCGACAAGTCCTTTGATTGCTCCGCCAATGAAAATTGCAAACGTCGTCTCGAGAGGAAGATACATCCCGACGCTCACTAACATTGGACTTTTCACCTGCATCAGAATAAATCCCAGTCCCATCAGTATTCCCACGATAATAAGGGGCCACGCCATTTGCCCGCCGACAATCCCTTGCGACAAGAGAGCCATGAGACTCGCCTGGGGCGCTGGGAGGGCTTTTCCTCCAAAGCCAGTTCCGCCGGTGTTGATATCGCCCTGATGGAGAACGACAAGTGGGAGAAACATTACCAGAGCTGCAAGACCGACACCGACCAAATCTCCGACCTGCATTTTCCAGGGAGTTCCGCCGAGAATGTGCCCGACCTTGAGGTCCTGAAGCATTTCGCCTGCTACGGCAGCAGACACGCAGACCACCGCCGCTACGCCGAGAACGGCAGCGACTCCGGCGCTTCCTTTCATGCCCAGGCCAACCATGAGCAGCGCCGCAACGAGCAATGTTGAAAGCGTCAAGCCGCTGATAGGGTTATTGCTTGAGCCAATTATACCGACAAGATAACCGGAGACAGCCGCAAAGAAAAATCCGGCAATAATCATGACCACTGTCGCAACAAGTGCAGCCACGACGTCTTGCGCAAAATAATTGTAGATGAAGAATGTCGCAACCGCAGACGCCAGAATACCGAACATCACCCATTTGAAATTCAAATCCTTCTCAGTCCGGATCTCAACGTGCCCGCCGGCGGCAGCTTTTTTCACGTCGCTGATCGAGCGCCCAATCCCGGTGATCAGACTTTTTCGCATACGATAGAGGGTAAAGGCCGCACTCACGAGCATTCCGCCGATGGCGATGGGACGAACGATGAATCGCCATACGTTGTTCGCCAATGCGACCCACGATTCGTCACTCGGGGTAACACCCGCAGGCATCAGTGTCGGACCAATAAAATATGTCAGGATCGGAACGAAAAGTCCCCACGCAAGCAAGCCACCGCTGAAATTCAACGACGCGAGCTTCGGTCCGATGATATACCCGACACCGATATAAGCAGGACTGACGGCCGGGGAGCTAAGAAGCAAGCCACTCTGCGCCGTGGCATTCCCGCTTGCGCGCAATCCGATAGTTGCCTGTGAGAAGCTGATGAACTTTTCCCATGCTGCTGAAAAAATATTAAATTGGACAGAGGACTGTATGAGAGCTCCGACACCCATTGCGCTGAAAAGAAATTTCGCTCCAGTGCCCCCACCGCGTCCTGCTTTGTGAATTTCAGACGCGGCAACTGATTCGGGGAACGGCAGCTCGACATCTTCCACCATTACGCGGCGAAGCAATGCGACGAACATGATGCCCAAGACGCCGCCGACGAACATAATGACTGTCGAGATAAGATAATGGCCTGCGGTCGCAAAGTCGGGCCATATTCCGGCGATGAAGAACGCAGGTATAGTAAAGATCGCACCAGCGGCGACGGACTCGCCAATGGAACCGACCGTACGGGCAAAATTCTCTTCCAGAATTGAGCCCTTCATTAACCTCAACAGCGCCATGCCGATGACCGCCGCGGGATACGTTGCTGCGATCGTCATGCCTGCTTTCAATCCGAGGTACGCGTTTGCCGCGCCGAGAACAACACACATGACCAACCCGATGAGGAGCGCCCGGACGGAAAACTCCGTCATCGAAGATTCTGCCGGGACGTAGGACTTAAATGTCGACGCGCCACCCCCCGTTGATTTTGTTTCTGTCATTGCATTCTCCTTTGTTTGATGGGTGATATCTATGACGTGAGAAGTTAGACGTAAGACGCGAGAAGCAAATAGGCGGATCGTGAGGCTCCCCACTCAGTCCTCGTTCGAGTTCTTCTTTTCACGTCTAACTTCTTACGTCTCACTTTTTGCCTGTACTAGTTGCTGTTGCCAAACATTGCCCTAAAAACATACCAGGCCATTTGCGGGTTCTCTTTCAGGCGGCGCACCGAGTACGCATACCAGCGTTTTCCGTACGGAGTGTATACGCGCAGGCGGTGACCATCACGGATCAATTCGTTCCGTTTCTCGTTGCGAACACCGAGCAACATTTGAAACTCGTATTCACCACGTGCAAAGTTCAGATGTTGGATCATTTGCTTTGCTGCGTCGATCAGAACGTCGTCGTGCGTTGCGATACCGGTGTAACAACGAGCGCCGAGGAGAATCCCGAGAAGGCGAAGAAAGTTTTGCTGTACCTCCGCCCGTTTCTTGAACGCAATCTCCGCCGGCTCAACATAGATGCCCTTGCACAGGCGGACATTTGCCTTCTCCTCGGCCAGCTGCCGAATGTCGCTTTCGCTTCTCCTGAGATATGCCTGGATGACGATACCGACATTGGCGTACTTTTTTCTGACCGCGCGAAAAATAGAAAGCGTGTCGTCCGTACACGTGTGGTCTTCCATATCAATGCGGACAAAGTTGTCACGAGCCTTCGCCGCCTCGAGTATGTCTTCCACATTTTCCCGGCAAAAACCGGTATCAATCTTGAGCCCGAGCTGCGTCAATTTAATCGATATGTTCGAATCCAGCCCGTTCTCGGCGATTGCGGCGAGCACGCGATTGCATTCTTCCTTCGAGGCGACTGCTTCCTCGCGCGTCGTAACGTCTTCTCCCAGCACGTCAATAGTCGCCATCGCCTTGGCGGCGCTGAGAGTCTTCACCGTTCCGATGGCATCGGCAAGATCTTCACCGGCAATATACGGTTTTGCAAATCGTGCAACAACTACTTTTGGTGTGACAGGCAGGAGTGTGACGATGAGTTGGTTGAAAATATTCATGCTGTCTTATTCGAGTCCGGAGACGGTCATACCTTGGGGGTATTCGACGTTAAATTTCAGTTTCCAGCTTTTCTTTTCTGCGGGCTTCATGGCAAGGTTCCAATTCATGAGTCCCTGGTCGTCGCGCCGCATGTCCTTTTCTGCAGGCTCCACCTGTTCAACGACGATCTTTTCGTTCTGCGAGATCGGGATCTGGTCCTGCACCAATACTTTCTGTTCTAATTTCTTGGTGTTTTCCATCATGAAATTGAATTCGTACGTTACCCGTACATTCTTCGTAAAAGTACCGGTGTAATCGATGAACTTGTTAATCAGTTTCCGTTCAATTTTGATCGCAGGGTCGATGCCCAGGTACGCGTCGAACGTTTCGTTCGGCGAGATCATTTTGAGCGACGACGTCGCAACATAATCATCGTTCGAGAAAATAGCGGCGCTCCCCGCAAGCAATGGGGCTGCTGTCGTGTTCTTGATGACAGCCTTAAGATACACGTACGGTGAAAGTTTCGGGGTTGAGGAATAGGAAAAGTCGGCGTGCAGTTTCTCGATTGCGATCGTCGCTTTGTGCGGGACGTTATCCGACGGTATCGTTGACTTCGCGAGAATGTGAAACAAAGCCGACGTCGCCTGCGTCTCGATCTCTGCGACGGGCGCTTCTATCGCTGCGAGAGCTCTCTCCGGTTGAATTGCGGTGAGGGGCAACGCATCCATCGACATGGCGCCACTCGCGGCTTTCCTTTGAAGCATGCCAACCGGCTGCGCGACTGCGAGATACCAGGGGAAGAGCTCCGGCTTCACGCCTCCAACATCCGGGCGTGCGGTGGAAAGAGAAAGATCGGCGTTTATCCAATCTTCTCCCGTGCTTTGCTGGATCAGCGCGTGATACTTCAATTCAACATCCTGCGATTCCATCGACACACGTACGTCGTAGTGGGGGCGCCATTGTGCGCCAACAACAACATAGGCCGGGAAAATCCGAAGCTCGCCCGTTTGCATCACCAGTACTTCGACGAGAATATTTTTCACCGTTCGGCGAAAGCCGGGTGATATTTGATTGATCTGGCGCTGAAGAGCGTCGATCTTATTTTGAAGGTCACCTCGATCTTTGATGATTTTGCGCTGCTCCGCGAAGTTCTTGGTGAGATTCACATCGAAAAAACTGATCACCTTCTGCCAGTCTTCGACCGTCGGCCGCTGGACCTTCAAATCTTTGCTGATATTGTCGGCGGTCTGCGCTTTTATCTGCGCAAGAAACTCACGTTCGGTATTCAGGATTCCAATGCGGTCATTGAATTCATTTACCTGAGCCTGCAGTTCTTGAACCTTCGCTTGAAGCCCCCGTATCCGTTCTTCCGGAATTGTGTCGAGAAAGGCTGTCTCCACACGCACATCCAATATCTTGGCACCAACCGCCTCACCAGACACTCGCACCGACTGGTCGAGGATGTTCACGGGAAGATTGTTGAATGAGAGAAGATAGTTGCCGGATTGCAGCGAGATATGGCCCATGCGTGTGACTGCCGCACGATCAGCGTAGACTGTTACTGCAGTGACCGATGAGGGGACTATCTTCACCTCTGCGCAAAAAGCGGAAGCGACAACAATGCCCGTTAAAGCGCAATAAATTTTCAAGTTCATGATGATCTCCTGACTCGCAAGTGACCGTCACCTCTACGAGGTCGTAGACCTTAAAGGTGGCGGTCACTTAACATCAAAGCGGGAAAACAATGGACACTTTTGGCTGGATACGTTTCTGAGTTACAAACGAGGTATTTCCATTTGCATCGACCACAGGAACGAATGTCCACGTATAGAGCATCGACACTATCATGAATGGGTACGGTTTATAGCCGATTGAGGCGTACAACAGCGAGCGTTCGTCCAGAGTAAAGACATCCTTGTTGTCCACAATGTACTTCTTATCATACCCGGCGTCGACGACAAACAATGGGATGAGAGAACCAGTTGAGGTCCCAAGATGCAGCACACCGCTTGTCGGCTGCAGGTCAAGCTTGGAGTACGTCCCTCGTATTTGGAGCTTGCCGAGAATGCCGATTGTGAGATCGCCGAAATATCCGGGACCAGGTGAGATAAGATTGTTCAGAACCTGTGCTTTGCTCGAGAAAAGTGTGCCTGAAAGCTGATAACGCTCTAATTCATAAAATGTATTGAAATAGTTCGGCATGAAATAATCGCCCGTCCACCGCCGCTCAAATTTTGTGAAGAGATCAAAAATGCCGAGACCCGAGAAGTTTGTCTCCAAACCGATTGCCTCGCCATCTCCGAACGAAAGTATCTTCGCGTAATCAAAATAGAGCGTCGAGCTGACCGTCGGGATTCTCAGAAGAGGCAGGCCGATGTCTGCACCGATGACGTTCATCGTACCTTCATTCGAAGATTGCCGAGCCCCGTTGCCAACGGCGAAGCTTGTGTCTCTCGAATTGCGTCGCATATCTCCCGCCCACGTCGCTCCGATCTCCAATCCTCCAAGTATCGGAACACTCGCGAGTGAAGTGTATTGCAATGGCCTCACCGAGCCCCGTATCCCAAAAACGCCTTCGCGTGCAAAATCGCTGTAGACAGTTTCAAAACCGTACTTGCCGAAACTCAAATCAAATTCGGTGCCGAGCCGTCTGCCATCGTAGCTCGGACTGTTATTATAGAGATACATGATGAAGCCGTGGCCGAGACGAGCGTAGTCCAAAACACCAAGCCGCGCATACACATCGTCTCCTTTGTGTCCCCACCGCAAGTAACGAATGATGCGAATGTAATCGTACGTTTCGTCAAAATCCTCTTTGCGGATCTGACGACTGTTGCTACTAATGTTCAGCGTAAGGTCCAATCCGACGCCGAATTTGCCGAAGGCAAGTTCCGGCGCAATGTTGAGCGTATAATACCACGCCGTGTCGATGCGCGTTAATCCGATACCGCCCGTCATGGAACTTGGGTCGGCGCTGCCTGCAACGGCCGCCGGGATTTTTTGCGCAAGCGCAGTTGAGACGAAGAGCATGAGGGTAGCAAGTGTGAGCTTGTATTTTTTCATATCAGATCCCAAAAAATATTCGACAAATGAAAAGTGCGCCTAACATTCCGAAAATGTCGGCGATAATGCCTGCGGGAAGCGCGTGGCGGGTATTCTTGATCCCGACCGCGCCAAAATAGACTGCAAGAACATAGAATGTTGTCTCGGAACTTCCGTACATCGTCGATGCGAGCACGCCGATGTATGAATCGGGGCCGTGCACCTTCATCAACTCTGTCATCAATCCCAATGAACCACTCCCCGACAACGGACGAAGAATCGCAAGTGGAACCGTTTCGGGCGGCATGCCAATCAGGCTGGAGACCGGCGAAAGAAGAGCGATCAGAACGTCCATTGCTCCGCTTGCTCGGAATATCCCGATCGCAACGAGCATCGCCACGAGGAATGGAATGATCTTGACGGCAACCTGAAACCCATCCTTCGCTCCCTCCACAAATACTTCATAAACCTTCACTTTCTTCACAAATCCCCAGCCCAAAAAAGTGAAGAACATTAAGGGGATCGCCACTGCAGAAATAATATTGATAATATTTCGGAATAGTTCAACCATTCTTTACCTCCGTCGGCGGAGTATCAATAAGAAGGTCCTTCTTGTAGCGCGGAAGACGCTGTAATATCTTGACGGAAACCAAGCCCGCGACAGTTGCACACCCCGCGCCAAAAATCGACGTCCCGATGATAACGCCGGGATCGGCGGAACCTTGCGCCACGCGAATCGCAATGGCCGTAGCGGGGATTAATGTCAACCCTGCAGTGTTGATGACAAGAAACGTGCACATTGCGTTGGTCGCCGTTCCCAATTTCGGATTTAGCTTGTTCAACTCCTCCATCGCCTTCAAGCCAAGTGGAGTCGCCGCATTGTTCAGTCCGAGCATGTTCGCCGCAATATTCATGATCATCGCGCCGACGGCGGGATGATCTGACGGCACGTCGGGGAAAAGGCGGGACGTAAACGGCGTCAGTGCTTTCGTCAGCACTCGCAGCAAACCGGCCTCCTCGGCGACCTTCATCACTCCGAGCCACAACGCCATAACGCCAATGAGCCCAAGAGAAATTGTGACGGCAGTATCTGCATAGTCGAGCGCCGCCTTCGTTATCGCCCGCGCCTTCACGTAGTTTACTTTTTCAAGCAGAAAGGAAATTTGTGCGCTCGACTTGTCTTCAGAGAATTTGATGGAGTGGACAACACCAGATAGTCTATCTTTGCTGCCCGATTTTTTCGCCATCTCTTTCCAAAATACTGGCGAGGATTCGTCTATGAGAATGACAAGGGACGTTCTTCCCGAGGAAGCTGTGGTCATCACAACAGGTAGACGTATCTCGGATGATGCCGACTCTATTCCATAAAATTGATTGAACGCGTCTTCGGGAATAACGATCTCTCCTTCCCATGTTTGATGGAGAGCAGTCGGCGTTTTGGACACCTGCACGGTCGCTTCCATTGAAACGCCGTTGCGGTACGTGTTCCGCACTTCATCGTTAATATCTTTCCCGACACCAACGAGAATTCCGATAACGATCAGTGATATCCAGACGTAGTTAAGCATGGTTTGTTATCAATGAGTAATGAGTAATGAGTAATGAGTAATGAACAATGGACAACGGACAACGAACTACGGACTACAAACAATAGGCGAAACATTGGGAGGAGGAAATGTTCGCCGTGAAAAGCGATGTTTCTATTCTTCGAGAACCCCGATGACGCCTTTGCTTCCTTCGACTCCATAAAACGAATAGGATCCGTCTGCTGCGCTCACTGTCGTCAATGAATTATCAAGGACGATCTTTTTGTAAGAAGCTGCGGATCCTTTGGGCATCTCGACGGTCGAAGCAGTGGTCTCCTGGAATCCATACGTTCTCAGCAATCCACGGTAAATTCCCCACGCACATCGATCAGCCGCGTATCCAACAGGCTCAGAAAAAATCGTGTCGGATACTGCCGGCAGCATCACGCTGAGAGCATCGAATGGAATGGCATTGAATAGCGGCGTGCGACCGGACCGCATTCCCAATGTATCGCAACGAAGAGTTGCAGCAAGCCCCCACAACAATGACGAGCCGGTCGGTTTTCGTGCGACCGTCGGATCGACGAAGACGCTCGCCTTATGCGACGTGTCGGAACCGTCGATTCGGATAAAGAGACCTTCTTTTGCGTTGATGGCATATTCTATCCGCATGGTATCGGACAAAGCAATGTCGTGTTTGCGAACTTGAAGGACGGTCGCGCCGGCGGCGATCAGCAATTGTTGCAGGCGCTTCGCGACGGCAAGTGTGACATCGGACGTTCGAAGAATCCGAACGCCGTGCTGTGCAAGGCTGCCGGTTTCAACGCCGCCGTAGCGTGCGTCGAGAACAAATGTTCTTCCTCGTAAAATTCCATTTGCGATCGGAGTCACAAAATGATACAACACGGCAACTTCGGAGGCAACCGGAATTATTTCGTTCCTGCCGAAATAACCTTCCCGGCTGATATCAAGCCGGAGCGTATCTTTGATCGCGTCGGTGAGAATGTAGCGTCCGTCCGAATAGGTTCTTGCGGATTGAGGAAGAAATCCGGGCATGGACGATTCACGACGAGAAATAATGAGAGCATTGGCAACCGGCATTGAATCTGCAACACTGTAGACAACACCAGTGATGAACTTCTCAATCAAATGCCGAAGCGGGAGGCGTGCCGTGGCTGATCGTTTTAGGGCCGATGCCGTGATTTGGGCGATTCCCGATACCGTGTCGGGAAAATAATACGCATGCGCTTCACCTCCCTGTATCTGGATCTTTGGTGCGATAATTCCGAGAGTGGCACTTAGAGATATTTCCGTTCCATCGGTGCACGGATCCCCCTTTTTGTCGTACGCCTTGATATTCACCTCGGTTAGTGCGTTTGGTAAGGGGGGAATTTCCCGGGGCGTCAGCGTCACAACCAGTGAATCGACGGGTGGTTTAACTACAATGGTCCTGCGAAACGGGAACGATGCGTTCCCGTTCCCATTGCGAACAACAACCGAAACCAAATGCGCGCCGTTCGCTAAATCAACTGGCGGAACGCAGTAGATCATTCCCGAGTACGCGGAGATTGAATCGGGTTTGAGAGCTGCATCCATTTCGCTGTTATCTACCTTTACGATAACTGACTTCTTATTAATTCCCGATGAATCGCTTGCCAGAAAAACCAACGTCGGACGAAAATCCGCAGTGACTGAATCCGAAATCATCGCCAGCTGAGGAATCCCGGCTTTCAAGTATCTCCCGATCCCTTTGAATGCACCCCACGCTTCTATTGTATTGAACTCTTCATGTTTCAAGCGCTGCTCTTCGTACTCGCTCGAGAAGAATGACCCCTCGATCAGCACCGCGGGAATCTCGGCAAGGCGCAATACCGCGAAGCCGGCGTTCGGATACACAACATAGTCGCTCAATGTCCCATCGAACGAACCCAGCGAACCAGGATTGCCCATGGCGTACGCCAAATCCCGCTGTATGTAGCGCGCAATATCCTGGTTGCATGCATTGTATTCGGGATCATTTTCGCGTGCGTGGTACCAGACCGAGGTGAAGTTCGTAAACTTATCTTGTGAACTTCCCACGGCATTGTGATGGACGGAGATAAATATCTGCGCGCCGCTCGCATTGGAAATCCTCGGCCTGTCGGCCAATCCAACAGTCGTATCTTTATCACGCGAAAGGATTACGTCAGCCCCTGCTCTCCGAAGATAACCGGCAAGCGTGACTCCGACCCGCAGGTTGATGTCGGGCTCGATCACATCATATGCCGGGCCGTGATTGAACCGGTCCTCGCCCCCGTGGCCGGGGTCTACGTAAAATTTCCACCCTTTGATGAATTGTGAATGGTAGCGAATCGTCGAATCCTGTTTCTCCGGCGTTCGCCAGTCTGAAGGCTTCACGTAGTATACAGAGGGTGCGCAACCGGCGAAGGTCAACATGCTGAGCACGATAATGAATTGTTTTTGCATGGAGGTCAAAAATGAAGACAATGGAAGAATCTATAGAAGAACGGTGTAAATATAGCTGATTTGGAAAAATGAAGCAAGCTGATTGTGTGCGAAGAATATTCCACGCGTATTGGAGTTATTTCACAATCTGAATTCGCTTTCAGGGAATAAAAAAGGCTGACCATCGAAAGTCAGCCTTTTACGTAGATTCACTCCGGAATGAACGATTTAAAAATTTTATCCTTTACACATTCATCTCATTGCCAGCAGGATACTTCAGCAAGCGCATTTTTGCCATTTGAGCCTTGCAAGGCTCAAATGTTATTGAATTTTGAGCACAATACGGTCGCCATTGCGCAGTAAAAGCGTCAACGTCTTATTATCATGCTGAACATTCTTTTTTACTAGTTGCGATACTCCCACCATGAGTTCAGTCGATTCCGTTCCATTCAGAAGTAGTTGCAGGTCGCTCGCACTAATCGTCGTCGAACCGGTGTTAGCAACGACTTTCACTATTCCCCTGTGAAATTCTGGGCCCATATCCAACGGCAATCCACCCTCCATTGGCCCCATTCCGCCATCGCCGAACGGACCACCATTACCATCGTGCATCATTCCGCCGACACCATGCCCGGGGCGTGGATGTCTACCCGGTCCACGGCCTCCGAACTGTTCCGGACGCAAATGGGGAATAATGCGCAGAAGAACGCTGTCCGTGGGCGAACCGCCGCTCCATGTGATATTGAGGTCCTTGCTCGCTCCAACAGAATCGCCATCGACGTTGCTCGTAATTTTCAGGAGTGACGCGGGCGCATTGATCGTGAACGTGCCCGACGTGAATAATGCCGAACCGCTCACGTTGAACTGATACGTCCCGTTCGCAATGAAGGGAATGTTCACCGGCAACGTTCGGGGAGCGCGTAAGCCCCGGTCAAATGTTGAATACAGCACACCACGACGAGATGTCCGTTTCGTCAATTCGATGTTGGACGTGTCGTAATTCAACGTCACTGTGCCGAGATCCACTCCCGCCGGACCTCTCGCCGTAGTATCGGCGTGAACCACAACGAACGCCTTTCCGATAGTCCCAGCGTCGACAATGTTCGGCCCGATAAACTGATTCCATCCGATCGAGAACACACCGTAGCTAGAGGAAGTTAGAGCGCCTGCTTTATTCAACTGCGTCAGATCTTGGGTTACAACGTTTTCGGTAGTAAGCGATTGCACAAGCACGCTTTCCGAATTCAACGAGGTGTCATTCGTCGCAACGGGCCCTGTTGATTTTGAGCATCCGACGATTACGGACATTGAAATAATAAGCATTGCCTTCAGCGCAGCGACGATTTTCCTTTTCATCTTCTTACCTTCCTTAATTGTTTTGCGGGTGATGCCCGAGTTCTGCGTGAGCGCCACATACCAACGTAGTCTCGTACCGGCTCACGCAGTTCTACGGGAGGAGTTATTTCATTAGAATCATTTTTTGCGTCTGGCTCAGTTTCTCACTTTGCAGTCGATAGAAATAGATGCCGCTGGAGAGGACGCTTGCGTTGAACACCGCACGATAGCTCCCAGCGTTTTGGAATCCGTTCACTAGCGCGGCGACTTCCTGTCCAAGAATGTTGTAGATTTTCAACGTCACAATTCCTGATCGATCCAAGGAATACTCGATCGTTGTCGACGGATTGAATGGATTGGGATAGTTTTGTGCGAGCGTGAATTGTCCCGGTTGCACGGTCGCCGTTTGGCCGACGCTTGTCGGCGTCATCGCCAGATCCACAACGGCATTTCCAGGGGTTCCGGTCGCACTGTAGGTGACAGTACCAGTTTTCGATGCCGTCTCGGTGTAGCCAAGTCTGTCAACTGTCACGGTATACGTGCCGGGAGCAATGCCATCGATGCTGTAATTACCCTTAACGTCGGTGATCGCAAATCCTGCGGCCACATTATTCCGGATTGCATAGACTATCGCACCAGCCATTGTCGAAGCGGACCCGGAAGAAAGATGAACTGTCCCTGAGATGTTGGCATAGCCGCTTACGGACGTAGGAATCTTGTGTACGTAGATATCGATCCCGGCAACACTGTTCCCATCAATCACGACTCTTGTTGCTCTCTTCCATTTTGCATTTGCCGAATCTGTCGAATAGAACGCCGGTACATAATTTCCCAACGGTACGGCGAACACGAAGTACAGACCGGGCAGCAATTGGTCAAACGTGTATGCTCCCAGAGAATCCGTGTCGACGACGTACGATCGGGAGAAAGTGAACTTGTCTTTGGATAGCCATCGATCCCGCGAAGCAATAACGCGTGAAGGTACACCAACATGCTCTGTTGAATCGAGTACGCTTCCCTTAATAGTGCCCAGAGCGACCGGCGGGAGCTTCGAAAGCGTGAAATCGATACCTGCACTGTCTTTGCGCAGCTCTAACACCGTTGCGGAAAGTAAATCAGACTGATCCAGAAAGAAGGTCGTGGCATAACCCGGAGCCTTCGCAAACGCGATGTATGATCCTTGGGGAATTTGAAGGGAGTACTTCCCAAGCGAGTCGACTTTGACCGGGTATACATGCAGCGAATTTCCTTCAAGCCTGAAATCACCCTTCCCACCACTCATTTCAAAAGACTTGCGGAAGTCATCAAGGGAAAAGCGGCCGTTAAGCGCAAAACCGGCTCGCACAAAGAACACGCCGGAATTCTTGACCGCAAGATGTGCCGAATCGGTTACACTCCCTGAAACGGTCACCTTCGGTAAGTTGATTGCACCGCCGCGGAGAATAAAATTCACGATCGTAACAGCGGGGGTGTCAGCGATGGAGATCTTGTTGGCATCAGTTGGATTTGTCTTCCCGTCGTACCATTGGCTCGCGTACTGCGGAGAAGGAGAAACTGCATGAAATTTGTACACACCCGGATTGATCCCTGCTATACGATAGTTGCCGCTATTGTCAGTCTTCGCAGCATATGCAAAACACCCACCCCCCGGTACGCTTGGGCTCGTCGCCTGCAGTACCTCAACAATGATATTCGGAATTCCAATGTTCAGGGTATCCGTGACCTTTCCCTGTGCCACGCCATTCCCGCCAGAGACGGAAACAGTAAAGCGTTGTGTCTCGAAATCTCCCTTGGTGGATCGTGCGATCAACGAAATGGGATACCATCCTCTCTCCACCGGAGTCCAATGAACGACTCCTGTTACCGAGTCAATTGTCAGGCCGATGGGATTCATGCGATCCATGAAGTATCGTATAATTGCCGACGAATCTGACGAGATCGCATGGGCTGTATAAACGTACGGTACTCCTCGCTGGCTGAAGGGAGGGGGTTGAGACACAAATTTGATCCTCGACGGTTTCATTTGCGATTCAGTGGTTTGGGCAAGGATCAGCATAGCACTGATCATTGCAAGCATCATAAAAACGTAACGTTTGAGCATAAATCCTCCCATTGATGATTGAAGATAGGTCCGTGAGATTAAATTCGTCATCCGGTGAAACTGATGAGATTGATAGAGAAATTCTATCGGTTGGATTTGCAATTAGAATGCCAATATTGTATCCGCTGTTTTGGATTGATTGAGGGACATTCTTGAGTTCGACCACGCAAGATATGCACGCAACATGCAATGGGTGCGTATCAGAATCTTATGCGAAGGGACAAGCTGTTGCCGGCGGTTGAAGAGAGAAATGGTGAGAATGAGAGGGATGCTGAATTAGTGAAGACATCTATTTCTGATGCAATATACACAACGGCAAATGCTGAAAATGCAAAAATCTCTGCTTTATAGTATTTGTTATGGCGCGAGTATTTCGATTCAATTGCCGCGGAGGTTGTTGCTGAGAGATATTCGGTTCGAGCTGAGCTCCTTAACACTTCGAATACGATCCCGGCGCCAAGTGTCCCAATTCCACCGCCAAGAAAGAGATACCCCGAAGTCGACCTGTTCGTGTGGAGTTGTTCCCAACCAGGAAAGATGACCGTTCGATAGGAGATGGCTGGCGCTTGTCGTGGTCGATGCACCGCGCTCGTGTCTCTCGATTTTAGGGAAACCATTTGATATGTCTTCGTTTCATTGAAAACGGCCAGGATTTTTGGTGACGTAAGGACAGGGTCAAGTTCGAATTGCGGGTTGATCCGCAGAAGAGCGGCAAAATGATCTTTTGCGAGCAAAGGTTTGCCTTGAGCTATCAACGAAAAGGCGATCCACTTTTCAGCAAGCACACGTGTAGAATCAATAACTCCCGGCAACTCGAGCACTCGACGAGCTTCTAGTTCCGCATTGATATACGAACCGGCTTCAAACGACAACTCAATCGCACGAAACGTGGAATCGACAATGTTCGACTGAGCGACGGCCGATTCTGAAAGAAAGAAAACAAGAATAAAAAGATGTTTTTGATACTTCATGGAAATCATCGTGAAAAAACAATTGAAAGAGTGAGTGTGTCTTGCGCTACGATTGTTATCTCTTGATAAATATCCTGGAACGAAGGATTATGAAATCGCGCACGATGTTTCCCGGCAGAAAGCAAGATCGCTTTGGCCAAAGGAGTCGTGTCTTTGTAGACATCATCTACAAATATCTCCGCCCATGGCCTGGCCGTGCAATTCAGAAATCCTGCGCTTTCCAAAAAATCGCAGTTGACGACAAGCTGTACGTTTCCGGTAATCGTGATAGTCCTCATCATGGGCTCGAACGATGGATGAGTGAAGACTATTGTATGACTTCCTGATGCGAGAAATACGGGAGCATCCAGAGGGGTCTCACCTATTAACTTATTATCAACGAATACCTTCGCCCACGGTGTGCTCGTAATTCTCACTGAGCCAGAGTCCATGGAGGCTTTATACTCATCCGACAATTGCTTTGAATCCCGCTTCCCCCCCAGCGTTGCCTCTCCGTGTAGCGCATTCGATCTTTCTGAGGGCACATTTAACGATGGCGGGGGCATTGAGGTTCTCTTTGCGGTGTCCACAGCCGACACGATGATTCCTTCCCTTTCGAGTAGAGAGTTCGGTTGACGAGTCGACCGATGCACAAAGAAATTGACGCCGTACAGTATCACGCCAATGCTCAACAGTGCCGTTATGATCATGGTCGATTGAGTCCATTGCCGTTTGAGTGCCGGCCGTGGGGCACCGGGAGTGATCGATCGTTCATTCTGCAGGACAGTCAATGCTTCATCGGCTGACGCGAATCGACGATGCTTGTCTGGATGCATGAGACCCTTACAGAACTCTATGAATTTTGGCGACGAGTTCGATGTAAATCGATCAAGCATCTCGGGCCTGAATGCGGCAACTTTGTTTAAGCATTCGGCGTACGTTGCACCCTCAAAGAGACGTTCCCCGCTCAGCGTTTCAATCAACGTCGTTCCGAGCGAAAAGAGATCGGCACGCGCATCGGGCTGTTCACCACGGATTTGTTCCGGCGCAATATACGCGGGTGTCCCGATCAGCGTCCCCTCCAGCGTTACCGTGGGGGCAACGGCGATCCGCGCTAGGCCAAAATCGGTGACTTTGACCGTCCCATCGGCGGCAACCAGAATATTGCCCGGTTTGATATCACGATGGATGATCTGTTGGTTGTGGGCAAGGCTCAACCCGCGAAGAACATGGAGTGCTACCTTCGAAGCAAGAGCAGGAGTGCGAAGCGAATCATTGGCGATCACATCTTTCAGCGATTTACCATCGATATATTCCATCACGATGGCGGGCGCGCCGTCGATTTCGGTAAGATCGAAAACCTGGACAATGTATTCCGACCGCAAGGCTGCGCAGGCTCGTGCCTCACGAACAAACCGCTCTCGCAATTGCTGATCGTTCGCGAGATGCTTATGAAGTACTTTTAGCAGCACACGCCTGTGAAGTGTTTCATCGAACGCTCGATAAACGCGCGTCGTGCTGCTTTCATTTATCGTCGCTTCGATAGTGAACGGCATTTATTCGCCGCTCCATTCTTTAAGACGGTACTGCAACCAACGAAGCGACACTCCGAGCTTTTCGGCGGTGCGGGTTCTATTGTTTCCCATTTCGGCAAGCGTCGCTTCGATGACCTGCCGCTCGAAATCTGCCAAAGTGGTCGCGCTGCGCAGGATCGTTGCCCGATCAGACGCATCGAACATGAAATCCTCTTGCACCAACTGCTTGCCTGTGCAAAGAACCACTGCCCGCTCGATAACATTCTGAAATTCCCGGACATTTCCCGACCATTGATTCGCGAGCAGCATTTGCATAGCATCGGGGTGGATCCCATCAACCGCCCGTTTATAGGTATCCGCCGCGCGACGGACAAAATGCGTTGCGAGCAGCGGAATATCCTCCCTCCGTTCACGCAATGGAGGCAAATGAATCTCAACGACGTTCAAGCGGAAGTAAAGATCCTCGCGCAATCGCCCAGCCTTGACCTCCTCGCGCATATCGCGATTTGTAGCGGCAAGGATGCGAATATTAGCAGTTCGATTTTTTGTGTCGCCAACACGGCGGTATTCTTTCTCCTGGAGCAAACGCAGGATCTTCGGCTGAAGCAAAAGCGGGAGGTCGGCGACCTCGTCCAGAAACAGCGTCCCTCCTTCTGCTACTTCTACGAGTCCCTTCTTTTCACCGGCTGCACCTGTAAACGCTCCTCTGACGTATCCGAAGAATTCACTTTCCATGAGCTGCTCCGGGATGGCAGAACAGTTCACGGTGACAAACGGTTTTCCTGAACGCAGTCCGCCGTCATGAACGGCTCGCGCAACAAGCTCCTTACCGGTCCCGCTTTCTCCCGTGATGAGAACGGCAACATCCGCATCAAGCACGCGTTTGATAATCCCTAGAACGCGTTTCCATGCCTCGCTCTTGCCGACCATCGTCGTGAAAAGATGGGTGACGTCTACTTGATTTCGGAGCTTTTCGTTTTCATTGCGAAGCGATGCATACCGCTGGGCGTTTTCAATTGCGATGGCTGCCAGATGACCGAACACAGTGAGAAACTTGAGCGATTCCTCCGTGAAGGCTTTGCGGGAAACACTACTGTCAAGATACACTGCTCCCCAAATCTTTTCACTGGCCCGGAGCGGAATGCATATAATCGAAAGTATCTTTTGCGCAACAATGCTCGTCGACGATTCGAATCGTTCGTCGCTCAGAGCATCGAACGTCAAAACTGGGCTGCCGCTCGCCAGCACTTGCTGAATGACCGATGACGAGGCCGCAAATTTATCCCCCGAGTGTTCGGGTCCAAAGTTTTTTGCGGCAACAACGGAGAATCCCCGTTCTTTTGCTTCGTCCACCAGAAGCACGGAACCGCGTTCCGCATTCAAGTGGGCCATCGCACTCTCGAGAATCTTTTCAAGAAGAGCAACGGGCTCAAGAATTGAATTGATGCTTCTCGTAATTTCGTACAGCGCTTCGAAGCTTGTTTTCTGCTGTTGATCCACGGTCATTTCACCACGAAAGATGCTTCTTTGGAACGGCTGTAGTTTCCGAATTCATCCACCACAGATATCGTCCAGACATAATTGCCGGGCGGCAGCGTCTGCCCGCTGCCATCGCCCGGAAATTGAATTTGTTCATAAAAGAAATTGAGTCCGTTGTACGTCCAGACGACGGTTTTCGTCCCCGCATCAACTCGGGCAATAGCCAGAGTATACGTGTAACTGAATGTCACTGCAGGTGGCGTCCACAGAAGTACTGGCGTCGAGCCGGTAGTATCATTGTTCAGAGGCGTCGGGGACGTTGGTGTCGCGCTATTCTCAATAATGCGTGTAATAGTAAATGGAGAACTAATGCCGCGCGCCTTGGAACGATCTTTGGAATGAATTGTCAGTGGCTTCCCCACAAGCCATTGAATTGTATTTGTAGGGATATCGTATTTAAAAATTGTTGTCTGAAACAATTTCGCCGATGGGGAATAGTCCATTGGATACTGAAGCGTGTCGACAACAACAAACCAGACAGAATCGACATCCGTAATGCCATTCGGGTCGCTGACAGATGCGTCGACTTCAACAAAGTACTGTGGACTCGGATAGTATTGATCGATCTTTCGTGTCAGGATTTTTTGTGAAATGACGTACGGGGATCCGTTCAATCCGAAAGAAATCTGGCGTGAGGAACCGGTCTCAAGGATCGTCTTCTGTGTATCAGGCACAAAATTCTCTTTTGAACACACTAGTGTGATCGAGCCTGCGTCAATATTGCCGAACTGATACTCGCCGTTCGAATCAGTTACCACCGAGATTCCGCTTTCGAGGCACGTAATGCGCGCCTGTGGGACGGGCGTATTCTGATTCAGCACATACACCTTTCCCGTTACAGCGGCATTACCTTGATAATGAGGCGAACGAGGATCAAGGGGATTTTCTCGGGGCGCGTCGGCGCAGTCGGAAAGAATCAATGCAGCGAAGGCCAATATCAATATTGAATAATTCATTTTGATGAATATATACTTTTTTAGGTTAAGAAATCAATATGCTGGTAGTGTCTCAGTTTACTTGGGACAGGGAGTGTCTCATTGGTGGGCCCATCGAATCCTGACCGACGATGTCACTTTCTTTCCGAGAAAGTCCCGCTGTACTGGATCCCACTCCTTAATATTTTTAATAGATGCAGTAAAAGTAACCTCAACCAATGGCTGATGTGCCTCCCCGAAGATAATGCCAAATGGCAAGTCAAGTTAATTTTTTGGTGGAGATTCTTTTTCAAGTTGGATGATGTTGATGTATTGTGTGACAACATGT
>JAGVPT010000260.1 GCA_020052095.1 Bacteroidota bacterium | reverse complement strand
AAGGCGCAGAAAGGATATTTTGATCATCCTTCGACGCATCCTGCAAAAAACGCAGGATTTGCTCAGGATGAACATTCTTTCTGCGCCGCGTCGAAGCATTGCATGACCAAAATTGACAACTTGCGTAACTTCAGTAATTGACCTAGAAAAATTTCTCAAATAGCTACGATTTTTTGAGCAAGATGTCCTACATCTTCTTGAAAAAAGGCAAAGTGTACCGCTACCCGAAATCCGGTCTATTTCCTTCTCTCGGGCGAAAACAAAGAGTGTCAAAAAATTAAATGGAGTCACCATGAAAACAATACTACGGTTGAGAATCTTCACGGCCTTGCTTGTCGCCCTGTTCGTTTTTACGGGTCCACTTTTTTCGGAGAAACAGGAGAAACACAAGAAAGTCGACCCCTTTTCAATCGATGTCAAGGCTTTGCAGGGGCAGACTGCCGTCGACCTTTATGCGACGTTTAGCACCTCTGACCCGGTAAAATATCCACTTCCTCCATCCATCAAGAAATTCCAGATAAAAATCTTCAGCCGAAAAGGGAAAGTAGCGTTTGTTAGTAACGAAAAGAAACTGGAATTGGTCAATAATCAAATTGTCTCCAGAATCCCCGGCCGATTCGATAATGATACTCTGCGCGTCGTGGCTCATATCAAGACTCCTCAAAAAGGGGACGTCGAACTCGACAAAGAGTGGGGCCGTGTAAGATTACGACCCGATCTCAAAGTTGCGTCAATTCAAGCCCCCTCCCAACAAAACACTAATGTACCGTTCAGTGTGGAGGTTCTTGTCCAGGAAACGAATATGCAGAGTCCTTCGACGTGTTCTGTGTCTTTATACCAAGAGGGCTCGCTCATTCATACTACAGCCAACGTTGCAGTCGCTGCTGGGGGAAATGTGAGCGTTGTTTTTGGAGGTCTTACTTATTCTTCTGCCGGTGTACAGAATTATTCAGCCGTAATTTCCGATGTTGACCCTGGTGATTATGATACTACCAACAACAAGGGGGCGTTCTCAATCACATTCGCCAACCCGGTTACAAATTATGATCTCCAATACTCCAAGTTCTTCTATTTGGATGAAACTATCAGCGAAAGTGGGAACGAAGGTAATCATCGCGAACAGAACGAAGAAAATTTCACCTATGAAATCTCTAATAACAATCCGCCGAGCATCAGTAATGATGCCCTGGTATCTGCGGCATACGTGATCAAGAAATCTGATAATAGTGTGATCCAGGGTTCTTTCACGAATCTGACCCCGAGTTTTAGCCATGATAGTACCTTGTACAACGCAACGGATATTGCCAACAATCTGTCTTTTACAGCCGTAAGAACTCCGAACGGGGTATCCAGTTCCATTGTACGCTCTCTGTCTAATAATATTTACTATGAGCTAAGCGGCGGTGACCCAATTTATACTGAAGGTGATCCAACCGGTCCACCTACCGCAGACTTCTTGAATGAAAACACAAGCCTCGTCGTGAGCTTGCTGACGACAATCGGCAACTTTCCCTTTGGGGGAAGTGCGTCTGTAACAATAACAGGTTCTGCCGTTTTTTTGCCGCCCGATGTTGGGTCATTTGAAGACAACGGGATTACTTATATTACACGCTCATCATATCAACAAGGATCTTTTTCAGACCACGGTGTAGTTGATGTGCCCATTCTTCCCGGCGCTTCTCAACGAAAGGAAGCTAAGATTACCCTTAAGAGAGATGATGGCAGCGCTCCAAAAGAATTCCAGCTGAATCAGAATTATCCAAATCCTTTCAATCCCACGACAATGATCACGTTCGCATTGCCGAAAAACGCGTTCGTGAGCGTCAAGGTATACGATATGCTGGGACGGGAGGTGAAAACATTGTTGAGCGATGAAATGTCCGCCGGAATTCACGCAGTCGAATGGAGAGGAGATGACAATGGCGGTGTCAGGGCGTCAAGTGGAACATATCTCTACAGAATTACCGCAGACGATTTTGTTTCAACAAAGAAAATGATTTTGATGAAGTAACATTCACTGCCGATCTCGACAACTATGGAACTGCAGGGATCGAAAGCACGTCAAAAGACGTAAAGGCATGTTCGGAGCGGGTCTCAATTTGGTTATACTCGTCCATTCTCTTCTTTCTCTGATGCCGGAGAAAGAGTTTGCCACCACCCCTTAGTCCCCTCCTCGAATGAGGAGGGGAAAGCGCGATAGCGCCAGGGGTGGTTTTTAACGAGAAGAAGTAGCCCGCCAACGAGACTCTCTCTGTCCCTTGGAAAGTGAGACACCACCCCGGAGCGGACGATTTTTCCGCAGAATCTCTGATAGACCGATTGCCACCAGGGCACAAAGGCACGAAGCGCAGAATATAATATTGGCCGTTTATTCGTCTCTTACCAGGGCAGGAGCAGATGATAATGGCGATTCAACACCGTGCTGAGCAATATGGCGTGTTTATCTATCCGTGTTTTACCGTAGTATTGAAAATGCGTGTTGTCCCGTATTGCAATTCCATGTTTTTAGATTAGATTTAAGGTAGTTCAAGAGCGAAAAAAAGGCTCTCATCCGAGAACCAACTGCCTGTAGGCAAGCTCGACAAAAAGAGGATTAAGTGGGCACATCAAAGATAGTCGCTGGCGCTGGCGTGTATGTCATTATAGGATTGTACGCGTTGGGATTTAGCGCGGCGGACCAAGCTGTTTATAATGTCGGTCGATCAGAGGCATTCCATGATCAGACACGGCAAATTGCGTACGTCGGTATGAAATTTGCCATGGGTGATATGGGATCGAACTCCCTCGCGGCACTTCCTTCAGGTAACGTGAGTCTGATCGGTGGGAGTGTGACGTATACCGGAGATCGACCAGCAGGTCTTTCGGCTTCCCAGGTGCGTGTGACTTCGGTTGGAACATATAATGGGTACACGGTGACGATTGTTGCGATTTTGTGGTACAACGGAGTAAAGTGGGTAACCCAAAGAGTGTACCAGAATCCTGACGCTGCAGAATATTCGAGATTGAGTTAAGAGTTTTACGATTAGCTGTTGCTATTTCATACGAAATGCGATGCGCTTGCCCGAGTGCATCGCATTTTTTTTGCAATGTTCGAGCTATCCGATTGCTTGGAGCAATCGGATAGCTTGGTATCCACGTAATGTTGTCAGAAACTGCATTGCATGTTACTGCATCACCCCTGCGCTTCCGCCAAAAAACCGGCGGACAGGTCGCGCTTTCCCCTCCTCAAATGAGGAGGGGACTTAGGGGTGGTGTGCTAAACTGAGGTGTGCTAGCCAGAGGCTCCTCAAATCCGATATAGGAGTGATCAGACGAGATTTTTACTCATTTTTGGCACACGGGGTTATAGAAATGCTCGCAACAAATTGATTTTCATTTTTT
>JAGVPT010000055.1 GCA_020052095.1 Bacteroidota bacterium | reverse complement strand
GAACGCTCCGAAGATTACGTTCCAAAGCTACTGAATTAGGTTTCACACTCATGCCCATTGAAGTTCCAGCACTTTCGACGACATGAGTTACTTAGGAGTCACAATTATTTCTTCAAATCTCTGTACGTGCTTTCGTGGGCTGCATCGATTGTGCAAAGAAGTAGCAGCGCACTTTTGTCTTGATTATTTCTGAAAATTTCTGCAAGTTCCTGGTACTTCGTATCGAAAAATGCTTTGACCACAAGCGAACGGGGGTTCACCGATTTCCTAAAATCCGCCACCTTCTGAAGGAAGGCGATAATATTCTTTTCTCCTTCGGCCGGCTTGCCGGCAAGGTAATCAATGCCCTTGAAGTGGTACGAAAACATGCCTTCTCTGATCGCCCGATACTTTGCGTTGAGAAGCTCTTCAACGAAAGAGAACTTGCTGTACGTCGACGCACTGCGGTCCCAGCCCTTTGTTGAAGAGGGAGCCTGGCTGCAAATAGTGACCGCTTTCTGAAAGTACGGTGTGCCGGAAAGAGGCGGATTGTAAGAATCGAAATCATATCCAAGAACAAGAAACATATAGAAATTGACGAAGCTTGTCAGAGGATCGAAACGTGTCTCGTCTTTATAGAGGGGCTGATTTTTGACGTACACGAAATTCCACGTGTCATCAAAAATGCGAAGCATCGCAGTGTTTTTTTGCGATTTGTAGACGGGTCTTTGACTCCCCAAAAAGAACTGCGCGCTGTACGAATTATCCCCATTGACCGAAACGAAAAAGATAGTGATCGAGCATTGGATCTTATCATTGCCGAGATCGTCCGACGTCCATTTATTTGAATTGATATACGTTTGGATGTCTGAGCCGAAATTCTGGAGAAGATCGCGCGAGGAGCCGGGAATTTTTTCCATGTTGACGGTGACCTGAGCTTCGATCTGTCCAAGAGAAGTCGAATAGGAGCACACCACTAGTAGCAAGAACATCACAATAATCAGGGGGGATCGCATGCTAGTCCTCGTACGAAGGTTGGGGAAACTCTTCGGGATTAATATAACCACTTTCGGTGGTCCTTTCAAGCTCTTCGTATCAATTCTTACCTACCAGCGATGGACATTTCTTCTTGCGCTCTTGGTTCTTCATGCTCAGAAGGCGACCGCAGGGTTCGAACGGATCGCGCTTCCACCCAGAGTTCTTGCCCGGGCATTATCCCCCTCATATGCGGGGGATGTCGAATCGCTGTTGCTGAATCCGTCTGCTATCGCAGCACTTCAATCGCTCTACGTTTCCGCCTTTCATTCCCCGTCGCCGTTTGATTTATCCCAGTTATCAAACGGTGGCGTTTTTGCAGCATCCCCACTGAAGTTTTTCAATGTTGGACTCGCTGTGACTTCGACAGGGTTTTCGTTGTACAGGGAGCTTACAGCGACGGCAACACTTGCAAAGGAACTTGACGGCCGATTCTTCATCGGCTGCAACATCAACTGCGATTATCTCGCAATCGCAAATTATGGAACGGCGTACGCCGTCGGGATCGACGTTGCCGCATCGGTGCAGGTGACGGATGACCTCCGGTGGGGATTTTCATTGCTGAACGTCAACCGTCCAAGGATTGGCGAATTGAACGATGAACTGCCTCAAGTCTACTTGACGGGAATATCGTGCGAACTACTGACAACCGCGAGCGTATTTCTGACCATCGTGAAAGATGTGCGATATCCGGCCTCCGGCAGAATGGGAGTGGAATTCTCTCCGTTTGAAATCGTCAGCGTCCGGTTTGGGTTGTCCGATGAACCCTCTCGTTACATTGGCGGCATTGGTATCCATTATTCATCCGTTTCGGTGGACTACGCCGTCGCAACTCACCTGGAACTCGGGCTGACGCATTCATTTGGAATTTCATTTTGGATATGAACGTTTCTTCGAGAGCAACTCAAAAAGCAATTCACTCCCGAGGGGGGGGAAATGAAACTGTTCATTATTTGTCTCTTCTCTCTATTTCTGATTGAGGCGGCAGAGGGTCAGGAAACGGAGGAGCCTTCGCACAATTCTCCGCCGCTGGAACTTCTGCTCGAAAATAATCCCGATGACAATGCGGAGAGATCGAACACCCTTGATGCGTTGGAGTTTTATCGATCGAATCCGATCGACATCAATACGGCGACCTTTCAAGAACTCACAGAGGTGCCATTCCTTTCCTCCATCGTGGCAGGAAAAATCATAAGCCTCCGGGACTCTTTGGGAGGTCTTTCGATTGTCGATCTACGTGCTATTCCCGAATTAGATGGACAGACTATGGCGCTCGTCTCTCAATTCTTCACCTTTGGGAAAGCCGCAAGCGGTACGAGATCTTCGGATGATTCACCGGGGTTTTCCAGGATTTCATTTCGCTCGCGCGGCACATCGGATTTGCAACTGCAGAAAGCTATTCGCGAAGGAGATTATTTTGGGAACAAGTTCCGTCAATATCACCGCCTGAAATTCATTGCCGCACGAGCCGGCGGCGGAATTCTGTACGACAAGGATGCCGGCGAGAAGTTCAGTGATGGATTTGTGAGCGGATACATCGGATTCGATGATGTCGGGATAGTGAAAAAGCTGGTTATAGGGAATTACACAGTGAACGCCGGAGAAGGATTGACGATTTCGGGTTTCAGGTCTTCATCGAAAGGCGGCGATGCGTTGCTTCAAGTCAAATCAACCGGCAGAACCATTGTGCCACATTTATCGACGGACGAGTTTCATTATTTTCAGGGCGCTGCGGCGACTGTAGACTTCTATCCCTTGACGCTGACGGTTTTCTTATCGAAAAAGAAGACCGGTGCCACCGTTGACAGCAGCAATACCCTCAGAAGTTTCTACACGTCCGGGCTGTTTCGGTCCCCAACCGAGCTCGGGAAGAAAGATGTAGTCGAAGAGACAGCCGCCGGGGTGATTGCGAACATTCGGGTCGGGCGAATGCACCGGCTCGGCGCCGCAATCCTTCGATCACGGTACAATAAGAATATTGAAACTCAATCGTCGCATAATTCCCGCGGCTCAGATATTTCTGCGGTAGGTGCAAATGCGAACTTGGCGTTCGAGTCATTCTCTGCATTTGGAGAGCTCGCCGGAAATTCCTGGGAGTCAAGAAGCGCTGTTGTCGGGTTTATCTATCAAGTCTCAAGACGATTGTCGGTAGCAAGCCAGGTGCGATCCTATGCGAACGATTATGCCAATTCGTTTGCGTATGGATTTGGGGAGCAGAATGGAACTGTCAACGGCGAGAGCGGAAGATATCTCGGCCTTGCATACCGGCCATTGAATGGAATCAAGATTTCTTTGTACTCTGATGAATTTACTCTTCCGGAAATTGGCAAGTTTACAGCCACGGGAAGCGAATATGTCGTGCGCTACGAGCATACGGTCACAAAGTCTCTGAGTGCGTTTGTTCAATATAAGAAGAAATCTAAGGTGCAGGAAAATTCGTTGCTCTACGCAAATCATGAATTGGAAAGAATACTACAAGCTCGGCATCAAGAAAACCTACGTGCATCGATGACTTATTCGATAAACAAATGGATGGAACTGAGTCAGAGGATCGAATTGACACGCGTTGGATATTCCGTTTCCCCTACCAACGAGCGGGGGATGTTGATGTTTGCGGAATTGACATGGTCGTTTCCCTCGCCTCGCCTGTTCGGGAACGCGAGATTTGCGATCTTTGATACACACTCATACGATTCACGATTGTATGAATTCGAGCGAGACGTGCGGGGTGGTTACTCTTTTCCTGCGTTGTACGGTCGGGGCGTTCGATGGTATATTGTATTCGGCTGCAAAGTGCTGGAGCAAGCGGAAATTTCTTTCAAATACAGCGAAACGCTGAAATCTGGAGTTGCAACTCTTGGCTCGGGCGATTCCGAAATCATTGGACCGTTGGATAATAGAGTAACTTTTCAACTCGATGTTGTGATGTAGGAGAAGTTCGAAGCTCTTGCGCGGAACGTGGAAGCGAGTGTCGGGACTCACGCTGTTTTGGATTCTCGCTCTCATCATCTTTTAAATTTACTGAATGATCATAACCCTTTGAAAGCTCTTATGCCAGCCATGGGTAGGTGGGAGGGGAGCGACAGATTAAGACACCGTGCCTTCGATGGTACGGTCACATTTTAAATAAACATACCGGCTCTCTTCTTTCTCTGATGCCAGAGAAAGAAAAATAAGCTCAGCCAAAGGCTGATGAGCCTTCGGCTCAAAAGAGAGCCTTTCGGAATCGGAATCCCTGCGATGCTTGCCACCACACATGCCGAAGAAAACGGCTCACACATACCATCCCGCGTGCCAGCCGTTTTCTTAACGCACGCATCGCCCCCTTCACACATTGCCTCCGATTCCGAGCTTATCGACTCAGCATTTCTCGGGTCACGTCGAAATTGTCGGCATGTGCGGCTGGGATTGAATCCGTGCGTTACGATTTCGACATAATTTCTTTGGTTACTTTTCCCGCTTCTATTAATAATATTTAAGGAGCGGGATCCCGTACAGCGGGACTTTCTCGGAAAGAAATTAACGGTACCAAGCCAATACGGACACCGGCACACCTCAAGCCAATCTTTTTTTCTCAAACTGAGTGACTTCCCGACCGTATCGCCATTTGATAATGATCCGTCGATTGGTTATATTTTCAATTATTTTCTGAAACGAAATGGGATATTCATTGGCATTGCCTGGGTTCTATTTTGCCCTCCTCATCGGAGGGTTTTCTTTTGGCGCTGTCGTCTCGCTCTTCTTTGTAAGATCTAATAACGCTAACGAGCTTACCAGCCAATTCGTAATCCGCCTTGGAAAGAATCTTGGTTTTGGTTTCTCTACGCTCGCCTCACTTGGGGGTTGTGCCCTCTCGCTTTCGGTCTTGCTCGCCGGTTCACCATATCAATTGGAATTTGGACGGACGCTTCCATTCGGCCCATTGTCAATCAATATCGATCAACTCGCGGCCTTCTTTCTTGCAGTGATTTCGTTTTTGGGAATTGCGGTTTCGATCTACTCCTTCGGCTACACGAATGAATTCGTCGGCCGACGGAATATCGCAGTATTCGTGTTTCTCTACAATGTGTTCCTCCTGTCGATGGCATTGGTCGTGATGGCGGGAAATGCCATATTGTTTCTGATTGTGTGGGAAGTCATGTCTGTTACGACATACTTCCTTATCATCTATGAACATGAAGATTCCTCATCAAGGAAAGCAGGTATCCTCTATATCGTCATGACCCATATCGGGACGGCGCTGCTTTTGGTAATGTTTATTACGCTTGCCGGATTTGCTCACTCATTCAGCTTTGAAGCGTTTCGGCATGTACGAACTCAAATCCCGCCTTCTGTTAATACATGGATTTTTCTTTGTGCGCTGGTCGGATTTGGCATGAAGGCCGGAATTGTTCCCCTTCACATCTGGCTGCCAGAGGCTCACCCTGCAGCGCCAAGTAATGTATCAGCATTGATGTCCGGTGTCATGATTAAGATGGGAATCTATGGGATGGTGCGCGTGTTTTTCGATTTTCTCGCCCCGGGACCTGAATGGTGGGGAATTCTCGTGCTGTTCATCGCTGTTGCATCGGCCGTGCTTGGAGTATTGTATGCCTTGATGGAACACGACCTCAAGAGACTTCTGGCATTTCACAGCATCGAGAACATCGGTATCATCCTGATGGGCATAGGTGCCGCACTGTTGTTTTCTTCATTCGGAAGCAAGACACTGGCCGCCGTTGCTTTGTTGGCTGGATTGTATCATGTCCTGAATCATGCAATGTTCAAGGGTCTGCTCTTCCTTGGTGCAGGTTCTGTTGTTCATGCAACACATACCAGAAACATAGATGAACTTGGCGGCCTTGCCAAGAAGCTCCCATGGACGATGTTCTTTTTTCTCATCGGATCCGCAGCCATCTCAGCGCTGCCACCCTTAAACGGATTCATCAGCGAGTGGTTGACGTTTCAAGCGCTTCTTCTTGGTTTCGACATTCCTGATCTTGCCGTGAGACTCGCTGTGCCCGTGACCGTTGCCTTGCTCGCGCTGACCGGGGCGCTGGCAGCGGCCTGCTTTGTCAAAGCATTCGGCGTGACGTTCTTAGGATTGCCCCGCTCGGCGCATGCGGAGAAAGCACATGAGTCATCCTTCTCAATGTTGTTTGCCATGGGGATCCTCGCGCTTGCTTGCGTCGCGTTTGGCATAGCGCCGGGAATAATGATATCTCTTATCAGCCGGGTAACATCTTCTTTCTTCGGTGAGAGCGGTTCGGCTCTTTCAGTTTTGAACGTGGGGACCTTGACGATCCCCCGCGGGGCCGGAAGCGGCGTTTCGCCACTTATGCTTCTTTCACTACTCGCCGGATTGATCATTGCACCTATCGTTGTCGGCTTCGTCCTTGCAGGAAAGATCCGCACACGAACGGCCATGATTTGGGCAGGCGGTCTCGAAAAGGTCGAACCGCGAATGCAATATACCGCGGCAGGCTTCAGCAAGCCGATACGGATGATTTTTTCGAATATCTTTCGGGCAACTCACGAGATCGAGATCTCTGAGGAAATGTCTGCATTTTACAAACCACAAATCCGTTATGAGCTGAAGACCGAATCGATCTTCCAGAAATACTTGTATGCGCCGGTGAGGCAAACGACGATCGCTGCGGCGAAAATTGTTCGGAGAATTCAGACTGGTCACATACAATCGTATCTGGCATATATTTTCATCACTCTCATACTTCTTCTCTTATTTGCACGATGATAGAGTTCGCATCAACATTTATCGTTTCAGCGATCCAGATTCTCCTGATGTTGCTGGCGACGCCATTGGTATGTGGAATAATCAGAAAGACAAAGGCGCGACTCCAGAACCGGCGCGGCGCAACAATCTTTCAGCCGTACCTCGACCTTTCAAAACTGATGAGAAAGGAAGTCATTATTCCCTCAACGTCTTCCTGGATATTTCGAATAACACCGTATGTCGTTCTTGCTTCGATGCTGCTCATCGCGCTTCTCGTCCCGACAATCTTTGCACCCGTCCCGTTTCACTGGATGGGGGATATTATTACGATTATCTATCTCTTTGCCGCAGCAAGGTTTTTCCTTGCATTAGGGGGTCTGGATGCAGGGAGTGCGTTTGGCGGACTGGGTTCAAGCCGGGAAATGTCGATCGCTTCCATCGTCGAGCCTGCCATGATGCTCGCCGTGTTCACCACCGCGGTGACTGCGGGTTCAACAGATCTGAGCATCATTGTGAACCGACTTTCGACAACCCAGGCATCCATCATCCACCCGTCGCACGTCCTCGCATTCGCAGGTCTCTTTATCGTAACAATAGCTGAAACCGGACGCCTTCCGGTCGACAATCCCGGAACACACCTCGAACTTACAATGATTCACGAGGCAATGATCCTCGAATATTCAGGCCGGTACCTGGCATTCCTCGAATTGGCGTCACAGATGAAGCTGCTGATTTTCTTGTCGCTCCTTGCGAACATGTTCGCGCCCGTGGGGATGGCAATAGATACTGCTCCTCTCTCCCTGATCGTTGGAGTCGCAGCTTTCATCCTCAAAGTTGCCATTCTTGCAATAGTGGTGGCACTCGTTGAGACAGCAAATGCAAAACTTAGATTATTCAGGGTGCCGGAACTTCTGATGGTCGCATTCGTTCTCTCCTTGCTTGCACTGATTCTTTACTCCATTATTGGATCATAAACTGAAAACGTATGTTTGACACGCAAACAATAAGTCTTGGTATCGAGATTCTCGCAGCGACCATTCTTGTCACTACATTCCTTATTGTCTCAAGCCGCAGCCTAATGTTCTACGTGCGGTTGTTCGCAATTCAGTCGTTCCTCCTGGGCTTGGTCGCGCTATTGGTCGCTGTTGGTTTTGGCGAGACTCATATCCTCATTGCGGCGATCCTGACGATTGTTGTGAAGGCGACGGTGATCCCGATCGCGCTTAGTAAAGTGATAGATAAGATAAAAGTGCGCAAAGAAATTGACTTCACCATCAACATCACGACATCACTTCTCTTGTGCGCCTTGCTCGTGATTCTCGCAGATTCAGTTGCCAGGCCAATTCTTGAGGCACAGAGAATGAGTGACCTTGCGGTATTCAAAGTTCTTCCCATGTCCATTGCTGTAATGATGATCGGCTTGTTCATTATGATCGCGCGAAAACAGGCTGTCAGTCAAATTATTGGACTCCTCACAATGGAGAACGGGGTATTTCTTTCAGGACTCTCTATCACCTACGGCATGCCGCTCATCGTTGAGGTCGGCATTTTCTTCGATATTTTTGTCGCCGTACTGATTCTGGGAGTTTTTGTCTTTCGTATCAATCAGACATTTGACACAATCAACGTAGATACAATCAGGAGATTGCGACATTGAGTGTGGTGTATTTTTTAGTATTACTTGGAATACCGGTCGCCGGCGCCATTGTCTGCACTCTTTTGCGCAGGCGAAGATGGTTTGAATATGTCACGGTCACCAGTACTGGACTGACGTTTCTTGCGACTCTCTGGCTGACGTCGCTGGTGCTACAGGGTGCGACGATCATGACTCCTAAAGGATGGTTTTTTCTCGACGCGCTCTCGGTGTATCTCCTCGTCATCGTTTCGGGCAGCACTCTCGTTGTTGCGTTATATTCGATTGGATATCTCCACAGACAAATACGAAATAAGAAGGTCGATGGATCGATGTTGCGCCTTTATTATATCCTGTTGAATGCTTTTCTTTCCACGATGATGCTTGTGCTTGTTTCGAACAATCTCGGTTTTTTGTGGATCGGAACGGAGGCGACAACGCTCGCGACAGCGTTTCTCGTCGCCTTTTATGAGCGGGAGAGTTCTATCGAAGCTGCTTGGAAATACGTGATCATTTGTTCCGTCGGGATTGCGTTCGCGTTGTTTGGAATTATTTTGACATACTTTTCCGCGCTGCATGTCGTTTCATCTGCAGACAACGCCCTGAACTGGTCGACGTTGATCGCCGTGGGTAAACAGCTGAACCCTGATATCCTAAAGCTCGCGTTTGTTTTTATCCTCGTTGGTTTTGGCACGAAGGCGGGCCTGGTGCCATTGCACACGTGGAAGCCTGACGCCTATAGCGAGGCGCCGGCGCCAATCAGCGCTCTGATGGCCGCGGGGCTGGTGAATATCGCGCTCTACGCGTTACTGCGGTTCTACATTCTTGTGAACAAAGCTGTCGGCGGAAGCTTCGCTCCCAATCTCTTTATCATCTTCGGACTTGTTTCGATGGGCGTCGCAGTTCCGTTTATTCTCCTTCAACGCGACTACAAGCGCCTGCTTGCGTATTCCAGTGTGGAACACGTCGGCATTATTGTGTTCGCTCTCGGCCTCGGGACGCCGTTGGCATATTTTGGCGCTCTTCTCCATATGCTGAACAATACGTTGGCAAAGCTTGTGCTGTTCTTAACCGCAGGTAACATTCGAATCGCATACGATTCGAAAATTATACGGCGAGTCACCGGTGCGATCAAAGTGATGCCCGTGAGTGCAACGTTGTTCATCCTCGGCGTCTTCGCCGTCACTGGATGGCCTCCGTTCGGTCTTTTTGTGAGCGAACTCAGTATCGTGACCGCAGGCTTTTCCGCCGGCAATGTTTTCGCGAGCGTCCTATTCGTTGGGTTTGTTGCGACGGTTTTCGTCGGGTTCATCTACTACGCGACCGGTATGGTGTTTGGCGAGCCATCACGTCACGATAAAAAAGGAGATGGCGATACCCTCTCCCTCGTCGTTATCGCGGTACTCGTCGTTTTTCTCCTGGTACTCGGCACGATGATCCCGACGATGATCTATAACTTCATAATGCGTGCGGCTGCTGTTATTCAAGTCTAGAACGAGAAATGATGAAGCAAAAATACATTCAACTCCTGCGAACTACCTGGGGTAATATCTTTACGGAAGAGATCACTCCCGTCGCGAACGAACTCTACCTTACTCTTGAGTCGGGCGCATTGTCGAAGCTCCCGGAGATCTGTTCAGTGCTTGTCAAAGCTCTGAAGGCACATTTCGTGATGTTACTTGCAAACGATGAACGCGAATTGCACGGGAAATTCTTCATCTATTATGTCTTCTCCATGACAGCCGATAATCTATTTCTTATCCTGCGAGTTCCCGTTGACGCCCGAGAGAGAGAAGTTCCATCCATCACTGCATCCCTTGATTCGGCGACTTGGTTCGAGCGAGAAGTGCAGGACTGGTTTGGCATCGTCCCTTTTCCCAACATCGGCAAACTCGCCGTCCATCCAGACTGGCCCGAAGATGTCTACCCGATGGTCAAGGAGTTCGATCTTAAACGAAGTGTACGACGCGTGAAAGGATCATTCGATTTCAAACATGTGGCGGGGGAAGGTGTATTTGAAATCCCAGTCGGTCCTGTCCACGCCGGAGTCATTGAGCCTGGGCATTTCAGATTCAGCGTTGCCGGTGAGCCGATCGTGAACTTGGATGTGCAGCTCTTTTACGCCCACAAAGGAACGGAGAAGATTGCCGAAGGGATGAACCCTCATCGAGCCGTCTTTCTTGCGGAACGAATTTCTGGCGATTCGTCGTTTTCTCACGCCGTTGCGTTCTGCCACGCTATTGAACGCACGCAGCAGATTGAGATTCCTCAGCGTGCGCTGGTAATACGTACCGCACTACTCGAACTTGAACGCATCAGCAACCATATCGGCGATATCGGCGGTGTCCTCCTCGACGTCGGATTCTCCATTGCTGCATCGAGGGCATTTTACCTGAAAGAAAAGTTCATGCACCTCAATGAGATCCTCACAGGAAGCAGGTTGTTGCGAGGAATGGCGGCGATCGGCGGCGTTCGCCGGCATATTGAAGATACGTTGGCGAAGCGTGAAGCGATGCAAGAAACTTTGAAGGACGGTCAGGAGGCCTTTGAGGAGCTCGTCGATCTCCTCATGTCGAGTTCAACCGTCCTTGACAGGCTCGAATCGACAGGTGTGCTTGCTCACAAAGATGCCTATCGACTCGGCATCATAGGAATTGCCGGAAGGGCTTCGGGAATTGACAGAGACCTGCGGCGGGATCATCCCCATTGCGCATATCCTTATCTCAAATTTCACTCAGTGCTTTGCAACGAGGGCGATGTCTTTGCCCGCGTGAATGTCCGCATAGATGAGGTGAGGGAATCATTCCGCCTTCTGGAACAACTTCGGCGGCAGCATGTCGACGAACCAATCAAGGCAACACTTCAATCTCCCGCGCCCGATAGATGTGCGCTCGGGTACTTCGAAGGGTGGCGCGGAGAGATCGTGCACTGGGTCATGATAGGCAAGGATGGGAATATTTTCCGCTGGAAGATCACTGATCCATCGTTCCACAATTGGCGCGGGTTAAAATTAGCCGTTCGCCACAACATCGTGCCTGACTTTCCGGTGATCAATAAGAGTTTCAATCTGTCGTACTCCGGCAACGATCGATGACCACAATCTCAAATATCATTTACCATGTATTGCACTCGGAAAGGAACTGCGAAGACGCGTGAGAACCATCGTTAAGAAACTCGATCCACGAAAATTCGACCTGCGGTACTATCTCCGTGACTTCAACGTTTCGGAGAATTTTAAATTTTCCTTCAAGCACATACAGGGCGACATCGTGGGAGGAGTCACTGCTGCCATCGTTGCACTTCCCTTGGCCCTCGGGTTTGGACTTCTTGCATTCAACGGCGATCCGCGAGGCGCTGTCGCAGGGTTGTATGGAGCAATCTTCACCGGTATTCTCGCATCATTGTTTGGAGGGACAAAACAGCAAATCACCGGACCAACGGGGGGAATGACGGTTGTCTTAACGACCGTGTACATTCAATACGGCGGCGCTGATGCATTGCTTGCCGCCTGCGTTATCGCCGGCCTGTTCCAAATGGCCTACGGCTTGCTGAAATTGGGCAAATTTGTAAGTCTCGTGCCGTATCCCGTCACAGTTGGATTCACCAATGGGATTGCAATCCTCATCTTCATGCAGCAATTCAAAACATTTGGCACGGCTCCGGTAATCGCCCTGATAACGATGGCAACGATTTATTTTGTTCCAAAGATCAGCAAGAGTTTGCCGAAATCGCTCATCGGCCTGGTCGTCGGAGCAGGCGTTGCCTATATATTTTCATCGGTCGATTTTCTTCGGCTCACATACGACAGCTCGAGAAGTGGGCTCACTGTGGCTTCAGCCATACGGCTGATAGGCGAGATCCCCTCCCATTTTCAGATGCCAAGCCTTCCCCATGTCTCGATAGACACATGGAAGAAAGTTATCCCGGCCGGTTTCACGATCTCCCTCCTCGGAGCGATCGAGACGTTGCTTGCTTCAGTGGTCGCAGACAATGCCACGAAATCTCGTCACAACAGCAACAAAGAATTGATCGGACAAGGGATAGGCAATTTCGTCGCGCCGTTTTTTGGAGGCGTTGCCGGAACCGGCGCTATCGTCCGCACTATGGTGAACGTTCGATCCGGCGGCATGACCAGACTTTCCGGGATTCTGCATGGTGTAGTACTCGTGCTGGTGATGCTCTTCCTTGGCGGATTGGCATCTCAAATTCCTCTTGCTGCCCTCGCGGGCGTGCTGATGATGACCGCCATCGGGATGCTCGAACTTGACCCGATCAAGCTCATTCCGCGCACTCCCGCCGCTGATGCAGCCGTGATGATAGCCACTATCTTGATCACGGTCTTCACCGATTTAATCACGGCGGTCGAAGTTGGCATGGTCATGGCGGCGTTCCTCTTTGTCCATCGCATGAGCGAAATGGGAATGAACCAAAAACTTCTTCAAGAGATCAAGGGTGTAGCGCTCGACGAGCCAACGGTGAAACTGCTGAAAGACAATAAGGTTGTTATCTTCGACGTTGAAGGTCCGTTGTTCTTTGGCGCCGCAAAAAGTTTTGTCACTGAGTTGGAGAAGAACTTCGATGTAGACATGGTCATTCTCGATATGGAAAATGTCCCGATCATCGACACGACTGGAGCAATTGCTATTGAAAGCATCGTGGATCGCCTTCATCACGATAAGAAGCGCTTGTTGATCGTCGGGATGCGGAATGAGGTTCGCAAAGTGCTTTATGATCTCGGTATCACCCAGGAAATTGGGATTGGCAATTTTTTGAACACAGTTGACGAAGCCATCAAGTATGCCCTAGCCATTGCGAAAGAAGAAGTCGAACGAACGTATCTCGGTGGATATCTCTCAAAGAATCTTATTGTGCTCGACATTGAGGCAAAGGATCGCAACGATTTGTTAGAAGTCATGGTTACGCAAGCTCATAAGGCCGGCATAGTTAAAGATAAAGAAGAATTCTTGAACAACATCACGGAGCGCGAAGCTTTGACACCGACAATCATCGGCAAAGGAGTGGCGGTGCCGCATGCACGATCTGGCGGGGCGAATAGCCACGTTGTGGTTATTTTTGGCCGCCTGAAAAGCTCCATCGAATACAGTTCTGAAGATCCGGAAAGGGTTCGTCTGGTTTTCATGGTGTCAACTGGGACAAATGAACGGGAATATCTCAACGTGCTGCGATTGATCGCAACCAATATAAGCAACGAAAGCGTGTACAGAAGACTTCTTGAAGCAAAAGATGTCCACGAAGTACACCATGTGCTCTCGGAACTCAGGAACGAGTACCCTTTAACTATGCAGACAGTATAGAGGAGTTGTTCGACCACAATGTTTAAGATTCTCAAGCAATCAATTAGAACTGGAATAGTTACTAACTCGTTTCCTGCGGTTATCGGCGATCCACCCGACGGGTTCCGAGGTAAACCCATCATCGACTATGCACGCTGCACCGCATGCGACAAATGTGCTGAAGCATGTCCCACAACCGCCATTACCGTGGAGGCGAAGGCCCCCGCCGAGAGCAATCAAAAGATCCTTTCACTGAACTATGGCGATTGCATCTTTTGCGGTGAATGCGAGGTGGCTTGTCCCGAAGCGATCCGTTTGACAGAAGACTTTCAGCTTGCCACGACGGAAAAATCTGAACTCCTGAGTCAAGCGTGTTTCAAGGAATCCAAGACAGGATATTTTGAATTTTCCGAGGTAGTTGCCCAAGCGCCACCTGCCCAACAATCGGCCGAAGAAATCGGGGCAGCGCTAAAGGAGAAAATCGACAAACTGTTTGGCCGGTCGCTTCATATTCGCGAAGTAGATGCCGGTTCGTGCAATGGGTGCGAGGTCGAGATCACCGCTCTAAGCAACCCGGTGTACGATATTGAACGATTCGGCATTCACTTCGTCGCATCTCCTCGTCATGCCGACATGTTATTGGTTACCGGCCCGGTCACTCGAAATATGGAAATCGCACTCCGGCAAACATACGAAGCTACGCCCGGGCCGAAAATTGTTGTCGCGGTTGGCGCGTGCGCTATCGGCGGCGGTATATTCGGAAAGAGTTACGCATCATGCGGCGGCGTTGATACTGTTGTCCCGGTTGATGTGTACATCCCTGGTTGTCCTCCGCGCCCTGAGGCATTGCTTCATGGCATCCTCCTTGCCATCGACCGATATCCTGCGGACCGTTTGTCAACGGAAGAGTGACACGAGAGGATCATAAGACACGGCGTGAAGGCACCTGCCTGTTGTCTGAGACATACTCTATGTTTGCAGAACCCTTCCGAAGGTTCGGTTGCTAAGAGAGCCTACTAATTTGGATTTGTATCCCTTTCCAAAGAAAACCTTCGGAAGGGTTTGCGGCCAACCTAAGTCACTTCCAGCCAATGGGTAGTGGGGTCTTCTGATTCTAATGTCGTAGATCAACCAAGTGATGCCATGACTTTCTTAATTGAATCCGCGAGAATTCAGAGAATGGCACAACCAAACCAGTAAAAGTCATGGCATCACTATTTAGTTGAACCCACTACTAGCCAATGCGGTTCTTTGGTAGTCAACTGGAAATTTTGTACATTTAGTCATGCAGAGCGAGAACAAGAATACAACAGTCGTAGTCGGAATGAGCGGAGGTGTAGACTCTTCGGTTGCCGCGGCATTGCTCGTCGAGCAAGGTTATAACGTCATCGGCATCACGATCAAGACGTTTAACTTCGACGACGTCGGCGGAAGCAATGACAACGACAAAAGCTGTTGTTCGCTCGACGGCATCAACGATGCCCGCATGGTCGCCGCTAAACTTGGCTTTCCGCACTATGTGTTGGACTTTTCAGAAACGTTCGGCGCCCAGGTGATAGACAATTTTGTCGAGGAATACATTAACGGCCGTACGCCGAATCCTTGCGTCATATGCAATCGGAAAATTAAATGGGAGGAGATGATCCGCAAGAGCACGAAACTTGGCGCAGATTTTATCGCCACGGGACACTATGCGCGAGTGCGCAAGGATGATGCGACGCATCGATACGTTATTGCGCGGGGGAAAGACACCCATAAGGATCAGTCGTATGCATTGTGGGGATTGACGCAGGATTCGCTCAGGAAGACGATGTTCCCGCTTTCAGAATTGACAAAACCCGAATCGCGGGCAATTGCAGAGCGCTTTGGCTTGCGCACTGCCGCAAAAGGGGAGAGCTACGAAATTTGTTTTGTGACAGATAACAATTACGAACGATTCTTGAAGCATAGACTTCCTGATCTGGAGAAATCGGTCGAAGGCGGCGATATCGTGATGGACGACAAGGTCATCGGCAAGCATCGCGGTTTCCCGTTCTATACTGTCGGCCAGCGTAAGGGAATTGGCATTGCGCTCCCGGAGCCGATTTACGTTACCAGCATCGACCATACGGAAAACGTTATCACCGTTGGGCGCGAAAATGAATTGCTGCACACCGCGCTCGTGGCAACGAAACTGAACCTCGTCAAGTACGACAATCTCCGCAGCGGGAAACGATTGAATGTGAAAATTCGGTACAAAGATACCGACGAAGCTGCGCTTGTAACACAGGTTGAAGGTAATGGAGATGGTGAAGGCATCGCCAAAGTGAAGTTCGATGCTCCGAAGAGGGCGATCACTCCGGGCCAGTCCGTCGTTTTTTATGAAGAGGACGATGTAGTTGGAGGAGCGATCATCGACTCGATTGAGAAATAGAGTCAAAGAGGTATCGGTTACCTTGGAAGTAACGATGTGTAAATTTTCAGATTCAGTGAAGACAATTAGCAAGGTAACCGATACCTTGTAGACTCAAACAGATATCGGATATCTTGGTAGTAACGATACCTGAATCCTGAGATTCGTGCAAGATAATGGGTAAGATATCCGATATCTTGTTTTCTAAGGGCGAAGTACATTTCGCCCTTTTTCATTTTAAAGAGGAGAGTGTACTTATGAAGAGTTCAGTCGGATTTATCGGACTCGGAATGATGGGGACACCGATGGCGGCTCGTTTACAGAAAGCGGGTTTTCTATTGGCTGTGCACAATCGAACGAAGAAGAAAGCTTCGTCACTTGTTGAAGAAGGTGCAACATGGTGCGAGTCGCCAAAGGAAGTCGCGGAGAAATCTGAAATCGTATTCTCGATGCTTTCGAACTCGGAGGCGCTTTTCGAATGTGCCTTAGGCAGTAACGGCGTGCTCAGGGGAGCGCGAAAAGGGAGCGTTCATGTCGATATGAGCACTGTCTCACCTGCAATAACGAAGGAGCTTGGCAATCGTTATCGAGACGCGGGATGCTTCTTTTTGCATTCGCCCGTTCTCGGCAGCGTGCCCCAGGCAACCGACGGATCGTTGTTGCTCTTTGTCGGGGGAAATGAGGGAGGTTTTCTCCGGGCGGAGCCGGCGCTGAAAACCCTCGGCAGTAGAATCTGGCGGTTCGATCAACCAGAACAAGCATCTCACATGAAGTTGCTTTGCAATATGTTTATTGCCGGGATGGGGACGACGCTTGCGCAGGCATTGGTTTTTGCAGAGAAAGCAAATGTAGATCCCATCATTTTGCTAGACGTCCTGAATCAATCTGCCCTCAACGCGCCGATGTATCAGACAAAAGGGAAATCTATGCTGGACCGCAATTTTGCTCCCCATTTTTCGTTGAACATATGCTCAAAGACATCAATCTTATGCTTCAGGCCGGTAAGGAACTTAATGTGGCTCTTCCGTCAACCGAAGTTGCGCAGAGGTTATTTTCTGAAGCCGCCGATGCTGGTTTTTCAAAAGAGGATTATTCTTCGGTCATCAAGGTGCTGGAGCGACGAGCAGGCATTGAAGTGGGAAAGAAATAGCTCTTAGCCCGAGCGTAGATGACTCATGCCGATTTCCGAGTAGACGTGCTGCACATCTTAATTCTAATCTACATGAACAATTCGTACATGAATCTTCTTGTCGCCAGAGTGCGATCCTTCCAAGGAACCTCTGATCTGGGTAGTGACTCAGTTTCAATGAATCGGTGGGTCAGACATTCTTGTCTGACCCATCTGACAGGCAGGAATGCCTGTCCCACGAGAAAGTTTGTCAAAGTGAATCACTACCCTGATATGCGTTGAAATATGAACAAGGAAGTAGTATCTTCTTGCCATGAGCGACGCGAAAAAAGTTTGCCAGAATTGTGGCAGCGAATTGAATGGCGAGTACTGTTCCGCATGCGGGCAGCGCGATGTAGAACTAAAAGTGCCGCTAAACGGCCTCATAAAAGAACTAGGGGAAGAACTTCTGTCGTTTGATTCGCGATTGTTCCACAGCTTGCGCCCATTTCTCTGGAAGCCGGGAGCGCTGACTGTCGAGTATGTCTCCGGCAAGCGGACGCGCTACATTTCCCCCTTCAAATTGTACTTTTTCATGAGCTTTCTCTATTTTTTCTTTGCGGCTATAATGGAAACGCCGCCTCAAAAAGCTGTGCAGACCAGCCCGGTGAATGTCGATTCGTTGCTGACCTCGGTCCACGCGGATTCGATAGTAACGATGAAGATGAATAGAGGCATGAAACTTACTTTCGCAAAGGACGATTCGGGAATAGTTGAACGAAAATTCGGCCACCGATTCGCCGCCGGGCTAAGAAAGGCTGAATCAGATCCACAGTTGCTCTTTGACAAGCTGCGGGAACATACGCCGCAGATTATTTTTCTTTTCTTGCCACTCTTTGCGCTGTTGTTGAAGCTAATATACATCCGTTCCAATATTTACTATATTCAGCATATTGTCTTTACGTTCTATTTTCACTCCTACGTCTTTTTCGTTCTACTTCTTCTTGCGCTACTCAATAGCACAGGGTGGAGCGTTATAGCGAGTTACGCGGACATGCTCATATTTGCTATTCCATTAAGTTTGTACCGTGGAATGGTCCGGGTGTACGGACAATCTCGAGGCAAGACGTTTGTCAAATTCACGCTCTTGGGGTGCGCATACGGCGTGGTCTTGATCGCCGCCGTTGCTGTCACAGTCTTTGTTCTGATATCATCACTTTAGAAGCGAGGCACTCATGTCAACGGATAGACTCAAAGCTCTCCGCGAAAAGAAAACGGAGGCATTGTTAGGAGGAGGCACACAACGCATAGACGACCAGCACACCAAAGGAAAACTCACTGCGCGTGAACGTATCTCACTTCTGCTGGATGAAGGAACATTCGAGGAGATAGGAATGCTTGTGACGCACCGCTCGACCGACTTCGGCCTCGAAAATCAAAAATATTTGGGCGATGGTGTCATAACCGGACACGGCAAGATTAACGGACGAGAAGTCTTCGTTTATAGCCAGGACTTCACGGTTTTCGGCGGCTCGCTTTCGGAAGCACATGCAGAAAAGATTTGCAAAATCATGGATATAGCAATGAAGGTCGGATTGCCCGTGATAGGATTGAACGATTCCGGTGGTGCGCGCATTCAGGAGGGCGTTGTCAGTTTGGGAGGGTACGCGGACATATTTCTTCGCAACACGATGGCGTCGGGTGTCATTCCGCAGATTTCGGCAATTATGGGACCGTGCGCCGGAGGAGCAGTCTACTCGCCGGCGATCACTGATTTCGTATTCATGGTGAAGGACACGAGTTACATGTTTGTGACAGGGCCGAATGTGGTGAAGACAGTGACGCATGAGGATGTCTCGTTTGAAGATTTAGGAGGAGCCCTCACGCACGCAACGAAAAGCGGCGTGGCGCATTTTGCGTGCGAAAGTGAAGTCGAGTGCATTGACCGTGTGAAAAAACTTCTCTCGTTTCTCCCGTCGAACAACATGGACGATGCTCCAGTGTCTACGACGAACGATTCAGCCCGCCGCATGGATGAGAAGCTGAACTCGATCGTCCCGGAAAATCCGAACAAGCCGTACGATATGAAAGATGTTCTTCATGCGATTGTGGACGACGGAGATTTTTTTGAAGTGCACGAGCATTACGCAGAGAATATTATCGTCGGTTTTGCACGAATGGATGGGAGGCCTGTGGGAGTTATTGCAAATCAACCCGCCGTGTTAGCCGGCGTTTTGGACAATGATTCTTCGATGAAAGGCGCCCGATTTGTGCGTTTCTGCGATGCCTTCAATATTCCATTGTTGGTGTTTGAGGACGTCCCAGGATTCTTACCCGGTACCGCTCAGGAATGGGGAGGTATCATCAAAAACGGTGCGAAGCTTCTTTATGCGTTTTGCGAAGCAACCGTCCCGAAGATTACTGTCATAACGCGGAAGGCGTACGGCGGCGCATACGATGTCATGAACTCAAAGCACATTCGAGGAGACATTAACTTCGGTTGGCCCACCGCCGAGATTGCGGTCATGGGTCCAAAAGGAGCTGTTGAGATTATCTTCAAGAAGGAGATCGAAAAGGCTCAAAACAAGGACGAGGCGATTCAGCAGAAGGAAACTGAGTTCCGGGAAAAATTTGCGAACCCGTACATCGCCGCCGAACGCGGTTATCTGGATGATGTGATCGAACCGAAGGAAACACGGCCGCGCATTATTCGTGCCCTCCAGATGCTCGACACGAAAGTTGACCACAATCCGAAAAAGAAACACGGGAATATTCCCCTCTAGCCAGTGTGCCGTATCAGAGATACCTTGAACAATTAGACAGGACGCTCCTGACGGAGCTTTGGGAAATTTCGCAGTTTCTAATTCTAAAAACAGGTCGTCCCTCCGGGACTTTTTAAAGAAACTTCTGATACGGCACACTAGATAGTAGTTGCAAATCTTTTCCTGATTGACTACATTTATTGTACACAATTTAGGCTAAACCCGGAGAGGTGGGTGAGCGGCTTAAACCAGCGGTTTGCTAAACCGCCGTACGGGGTCAACCTGTACCGGGAGTTCAAATCTCCCCCTCTCCGCCATTTCAAAAGAGCCGATTTTGGCTCTTTTTTTGTGCCCTTCCTGATTCCGTTCTAATTTCCCGTTGACAGACTCATAATTGGTAGCTGCCTGGGTCGCCACCTTTTAGGAGTTCTTATTGGCTGATCCTCGTATCCGACTTGAGTCGAATCCATTCCGAGAGATAAAGAAACCAATGGGAATGGAAATTCAACCTCTTTATCTTTCAACGGTGTAGTTATTCAAACTATTTCAGGCGATAGAAGAAAAAGACTTTAAGGATATATGTATCTTTGCCGCATGCACCGGGATGAGACTTGGCGAGATCATTAATTTAAAGTGGTCATCAGTGGATATGAATAGAGGCATTATACTGGTGGAAAATAATCATAGTCTTACGACAAAAAACAAACGGAATAGGGTGATACCATTTAATCAGAGTGTCACAAAAGTCTTAACAGGTATCATAAGGGAAAATGAATTGGATCTGGTATTTTTAAGAAATGGCAGACAACATAATCCAGATGAGGTCGCACGAAAATTCAAAACCTATGTGATTCAACTGGGGTTCGAAAAAAAATTGCATTTCCATCATCTTCGACACAGCTTCTGTTCTCAACTGGCATTATAGGGGGTGAGCATCTATCCGATAGCAAAATTGGCTGGTCATTCGGATATTCGGACTACACAGACTTATTCACATTTATATCCAAGCGAGTTACATGAAACAGTTAAGAAAGTATGCTTCGTTTAATTTATCAAACTTTAAGAAACCACGCACCACCGAATACCAACACACTCCGTGTAAGGAATACGGTGAGCGGTAAGTGTCTACCCGTGTCCAGTTGCGAAGAGAGGGGGTGGACACAAGTATTGCTCTTTTTCGATTAAATTCCCCATAGTGTCCACACTGTCGCAGTGTCCATATGTCTTTTAAACCTGAATCCTGCGTGAATAAAATCAATAATGTTGATTAAGTATAGCAAAAGCGATACAATTATAAGAAATAGTCAAAAG
>JAGVPT010000211.1 GCA_020052095.1 Bacteroidota bacterium | reverse complement strand
TAAAGAATTCCTCGATGCTTGCATCGGGGTCATAAAGTACGATCGGATTTTTTATTCAACCAAGATACCTCGACGCTTGCGTCGAGGAGATTCATTATCAAGCCCCGATGGAGTTTTCATTGGGGCTTTTTTTGTTGCCATCCCCTCCGGGAAGAGGATAAGTGGAGACACCCGTACAAATGACGTAGGACAGGGGGACACAGTGTCGACTTTGATGCCAGTAGGGTTGGCGAACGGATTGTATTTTTATCGGGTCACGTCGGGAGGATTCAGCGAAACTAAAAAGATGTAACTTTTGCGATAAACCAATCATGTCGAGATACGCTTTCGGCCTGCGTATTGTAAAAACGAATAGTCCGATCATAGATCGGACTATTCGGCATTTACTCACTCATGTTACACAGATTTGTGTTTTAGAACTCAAGAGTTGTTGAGAACGTGTTCTTTTCTTTGAAGGGCAAAGAAAAGAACCAAAAGTCCCGCTGTACGGGATCCCGCTCTTTCTTTTTCTTTTGGATGCGGGAAAACCCTCTCGAAATCGTCCCAAGGGGATCCCTTCGGGATAATCACGGATTCAATCCCAGCCGCACGAGCTGACAATTTCGGTGCGCGAGGATTGTCAGACGTTCTAGCATTTTGCTCCAACACCGAAATTGAAACCCTTCGATTGAATCCTTCCCTCCGCGCGCACCCGACGATTTCGATCTCTATCGAACACGGCAGGTGAAGAATCCTCGGAATCGGCGGTGTTGTGCGAAGGGGGCGATGCGTGCGTTGAGAAAACGGCAGGCACGTGGGGAAGGCTTGTGTGAGCCGTTTTCTCCGGCATGTGCGTTGGGGAGCATCGCGCGGGTTCTCCCGAAGGGATCCCTTTGGGACGATTCCGCATGCTCTCTTTTGAGCCAGAGGCTCATCAGCCTTTGGCTGAGCTTCTACTCTTTCTCTGGCATCAGAGAAAGAAGGAGAGCTCAATCAATATACTATCATCCAAACTGAGTCACTACTCAGGTTGTTTCTTACTTCACACTGATCAATTCGATATCAAAGATAAGCGTCGCACCGGGGCCGATCAATTGTCCCGCGCCCCGATCTCCATAGGCCAGGTTCGACGGAATGTAAAGCTTCCATTTAGATCCTGCCTTCATATGCTGCAACCCCTCAGTCCATCCTGCAATGACGCCAGTCACCGGAAAAGTCGCCGGCTCCCCGCGTTTGTACGAATTGTCAAATTCGGTACCGTCAACGAGCGTCCCGCGGTAGTGCGTCGTTACGGTGTCAGTCACAGTCGGCATTTTGCCCGTGCCTTCGACGACGACTTTGTACTGCAATCCGCTCGGTAATGTGATCACACTGTCTTTCTTTTTGTTGGCGTCGAGGAACGCTTCTCCCTCTTTCTTGTTCGCGGCTGCGAGCTTGCTCGTCTTTTCTGATTGCTTTGCCATCATTTCTTGTTGAAATGCCCCCATCACTTCCTGGATCTCCTGATCCGTTAACAGAAACTTATCCCCGGCGAATGCGTCTTTGATTCCTTTGAAAAGGAGATCCGGATTCACGTCGATCGATTGTTTCTTGAGATTTTTTCCGATGTCGGTTCCTATGATGTAACTGATCTTCTCTTTCTGGGTTTTCAGTGTCGTTTTTTTCTGGGCGCTGAGTTGAACTGTGACAAGCGCGACACAGAAAAATGCAATCCACAATCGTTTCATTCATCTCTCCTTTAAAGAAATACGATATTCACGCAGGGTTTTCCTGCGTAAGTCTGCCAATGGTGCAAGAAATTCCGGGGGAATTATTGCAGGTAATGCATACAAGATAGCAATTTTTGAAAAGTATTTCAAGTGCAGAAGTTTGGAAGTAGTGGGTCGCTTTCCTTGGGACAGAGAGCGTCTCGTTGGTAGGCTCCATCTTCTCGGTAAGCACCACCCCTGACGCTTCCGCCCATCGAGACGGCGGACAGGTCGCGTCTTCCCCTCCTCATTGAGGAGGGGAATGCCCGGCTTGTCCGCTCAACGAGTCGTCTATCGACGATTCTTCGAATCGTAGTCTACGACCCTTCGGGTCGAAGACCCGTGGGGATTCGTAGAACGACCCTACGGGTCGATAGACCTCGACGAGTCGTCTATCGACGATTCTTCGAATCGTAGATTCGTAGAACGACCCTACGGGTCGATAGACCCGTAGGGAGTCTTCGACCGTTTCCCTGCAGAAGGGCCAGGGGTGGTGGCAAACACTTCCGGTATTGTCTCATTTGCTTTGGGACAGAGAGAGTCTCGTCATTGGGCTCATCGAATCCTGACGGAGGGTCTTACTTTCTTTGCGAGAGTTTGTGTAAAAAGTAGTCTCAAAAAATTTCAGTGGGGAATATTTTTCACAGATTCATCTATTCAATTGTCTCCGTTTACGAATTGTTCATATTGCTGTAACTTTTTCCCCACAGTGATTACTTTTTACACAGTCTGCGAGAAAGTCCCAAAGGGATCCCTTCGGGAAAAGTAACCAAAGAAATTTGTCGAAATCGTCCCAAGGGGATCCCTTCGGGATAATCACGGATTCAATCCCAGTCTCACATGCCCTCAATTTCGGTGCGGCAAGCGAAGTGAGATACGGTGCATGGGAGTGGAGCACCGAAATTGAAACCCTTCGATTGAATCCTTCCCCCCCCCCGCGCACCCAACGATTTCGATGTGACCCGACAAAAGCTGAGTTGATAAGCTCGGAATCGGCGGCAATGTGCGAAGGGGGCGATGCGCGTGTTAAGAAAACGGCTGGCCTGCGGGAAGGCATGTGTGAGCCGTTTTCTTCAGCATGTGCGTTGGCAAGCATCGCGAGGGTTCTCCCGAAGGGATCCCTTTGGGACGATTCCGAAAAGCTCTCTTTGCCTCTTTCTCTGGCATCAGAGAAAAAAGGGAGTGGTTAGTTTAAATCAAAATAAAACCCTACCAGTTTGCATCTTGTTTCGTCATTCTCTACATTGACCTCGAACCATATTCGCATCCCTCCCTTTTATTCACACTTGATCCGCCAAATGCTTTTCTCAAGGAAAAGGCACAGCGTATTGACCGGGGCGTATCCACCTCTCACCGACCAGATTCTATCTTTTCTCGCGCTCTACCTACCCGTTCTTAACACCTTTACTTATTGGGCTGACCTCCGATGATTGGCAAAACGATTTCTCATTACACGATATTGGAAAAGTCAGGCGAAGGGGGTATGGGGATCGTCTACAAAGCACAGGACACGCGCCTGGGGAGATTTGTCGCGTTGAAGTTTCTTCCGCAACACATCACGAACGATGAGGTGGGAAAGCGGAGGCTTGTGCAGGAGGCAAAGGCTGCATCGGCCATCAACCATCCGAACGTTTGCATCATCTATGATGTCGAAGAAGCGGATGGGGAACAGTTTATCGCGATGGAATATGTCGAGGGCGTGACGTTGCGCTCTAAAATTTATGAATCAGAAATCTCTTTGGACGAGGCGGTGTCCTATGTCCTCCAAATTGGTGAAGCCCTCGAGGAGGCACATAGCAAAGGAGTGATTCATCGCGATGTGAAGCCGGACAACATCATGGTCAATCCCAAAAACCAGGTAAAAGTGATGGACTTTGGCCTGGCGAGATTGAAGGACGCCATTCTCCAATCGAGAAAGTCGAGCACGGTAGGAACGCTCGCGTATATGGCGCCGGAACAGATTCAGGGTGGAGAAATCGATCATAGAGCAGATATTTTTGCCCTCGGTGTTGTTCTGTATGAAATGCTGACGCGTCGGCTCCCTTTCAACGCTGTTCATGAAGCCGCGATGATGTACTCGATTTTGCACGAAGAACCGGAGCCGATTCAAAAACATCTCCCGGATGCGCCTTCGGAGTTGGTCCACATCCTCGAGCGTGCATTAGAAAAAGAGCCCAGCGACCGGTATCAATCCGTGAAGGAAATGACGATCGATCTTCGCCGGCTGAGGAAGCAATCCACAAGCTCATTCCCTGCAACGAAAGTTGGCGCTTCCAAGACGGACAGAAATCACCGGAGGCTCGCGGCGATTATGTTCACCGATATGGTCGGCTATAGCGCAATGGCGCAACAGAACGAATCGCTTGCACTCGAGTTGCTTTCGATCCACCGTGAAATCCTCCGTTCAATTTTTCCCACCTTTGGCGGCAAGGAGATCGGGACGATCGGCGACGCTTTCTTTCTTGAATTCGCGAGCGCGCTCGATGCATCGCAGTGTGCCTGTGAGATCCAACGGAAAATGTTCGATCATAATGCTTTAGCATCAGGGGAGAAGAAGATTCAGATTCGCATTGGCGTTCACCTCGGCGATGTGGTATATGTGGAGAATAACGTTCAAGGGGATGGAGTGAACATTGCGGCCCGCATCGAACCACTTGCTGAGCCGGGCGGGATATGCATTTCCGAAGACGTCGCGAGGCAAATCAGGAACAAGATCGATATGCCGATCGTGAAACTCGGTAAGGCTCAGTTGAAGAACATACAACTGCCTGTAGATATTTACGAGATAGTGCTGCCATGGCAGAAGCGGCGCGTGCCGACGACGCAGCGGATTATGTTTAGCCTTCGGAGGAAAGGCGTTCGCCGCTTCGTTGGTGCCGCATCCGTCCTCGTCATCTCCTCTCTTTTCATCCTCTACCAAAAGTCCGGGAAGACAACGCTGCGGGACGATGGAGCGACCAATCCCTCGCACAATCAAACGCCTGCCGAATCCAGTGCTTTACACAATGACGACGTCACGGTGAAGGCAGCCGAGGGAACAGCTAAAGAGTCCGGAATCGTTCAAGGAAAAGAAAATGGGCACATCGCCATCAGAGCGAACGCACAAAAGGACGTCTCTTCTCCATTAAACTTTAACCCAGATTTGTCATTAGAGAATTACGTTTTGACAACAAACGGCCAACTCATCAGTTGAGAATTATTCCACAACCCAGTAAACCACTCTCTCCGTT
>JAGVPT010000002.1 GCA_020052095.1 Bacteroidota bacterium | reverse complement strand
GAACGTCGCCGCCTCATGAAGTATCTGAAGCGCGAAGACGCCAAGGCATACGACGATCTGATGGCAAAACTGAAAATCTAAACAAAAACCGCTCCCAAAGGAGCGGTTTTTGTTTATAGTCTTCTCCACATAACGTCAAACATCATACGAAACGTTTGCGCGAGCGCCTTATTCGTAAGGACTGTGCCAAAAATCGGAGTAGCCGTGCTAATTAGTGCAATTTGATCATTCCAAATTAAAATATCGGTTGGCAAATCATCGTAATCACTTGGCAAAGTTCTAAAAGAATAAAATCCTTTGGCCTCATTTTCTGCTTGTGGGCCTGCCGCCGCACCAGAAGCGTGCGTCAAAATATCCCGAAATACAATATTCTTTTGTTTAATTTGTATGCGATAATTCACGAAAAACGAGGAATCGAGCGCAAACAACTTATTGGTAGACGCAATTCCAAAAACCTCTTTCGCGGAAAGCGTCATATCAAAAATACGCTTTACTTGATCCCATCCTTCAAAAAATTGAATCTTAGGCCTGTTCTTTTCGGCTGAATATAAGGCGCGTAGATCCGGAAGAAGTTGGTGTATAGCTTGACGCTTTCGCTCCAAAGACTGTTCCAATGCAATCGGATCAGTTGCTATGTAGATCTTGCGTTTGCCCTTCATTTGCTCCTCAATCAAGCCTTTCTGGCGCAACTCTTGTAGAACAGCGTATCCATTGGTCCTAGCCATGCCAGTTCCTTTAGCTATCTGAGGCGGTGTAGATAAACCGTTTTCCAACAAATACAGATACACACGAACCTCTGAGTCGTGCAATCCAACCTCTTTCAAAAGTCGTTGGATTTCCATATGTATAAAAGAAGTATACCATTTTTGATGCTAAAAGTCAATAATATTAGAAGTTAGCCAAATAATTGAGCATAGTATGCTTGACATTTTGCCCAAATTCTGCTATAGTGGCGTTGTTGAATGATCACAAAGGATCTTCAACAAAACGCACTTCGACAAACCAAACCCCTAATTAGGGACAGACAGAGGGAAAATCCAACATGAAAGCAACCATGGAACAACTCCAGCAGCTCGGGAAAATGATCGAAGATGGCATGCTGAACCACGAGACTGTTCAAGCCGTACTTGAAAAGCGGTTCTTGCTTACGAACTGTTTCGGGGACGCAATCTACACAGCACCAGTCGACTACTCTATCTTCGTCCCCGACTTCGCCGAGCTCCTAAAGGATTTCGATTGTGTCTCGCGTCAATACAAACAAGATATGCGAGAGATGCAGTGGATGCGAGAATGCTCGCGTCGATGCAACACGTACCACGGAAACATGGAAGTTACTTTCGAGCTCGTCGCTCTGGGCGATGTGGAAGGAGCCGACGAGGCGATCAATTCATTTGACCAAGTAGCCTATTACAGGACACGACCCGCTACTCTCGGTGAACTCATCTGCTTTACTCGGAAGTTCCCAAACCTGAATAAGAAGTTTCCGATTGCCGCACTCGGTCTGCTCGCCCAAAGCCATTTCCGTGGCATCCCCTACGTCAATGATGAGTCTGGCCAGCGGTATCTTGGCCTCTGTATCGGCCGCCTTCCCAAAAACACCCGGTTCCTCGCCGTCAGCGAGTAAGTAGCTCAACCTACAATGCCCCATTCGCTTTCGCGAATGGGGCATCCATAACACCAAGACACGTTGCGCCGATACTCACAAAAGGAGAGATGAAATGAAAATTCTGGTAATTGATGACAAGGAAATCCACCTTCTAGCCGCTGAGGCTCAACTCCGCGCCGACCATGAGCTCACGCTCGTGAGTAGCTACGACGAGGGACTGAAGCTACTCGAAAAAGAGCACGACCAAAAACACGACTTTGACGTCGTACTCTGCGACCTGCTCATGCCGGCAAGCATGTGTGGAGCAGGTAGTAGCAAAAAGGCGATGGAATTGGAGGGGAAGGAGATGCCAGTCGGCATTTTCCTCGCCATTCTCGCCGCCAAGAACGGCGCAAAATATGTGGCGGTGCATACCGACGCCTCACACCATGACCATCCGGCTTCTGCCTGCTTCGATTCCTTCAATAACTGGGGCGGCGAGTCCAGACCTACCCCATTCAAGATTGAGGACGCGAAAGTACTCCTTTCCAACGCAAGAATCTGGGTCTCTCACTTCCGACCGGAAAACCTCGCCGAGGAGATGAGTTACGAAGATGTGCGCGAAAAGCAACCATCCGTTCGCGCCAAAAACTGGCGCATGCTCCTGGAGTATCTGATCGCAGATCACTGGGGCATGCCTCACTCCTGCTCAACCTAATAAAGCCCTTGGTCGCACTCAGCGATCAAGGGTTTTTTATATTTTGACCCTCTCTGTGATGCGTGAGAACATATGACCAGATATGGAACAAATTAGCATCAACCCGTTTCGTGAATCACGGCGCTCTCCGGAATCAAAAGATAAACACGTACAAAAAGATAAAGAGTTTGTGGGGACATTGCTAGAAAGCATTATTTCCGGGAGCGCTGCTGAAATAGCTGATTTGCGCACTGGCGACATTCTTACTCGTATCGATGGTGAGCGTATCGTGCCAGGCGGAAAAACTCTAGAAAAAATAATGCGCAACCAAGGAGAGCCTATAACGTTCACTGTTCTTCGGAACGGCAAAACCATAGAGGCTACACTGCATCCAATATGTAACCCTTCCTATAAGAGGTATACATGTGGTTTCACCTTCACCAATCACAACTTCGTGCGTTCAACCGATGTTGACGGCCGTGAAAAATTGCTCGAGCGATTACAAGGAATATACCAGAACGCGGATGGCACAACTATCTGCGACTACGCCATTGATGTTGATCTAACAAAAAACTCCTTTGAGGCTAGAGGTAGTTCGCTGACCGGCCGCAACATCGAAGGAATTGTGCTCTCAACGCCGGAAACATCAATAGACATCTTAAAGCGTTTCAACCCTCATAACGTTCCAATCATTCTTTCTGAGGAGTTACAAGCTATCGGTGGCGGTGGCTTTCATGATCCGGATGAAAATAAGATAGTTATTTCAGAAATAGGTACTCCCGCATATATACACGTTCTTTTGCACGAGCTAACCCACGCGGATCAGCAAAACGACAAATCATGGGAGCCGTATCTAAATTCATATGATCAGAGCCAATTTCTGTTAAATCCACTGAACGCCTGGAACGTGAATTACGTGCAAGTTCTTATCGTTCTCCGTCACAGGTTTCCGCAAATTCTCGATGAGGGAGATTATGTAGCTGCCGGTGAAAAAACTGAAAAAATCCTCGAGGAAGGAAGGGAAGATACAATAAACATCACGCGGATAAAAAATGAACTAGAACGGGCGCCGTTTTCGCCCGTATTATCAAATACCAATAATCTAGATTATCTACGAAAGAAGATTGGAGGCATGAACAAATACAAAAACCGTCCTTCTGATCCCCATTGGGAAAACGACCGTCAAAAACTGATAGAACAATTCAAAGAACATGGCATCGAGACGGATTTTTCTGGTGTTAGAAAGTTAGACGATTTTTATTCCTTGCTCGATTCGATAGATTTCTATACCGACGGTCTACGGATTTCGAATTTTTCTTATGATAAAGAAAACGAGGAATATTCCTTGCAACTCCTTGATAAAAGCTCTGGACGAAAAATTAGCATAAAAACGACCGTTTCTAACGAAGACATGGTGCGCCATGAAGAACAAGTCGCCGCTCAAATTGATGAAATTAAAAAACTAGCGACGGCCGTCGAAGAGTGCTGTGCCCAAGCGCTGGCGGTTGAGATCAAACCCGGACTCACGGTTGGCGACGCCCTTTCTTTTCCGCGTTGGTTCGTTGAACGTGATGCTGAACGCGGAGCTCTTGTGAATCTAAGAAAAATCAAGCTGGAAACTGGAATGAACTTCTTCCAACCATTGTCGCCGTTAACAAAAAACCAACAGGACATCTTAGCGTTGGTCAACGACAAAGAGCTGATGGAAACACAGCCAAAAGAAATCACAGAAAGTTTCAAACGATCTGCGAAAGCGATCCAAAAATTCTATGAGACAGAACAAGCAAAGAGCGTGATCGGCAACGTCAATAATTACATGAACCTTATCGGCGCAAAGCCTCGGACAATACGCAAATTAAAAGCTGCCGGCATCCAGACTGGCCCAAAACATCAATCTTTCGTTTAGTCTTTCCCTTGACAGAAATCCATTTTTAGGGCTATAACATACCCATAACAAACTTAGAAAAAAAGCCCCTTGATATTGAAAGACAGCAACATGCTTGAACGATTT
>JAGVPT010000172.1 GCA_020052095.1 Bacteroidota bacterium | reverse complement strand
TCTCCCCATTGTTCTGAACTTCCCGTGAGCCTTATCGACAGCCTTTGCAACAACATCATCACTCAAAACACAGGCACATTTCACGCAGGTTTTAAGTAACTACCAGGTACAATAGGTGACAATACAAGAGAAGAAGCTTTATCATCAAATTCATCCCCTCCAAATGCTAACCGATGCCGTCTCTGCGTTCGGCGCTGTCTATCTTCTTTGGGAACATTACCTCATCGTCGGAGTCTGTGTCGCTTTCATACCCTCGACAGTGCTCTCGATGGTGTTGATAGCAAAGGTCGACCTGGAGAAGTACAAGAATTCCGCATTAGGTGTCTATGTCAGAAAACATATGTCGTCCAAGGCGCTCGACTGGCTCCGCTTTGCAGGATTGATGATCATGATGGTCGGCGGCTGGAATCGCTGGCTATGGCTCGTCGGGGTTGGATTAAGCGTCGTACTTTTCGTGTGGATGAAAGGTCTGTTACCGCAGAGATCCGTATCAAAAGAGAAGCAAGGGCAGCCCTGAGGCGAATCTCACCTTGATGCCGGTAAAAATTAAAAAGCCCATCGGCGCGAGCCGACAGGCTTTAATCTTCATCGACGGACTCGGTCTTACGACAAGTGGAGATTCACTTTGTCGACGAGATTTCTTTTCGGAACTGCACCAACAATCTGTTCGACTACCCTTCCACCCTTAAACACCAACAGCGTCGGGATGCTGCGGATTCCATACTGCATCGAGACTGCGGGATTGGCATCAACGTCAAGCTTTCCGACCTTCAACCTCCCGTCATATTCCTTCGCGAGCTCTTCAACCACGGGTGCGATCATTTTGCATGGACCGCACCAGGTCGCCCAAAAGTCCACCAGCACGGGGATTGTCGAGTTAACAACTTCTGTTTGAAAATTTGCATCGTTTACTTCAACTGGCCTCATGTACTTCTCCTTTGTGTGTATTTACGCTGATACTTTGATTGAATTCTTCCCAAGGATCGTTCTAACACTCTCTATGAAATCGTTACTGGGTGTTACACTGAATTTCCGCGACAGAAACACTTGTTGACCCGGGAAGTTGCTGCCTACAACATTGAAGTAACAGTTGCAGTTCCCTTTGAATTTTTCCATCGCCAGCCGCAAGTGTGTCATTTTAGTATCGTCGACCTCATCGGCATTGAGCAGGAGAAAAATTCTCTTCGCGAATTTCTCTCGCACTTTGTCCATCGCAATAATATCGTTGACCACGATCTTTATCACATCGCCGCTCACTTCCCCGTTTCCTTCCACAAAAATCATGGACTCCGGCTGAAGCAAATCTTCGTGCTTTTTGTAGAGGCTCGAGAACACCACGCATTCTGCCTTCCCAGTGAAATCTTCCAGTGTAATAAATGCCATTGTCCTGTTATTCTTGTCTATCTTCTTCTTCACCGATGCTATGACTCCGCCCGCGCGCACCGATCCGCTCTTTACACCTTCAACGTCCCCAAGATGAAGAGTTGCAAACGAATTGATTTCGTTTTCATACTTCAGCAGCGGATGACCGGAGACGTAAAAGCCGAGCACTGCTTTTTCGTTTGACAGTTTTTCTGACTCAGACCACTCTGCAACGCTAGGGAACGAGGGAGCAAACAGCGGTGAATCCTTCGAACTGCTGCCGTCGAAAAGGCTCGATTGTCCACGTTCGGAGTGCGACTGGGCACTCTGAGCCGCACTCATCGTTAGCTCGGCCCCTTTCAGCAATTGAGCCCGGTTCTTGTTCAAGGAATCAAATGCGCCTGCGAGGATCAGACTCTCGATTGTCTTCTTGTTGACGACTCTCAAATCGACGCTTTTGCAGAAGTCAAATAAGGAAGTCAGCCGTGCCCCGTTTGAGCGTGCTAGGATGATCGCTTCCACTGCGTTCACGCCGACATTCTTGATTCCCGCCATCCCAAACCGGATTCCCCCCTTTGCAACAGAGAAGTTAGCTTCGCTTTCGTTGACATCAGGCGGAAGGACTTCGATCCCAATTTTGCGGCAGTCGTCGATCAATAAGACAATCTTGTCTGTGTTCCCGATTTCCGAGGTCAGCGTGGCAGCCATATACTCTGAAGGGTAGTGGGCTTTCAAGTATGCTGTTTGATATGCCACGACAGAATACGCGACGCTGTGCGATTTATTGAAGCCATAGGACGCGAATTTTTCTATTAAATCGTAGATTTCTTCCGCAGGCTTCTGAGAGATGTTGTTCGCTTTCTTCGCCCCATCGACAAATTTGCTTTTCTGCGACGTCATCGCGGCTTTATCTTTCTTCCCCATCGCCCTGCGCATTAAGTCTGCTTCTGCCAGCGTGTAACCGGCGATGTCACTCGCAATACGCATCACTTGTTCCTGATAGACGATAACGCCATAGGTCTCTTTGAGCGTCTCTTCCAATTTCGGATGGAGATATTCGATTTTCTGCTGCCCGTGTTTTCGTTTGATGAAGTCGCCGATATTTTCCATCGGCCCGGGGCGATACAAAGCGTTCATCGCAACGAGGTCGCTGATAGACGTTGGGCGGAGTTTTCGGAGCCAATCCTGCATTCCGGAGCTTTCGAATTGAAACACCGCAACCGTCTGGCCTTTGTGGAAAAGCTCGAATGTCTTCTGATCGTTCTCCGGCAACGCGTCGAGATCGACTGCAATACCGTGATTCTTCTTGATGAGATCGAGGGCATTCTCCAATACCGTCAGCGTCCGGAGACCCAGGAAATCCATTTTCAGCAGGCCTGCGTCTTCCAGATCCTTCATTGTGTACTGGGTCATCAGCTCTGTTGAAGGAGATTTGAACATTGGCACAAAATTGCTGATTGCCGCGGGAGCGATGACGACTCCGGCTGCGTGGGTCGATGCGTTCCTGTTCATTCCTTCCAACACTTTTGACACTTCGATAAGCATCTGAATCTTCGGGTCTTTGCTGTCCCGGAATGGCTTAAGTTCTGGAACGGTGTCCAGCGCTTCGGCGATCGGCATTACTTTCCCTTGACTGACGGGTATTTGCTTCGTAATGGGTTCGACGATAGAAAGAGGAATGCCGAGCACACGTGCGACATCTTTTAATACAGCGCGGGAAGAGAGTGTGCCGAACGTAATAATCTGTGAAACTGAGTCTTCGCCGTATTTTTTTCGGACGTAGTCTATTACCTTCTCACGTTTCTGATCTGAGAAGTCGACGTCGATGTCAGGCATGCTGATACGGTCCGGATTGAGGAAACGTTCAAAAAGCAAATCGTATTTCAGCGGATCGACATTGGTGATACCAAGTGAATAGGAGACGATGCTTCCGGCAGCGCTCCCCCGCCCGGGACCAACCATTACTCCCATCTCCCGCGCGGTGCGAATGAAGTCCGCCACAATTAGAAAATAGCCGGCGTATCCCATCTTCCGAATGACGGAGAGTTCGTGATTCATGCGCGATTCGATAGCCGGCGTTATTTCCGGAAATCGTCGTCGCAATCCGTCCCAAGAAAGTTTGTCGAGATAATCTTCAAGTGTCGAGACGCCTGCGTCGGCAGGAATCGGAAATTTCGGCATGTGGTTCGTCTTGAGATCCAGCTCGAGGTTGCACTTGTCCGCGACTTCGAGCGTATTCTCGATAGCATCCGGATGATCCTTGAAGAGGGCGACCATCTCATCGGCGGACTTGAAATAGATCTGGTCGGTGCCGTAGCGGAGTTTAGAAATGTCGGGCGAATTGGTGCTGCTCGCGTCCGGGATAAGCAGCATGATGTTGTGTGCGACCGCATGTTCCGGTTTGATATAATGGACATCGTTCGTCGCGATGAGCTTTATGCCGAGTTCCTTTGCAAGGCGCGGCATCCCCTCAAGCACATTTCGCTCTATCTCATAGTTGTGGTTCTGAAGTTCGAGGTAAAAATCATCACCAAAAAGCTTTTTGTACATCGTAGCAACGTCCCGAGCTTCATCGTAATTATTGTTTACGAGATGAGCCGCAACCACTCCGTTTGCGCATGCAGACAGCGCTACGATGTCTTCATGATGTTGCGAGAGAAGCTCGAAATCAATTCTCGGTTTGTAGTAGAATCCTTCCGTGTGTCCCAAGGTGGAGAGCTTCAAGAGATTGCGGTAGCCCTTCTCATTCTTCGCCAACAGTACGAGATGATGGTACACTCCACGGCCCTTCGTCTTCCCTTCCCCGCGGAGTGTATCGGGTTGAGCCATTTGACCCTTATCGAATCGGCTCCCTTTCGTGACGATGTAAAACTCCGAACCTATAATGGGCTTAATACCCTTTTTCTTCGCCTTCTTGTAGAATTCAATAGCACCCGACATGACACCGTGGTCCGTGAGCGCAACGGCGGGCATATTGTGCTCCAACGCCGCGTTCAGCAACGAATCGACCGTGGTTGCTCCGTCGAGCAGGCTGTAGTGAGTGTGGTTATGTAGGTGGATAAATTGAGACACTTCTTAAGTTCGTGGTTCTGAGTTCGTGGTCCGGAGTCCGAGGTCCTGAGTCCGTAGTCCTGAGTCCGTAGTCTTAAGTTCGTAGTTCTGAGTTCTAAGTCATATGTTCTGAGTTATTCATTCTCCCGTCTATCCAATGTTAATCGCTCATTGTTGATTGTTCATTGATCATTACTCATTCATCATTGCCCATTATCAAAATTCCATCACCAATAGCTTCGGTTCCGTCATTTCTTGAATTGCATACCGTACGCCTTCTCTGCCGAATCCTGAATCTTTGATACCGCCATAGGGCATGTTATCGACCCTAAATGTAGGATAATCGTTCGCGATGACACCCCCGACGTCGAGATGTTTGTAGGCATACATAATTGAGTTCATATCGCTTGAAAAAATACCAGCCTGCAGACCGTAGCGCGAATCGTTGACCTCCTCCACAGCGCTTTCGATGGAATCCGTTTTGTGTAGCGTCGCAACCGGACCGAAGATTTCTTCACTGCATACCTTCATGGATGGCTTCACTCCGTCCAATACCGTGGGCTCAATCATCGATCCCCGCCTTTTCCCCCCCCAGGCAATATTTGCTCCTTCCGCGACTGCTTCTTTTACCCACTTCTCGACGCGTTCAGCTTCGGCAAGGCTTATCATAGGTCCGACAATCGTATTATTTTCCAGCGGGTTCCCGACTTTTACTTCGGAGGCTGCCTCGAGAAACTTCATTTCGAATTGCTTGTACAGACTCTTATGGACGTAGATTCTTTGAACCTTTATACATACCTGCCCGGCGTAGGCAAAAGCACCAAGAACGCACCTCTCCACGGCGAGACCCACATCGGCATGCTTGTCTACAATAACTGCGGAGTTCCCACCCAATTCAAGGATGACTTTTTTCTTTCCGGCTTTCCGCTTCAACTCCCACCCAACCGCGGCGCTGCCGGTAAAACTTACCATCGCGATCCGCGGATCTGTCACAAGCATTTCAGCCGTCTCATTTGCACAAGGAAGAATGTTCACTGCGCTTTTCGGAAGTCCCGAGTCGAGGAGGCAATCGCCGAGCAAAAGCGACGTCAATGGTGCTTGAGGCGGCGGCTTGATGATGAAACTGTTTCCGCTCGCGATTGCGGGTGCAATTTTATGCGCGATGAGGTTCAAAGGAAAATTAAAGGGTGAAATACACGCAATCACTCCGATGGGAAAGCGTGTGACAATTCCTTTACGATTCTTCACCGTGCTGGTAACATCGAGAGGGATAACTTCACCGTCAATGCGCGTTGATTCTTCCGATGCAAGCTGAAACGTCGAGATCGCACGGTCGACCTCCGCGCTCGAAAAACGAATGGGCTTTCCCGATTCGTTGCTGATCATCTCAGCGAATTCATCGCGGCGTTTTTCCAGGGAGTGAGCAATCCGGGAAAGAATTTTCGATCGCTCGTACGCGGACAGTAAGCGAAGCGCAGAAAAAGCATTGACCGCGTATTGAATTCCCTCATCAATGTCCTCCTCGTGCGCCAAGGATAAGACTCCCACAGCGCTCCCGTTATACGGATTGGCGATGTAGACTTTTTCATCGGAAGAGCGCCACTCGCCGCCGACAAGATATTTATACTGTTTTGACAATGATCAATGAGGAATGATTAATGAACAATCAACAATGAATAATGGACGGACCTACGAATCAAGAACTTAGAACCTAGAACTTAGAACTCAGGACCACGAACTCAGGACCACGAACTCAGGACCACGGACCCAGGACCTCGGACTTTGGACCCAGGACTAGGAACCGAAGACTCTATTCTTTACTTCGCCCACAAGCTGATCAACGGCCACGGTCCATCTTTTTCCCGTAAGCCGTTCTTTCAGCTCGATTTGATTGTTCTTTAGATTTTTTTCGCCGACGATTACTTGCAGGGGCATACCAAGCAGGTCCGCATCGTTGAATTTAAAGCCAGGGGTGACGTTTGTTCTGTCATCGTAAAGAACAGAAATGTGCGTCTCCGTCAGCATCCGGTATAGTTCTTCGGACTTCGCGACAACCGTTTCCGAGTTGGCGTTTACGCAAATGAGGTGAATGTCATACGGGGCTATCGATTTGCTCCAGATGATCCCGCTGGCGTCATGATGCTGCTCGATGAAACACGCGATAATCCGTTCGAGGCCGATCCCATAGCTTCCCATGATGATGGGCTGCTCTTTTCCCTGGTCATCGAGGAAGTTTGCTTTCATGCTGACCGAATACTTTGTTCCCAGCTTGAAGATATGACCCAATTCGATCCCTTTAACGATACGAAGGGGTTTCGAACATTTGAGGCACGGTTCACCCTGTTCCACCGTTCGAAGATCATAATAGCTCCCGATCTTCACGTCTCGATTGAAATCGATGTTTCTGATGTGGTAATCATTTTTGTTAGCGCCGCTAATTAGCCCGTTTGCCCCTTCTAGTCTCTTGTCCGCAATAATTGTGAAGTTAGCCTTCAGGCCGATTGGACCTATGGATCCGGCATCGGCACCAGTTAGAGACGAGAGTTCTTCCGGTTCCGCTGCGCGCGCATCAGTTCCTAGTGCCGTCCGTAGCTTTGTTTCATTAAGCTGATCATTTCCCATCATAAAAATAAGGACCGGCTTCCCATCGCCGATATATACAAGAGATTTTGCGCATCGATCCGTTCCAACCTTTAAGAATTCCGCAAGCTGATCGATCGTCTTGATATTTGGTGTGAAAATCTCTTCAATCGCATGGCTCTCTTTCGTTCGAATCGCAGGTGCAACTCCCGATGATGCCACCTCGACATTCGCAGCGTAATGACAGCTATCGCAGAGAGCAACAGTGTCTTCGCCCGCTTCAGATTCAACCATGAACTCTTGCGAACCACTTCCGCCCATTGCCCCGCTCGAGGCACCGACGATAAAAAAGTGCAAGCCGCACCTCGAATAGATTTTCTTATAAGCCTCGGCGTGAAGGTCGTAACTATTATCCAATCCTTCCTGCGAGGCATCCAGACTGTACGAATCCTTCATATTGAACTGCCGGCCGCGGAGCACGCCCGATTTTGGCCTCGGCTCGTTGCGGAATTTTGTTTGAATCTGGTACCAGATCTGAGGAAGGTCTTTGTATGATCTGATATGGTTGCGCGCTATGGAGGTAATTACTTCTTCATGCGTAGGCGCAAGAACAAGCGCACGATTTTTTACGTGGAACATTGTATCGCCAAACGACCTCACACGATCGCTCTCTTCCCACAATTCAACGGGATTTAAGGCAGGGAGGCAAAATTCCTGACCACCGATCGCGTCCATCTCTTCCCGAATGATCTGCATGACGTTCTTCATGACCGCATACCCGATCGGGAGGAAAGAAAATATCCCCGCTCCCAACGGCCGTATCAATCCGGCACGAATCATCAATTGATGACTAGGAATGATGGCGTCGCTTGGAACTTCTTTTACTGTCGGAAAAAAGCCTTTAGAAAATCGCATCGTACTTGAGTAACTTCTTTTTAGTGCAGGAAAGAGAATTCAGGATACAGCAGGACGAACAACGATATGCCGGCCCTACATCCTTGATTAGTGCAAAGATACGAAAGTCAACGGCGCGAATCAAGGATGCGGCACACGCGTTGATTGCCACTTGGCGGGTGAGGCAAGCACGGAAGAAGGTAAACTACTTTTCTATCTCGGCACATTCGCAACACAAGATTGAAAGAAGTCCCGTATGGAAGATGATTAAAGGAAGGTAAACAATAATGCCGTAAGAAATCCGGCGATTGTCGACAGCCCAACCGACGCTCCCCCGTGTTCATACGCTTCAGGCATCATCACTGAGGCAACCATTGCAAGAATTCCCCCTCCGGCAACCGCTTCGACGAGTGTTAACAATGCCGGCGGCGCAGTGGTAAGAAAAATGTTTCCCACGGCTGCGGCGACGGCTCCCGCAATAACTAAGCTAAGCCATAACCTGAAAATTCGAAAGGTGCTGAAACCCGCGTCCATCATACCGGCGGCGCTCGCCATCGCCTCGGGCAGATTGGAGAGAAATACTGCGGCAAGAAAAGTGAACTTGAACGTCGCCAGCGAGACAAAGCTCGCGCCTATCACGATTGATTCCGGAATGCCGTCGAGCATCGCCCCCATGAATATCGCAAGGGGCGCTCCCGATGCAACATGCTCCTTTATCAAGGCACGCTCTTCGCTTCGAGAAATCCGTTGGATGTTTGCCAACGCAACTTTTTGCCAACGCTCCGAATCAATTTGATCTGCCGCAGAACGCACATTCTGGAGCAACCGTTGTGAATTCAAATCCTCCACGGCAGCACGCAGCCTGTGCGATTTTTGAATCAACTCATCAAAGTCTTCCTTACTGATCTTCAGCAAAGTGCAGTCTGTCACTGCAACTGCTGTCGCTGATCTCGGTTCTGCGATGAGTAAGGCCATCTCGCCAAATGATTTACCCTGTCCGAGCCGCGCCAGTTTGTTTGAAGAACCGGTAGAACCTTTGGCCTTCGGTCGCCGCTTTCCGTCGGCAACGATGATATCAATCTCACCCGAATCTATCAAATAAAGCGCATCACCTTTGTCGCCCTCGCGAAAAATCACTTCTCGAGCTTGGACTTTAACGGGGGAAACATACCGTAGCAACTCTTCCATTTCTTCAGGAGGAAGCGAACGAAGGAGCTCAACTTTGGACAGGCTCTTTAGTAACTCCGCATATTCTTCCCTTTTTTTCTCCAACAAGTATAACTTCGTGGTAGCGGGGTGTCGCAGCGCTCCACCGCGTGTTTCGATGACTTTGTTGCCGACATAGTAAATGATGCCGCCAACGATAAAACCCGCTGATACCCACATCCAGCTTGTGATACCGGCGACATGTGTTTCTCTGATCAATCGCTCCGCTGACTCATAGGCAAGTTCAAGCACGACAGCCTGAATAAGCGCGCCAGTACCAAAGGCCATGATCGCCGCATGGATTTTTTGCGACGGTTTGGAGTAAATGCCAATTGCCGCGCCGATAATCAGGGACACCATAGCGGCGACCGCCATGAGCGTTGCGCCAAGGACACGGTCAAGCGAAAATTCATTAAGAGTTAGCATAGAGAAGAAGGGCGATGAATTCTGATGAGGGGTGGATTCGTGAAACGATGCTCGGCGTTAGACGAGACTCTTTGCCGGGTGCAAAACGCTTATTGTATATCAGAAAGCTGAATTCTCTCAATAGATCCTTCACGTTGATCGTTGCTATGTTTTTAAATAATCGAAACCGACGGGCACTCGCCGCTCCTCATCCCAAAGGCGTAACGTGAGTGTGCGCATGCTCGAAAGCAACGTAATGGGCTTCACTGACCGGAAGATCGGGACTTCCTTCTGACATTCGATAAGAGTGTAATTAGGAATGCAGGGATTCAAATGGCGAATAAGGTGAAAACCGATGTTGCCGCTAAACCACTTCACGATGCCCACGATGTCGTTTGCACGCTGGGATTTGAAAAAGGATCCGTGGCAGCAATCGTGGGAAATAATGAACGTCCTTACCTGAAATCCTGCAGCCAACAAAGCAAGCGCGAGCGTGATCCAGTAAGAGACGTCAAGGCTTCGGTACATCAGATACGACAGAATGAAATAGGGACCGAATGAATTGATGATTTGCCACACGCTCCGGCGAAGCTTGGAGTGTTGATATTTGGCAATCGCATCACGCCATGATTCCTGATTGGAATCGGAAGGTTGGGCAAATATATGCATTCCTTTCTGCACCATATTTTGTGTCAGAGAACAGTAAACTGTGAACAGTAAGTAGAAAAAAGGGTGAAGAGCGTAAGTCAGTCAATCAATCATTTATTCGTTAATAACGAGGGGCCCTCTTTTCATTGGTCATTACTCATTGCTCATTAAAAACCCGTGCCCTCGCGCAGACTCGAACTGCGATTAGAAGTTTAGGAAACTCCCGTTCTATCCTGTTGAACTACAAGGGCCAATCGCTTCCAGGACAAAGATAAACAATTCAGGGTGAATTTTCAATAAATGATAAGCGATGCGCGTGGAGCGTTTCGTGTACGAGGGCGCAAGTTGCGCGTCGTGATTACCTGAAGGTGTATTAGCTTTTGAGCCGTAGCGCAAGAAGCCCCTTCGACTTTGTGTATACCCAAGTCACGATGGCAAGGGTCATGATACCGCCGAAGATCGTGGAAGGGATAGTGCCCATTAATTTTGCGGCGAGCCCGGATTCAAACGCGCCCAGTTCATTCGACGCTGCCAGAAATATTCCGTTCACGGCCATGACGCGTCCGCGCAATGCTGCGGGGGTCATCATTTCCAGAATGGTCGAGCGAATCACGACACTTACGCTGTCGAATGCGCCGCTAAGAAACAGCGCTACCAGCGAGAGCAACATCCAATGTGAAACAGCAAACACCAGAATCGAGATACCGAAACCAGTTACCGCCACGAGCAAGTTCCTCCACGCATGTTCCATCGGAGATACCCTTGCGAGCACCATAAGCAGGAGCACTGCCCCAAGCGACGGGGCGGCCCGAAGAATGCCAAGGCCTTGCGGACCAACCTGCAGTATATCCTGGGCATAAACGGGAAGAATCGCCATTACTCCGCCGAAGAGAACGGAGAACAGATCAAGCGATATGGAATAGAGAATTATTTTCGTATTGAAGACAAAACCTATCCCCTCCTTGATACTTGCAAGCACATTTTCAGCGGGTTTAACTCCAGCCACGGGCTTGTCGCCGATGCGGGAATAGAAAGCGAAAACGACAACTACAAGTCCTACGACAACCAGCAGGGTATTGGAAAAACCAATCCACGCGTAAGAGAATCCGGATATCACCGGACCAACAACAGCTCCCACTTGCCAAGCCGAGCTGCTCCACGTGGCGGCGTTCTCATAATGCTCGAACGGAACGAGAAATGCGCGGAGAGAGGTAGCAGTAGGGGATTGGAACGCGCGGCACAGACCGATCACAAAAATTGTCGAGTAAATCGTCAAGAGCAAGCCGGTAGGAGCAAGATCATCGTGCCGTCGCGAAAAGAACACGAGCACGGCCGAGCACAATGCGATGCATCCAACACTCCACAAAAGTATTTTTCGCTTGCTGTAGCGGTCCGCGATGTGCCCGCCAAAAAGGGAAAATGAAATGAACGGAATAGCCTCGACAAGTCCAATCAGACCAAGGGAGAGAGGATCATGAGTAATTCTGTAAAGTTCATACCCAATAGCAACTTCCTGAATCATGAGAGCGATCGTGAGAAGGAACGACGCTATAACGAGGTTGCGAAATTCATGAAAACGTAACGCTGCGTAGGGATCGTGTATCTGGTGCACTGCCACCGTTCATTATTGTGTTTGAAATTGCACGAAAGTTGCAGTTCGTTTCCAAGAACGGAGCTCCTTCGTGAGAGAATAACTTTTCACTTGGGCTGAGGCGGGTTGAGCTTCCCAAGCGAGTTGTGAACAGGAAGCCCGGAGGAAAGTCGAAAAGAATATCAATCGCGATGCTGACCTGGAGCGATGTGAATATCGTCCAGCTTGCGGGTGACCATTGTTGATAGATTACGCATCGAGCCAACTCCCGATGTGACGATATCGATCCCCTGTGTCAATTCCTTGAAAACCATTGTACACTGGGCTTCATTTCCTTCTTTCACTACTTTCAACAACTCTTTTTCAAATCTCGCCAGGCTGGCAGAAAGGTCAGCCAGGCTCTTTTCAACCAGTTGTCCGACAGAATTCACCGTCGAGTGAAACATCTGGAGCGAATCAAGTTCTTGTTGTTTCTCCTGGAGCATGTGTTCTTCTGCCTGCCGCTCGAGCAACTGTTTCCGGTAGAGGTAGCGTTCATGGGCGCTCTTGACCGCAAGCGAGAGGCGGTCGATGTCAAGCTGATCCTTTCGTAAATAATCGTATGCCCCGAGTTTCATTGCTTCGACAGCTACCGTCTCGGACCCCGCGGCCGTTACCAAGATAACGGGGGTCAGAATCTTTTGGGAATGCATCCATTCCAGCACGTCCAACCCCGACATTTCGCTCATCCTGTAATCAAGCAGGATGACGTCAAAGGCTTTCTCTTTTAGAATCTCGACAGCGCTCTCGCCCGAATCGCACGACTCCACAATGAACTCGTTGGACATCTTGAGCGCCATCTCGATGCTGAGACGAAATGAGTCTTCGTCATCTACCAATAGGACATGCGGCAAAGGCGATTGTGTCATAAGTTCGACTCCCGGGAAATATTTCAACTGCGTGAGTAAATGGCACGATCAAAGTGTTAGGAAGTTAAGCAATTTTGCGGAAAGTCTCAAATATAAAAACGGCCGCCAGGCAATTCCGGCGGTCGCTCAAACATCCTTCATTCCTCATGGTTTGCTTACTTCGTCAGCATCATCTTTTTAACCGCGCTGAACTCCGACGCAACGATCCGGTAGAAATACACGCCGCCGGGAAGCGACGACGCGTCAAACGAAACCTTATAGCGGCCTGCCCCAAGATTATCATTGATCAACGTCGTGACTTCTCTCCCCAAGATATCATAAATCTTCAACGTCGTGTGCGAGGAGCGAGGCAGGCCAAATTGTATGTCAGTCTTCGGGTTAAACGGATTTGGATAATTTTGATCGAGAGAAAAGTGATCCGGTCTCACACCGTCTCTCTCCGAAATCCCGGAAGTGACTGTCGGGTCGGTCTGCATGTCGTCAAAATAAAGTACACCCTGTTTGGCGCCCGAGACAGTTTGACTGAGAAGAAGACTACTCAGTTTCTTTCCGCTCCCCGTTAGTTGACCGGTTTGCAGAGTGAGGAATCTCCAACCGTACCAATTCACGGGACCGAAAGAGATAGTCTGATTGAGCGGCTGAAAAGTTGCCGCCAGAGTGTCTTTTCCATCGTCGCCGTAGACCCAGAGCCCAAGAGTAGAAACCGCGTCAAGGAATGGGGACGTTGTCGGCTTGAGTACGACAACACCATTTTGGTTCTGCGAAAAGGCATAGGACAATTTTCCAGAATTGGATCCGCTCTTTTTCTTATCCGTTGAAATCAAAAACGAGGTGGCTGTTGAATCGATAAAAGAAGAGCCAGTGGCGGATCCGGGCTGAAGCCATCCTCTCGCATTGGTTTCAAAATTATCTGCGACGCTTCCTTGCAGTACTGTATCCTGTGTTGTCCTGAACTGAATAATCACATCCGATTTCGAATCGTTATTGTACAAATCCTTCAGACCAGCCAGCAATTTTATCCGGAACAACTTATTTCTCTGAAGCTTCGTTGGAGTGAATGAAATTACTCCGCGGTCCGCTATCGTTTCATACTTTCCGTTGCTGAACGGAACGGATGTTCCGGTGCTGTCCTCTATAAACACACGTCCCGCTAACGAGGCTTGCGTGATTGGCTCATTCAATGTGACCTTGACATCCGCAAAAAGGCTGACATTTGTCTCGCCATCGCGCGGGTAGCTTTGAACCATGACCGCACCGGTCGTGTCGACGGGAGCCGTGGTGAACGAGAATTGGTACGAGTCTCCGCCGACACCATCGCCGTTGCCATCAAGCCCTTTCCCCGAAATCGCACCTTTGGCTGTACCATCTATTTTCACTGTGTAGGTTGTGCTGAAAGCAAAAAAATTCGTCGGATGAAATGTCAGCATTTTTGAATCTGCGTTCCAAGCGACGGCGCCCGCAACGCTCGGAGCAATAGAAAAGGCACTGTTTGTGGAAGCAATGTCCATGGGAGAAGTAAAACTGATCGCCACATCTTTATAGGCTGGGACGTTCGTAGCGCTTTGTGCTGGGACGACTGAGGCGATCTTCGGCGCGAGGGTGTCGCTTGTAATCAAACCCATATACAACGTCCAATTCCAGAATGGGCCCGGGTCGGTGTGGTTGTTGCAGGTTACGTCGATTCCCGGGAAATTTGTGGCCATCCAACCCTTCCATGTTACATTTTGCCATTCGCCATGCGCAATGATGTGGTTGCGATCTTTTGGAATGCTGAAGCGGTCGCACAGCCACGCCGTCAATTTCGCCGATGCGTTGTACATTTCGGGTGAGTACCACGCTGCCGTATTGACGAATCCTTCATGCTCTATTCCTAGCATGTATCTGTTCCAACACACAACGTGCCAGGCCCAATACTTCAGTTCGACCATTTGCGTGATCTCTCCAGCCGGCGGATCACTTGGCCTGTTTTCGCCCGGGCCGTTCTGTAGACTGTTGATGCAAAAATGGGCACTTGCTTGCGTAGCCGGATTCTGAAAGTACGATATCACCGATAAATAATATCCTTCCATGTCATGGATAACAACAAAATAATCACCAAAGCCGCTAGTGTACCAATGCCCCTCAGCAGCCTGTGCCCATTTCGCGAGCGGATAATCGGGTTGATCTGCGGTTTTACGCAGTGGCGGCGGAGTCTTTGTCTTTGCTCCTTCTTGTATCTTTGCCACAGCGGCCCGCATCGGTCCAAGACTGACCGGGCGCGCTTCCCACTCAATACCGAATTGACGGTAACCCCGCGTCATTTGCGTATAGATGTCGAGCGCGTGCTGTTGAGATAATTCTAACTGTGGCAGGCCGGAAAACGCGGCAATTGCGTTACGCCAGATAGCAATATCGCCCGGGTCCGTCCCTTCCGGCTTGGGAAGTTCATTATAGAATTTTCTCAATAGCGCGGCTGCACCTCGAATATTTTCGAATGGGTCATTCTTCAATTCGTCCGGGCTCTTCCCGAGAAGTGCCGCCGCGTCGCGGAGGCTGTGTCCAAAATAGTTATTATCCCACAGCGACATAATTCCATATGGCCGGGGCATCCCATTGCACGCGGACGCAGTGTCGCCAACTGCCCATGTTAAATGCGACCAGCGGGTCTCTGCGAAGGAAATGCCTTTGAGCACATCGGAGGGGACATTGAACTCCGCAGCCGCCTTCTCGAAATAGTCCCTATAGCGCGAACGGTCTTCCTCTGCAGCTACATTACTGTGCACGATGAGTGCCAGAGCAAACACCGCCACAATACGTGCTACTTTCATCCCTTCCTCCTTGACTTCTCGGTCCTAGTTTCCTAAATCCGCTCTAGCCTACAATCTCAAACTCTCACAATCCTTTAATCTTCCAATCTTGTAATCCTGCAATCTTGTAATTTTGCAATCCTTGTAATCTTGCAATCTTGTAATCTTGCAATCCTTGTAATCTTGCAATCTTCTTTTTCACTCAATGCCGTTGTTCCGACGCAACCCGTGTTCGGTTCTGATCCACAATACCCCCTCTCTGTCCGAGGGCGTAGACGATCACGTTGAGACCGAACTGGAGTTGGCGTTGATTGTCGTATGGTCCCCCCGCCGAAGGGGGAATATATTTCCAGTATCCCCAGGCGAAGCAATAGCCGCGATTCGACACGAGAGCCACCATCCTTCCGTTAATGAATATTGCGTCAACGAATGGATAGATCTCCTTCACTGCGCGGACATTCGGGTCGTAACGGACCATGTCATCGCCCGACGGCGGCGCGCTGAAATCTTCGAACGAATGAAATAATTGATGCGATGCGGAAACGCGTTCAAAGACGGCTTCGTACCCGAGAGCATCGCGGAGCATTTGCCGCACCGACTGGTTAAAAGCGCCGGGTTGGTATGCATTGCCGTCATCGATAAGGAGAAACCCCCCATTCTTCAAATAATGGCCGAGCGCCCTCGCTTCCTCCTTCGAATATTTGATGGCGGCTTGAAATCCCATCATGAAGAGAAACGGAATCGTATTTAACTCTTTCGAATCGAGGCGCACCGTCCCCCGAATTTGAACGCTCAGCTTGGTGCTGTCGTTTGCGTACTGCGCGAGCGACTGGAGTGCCTGGGGAACGCAGTTCCACGACGGTTGATTGTCGACGACGATCCATCCCTGGATCTGAACTCCCTTGTTGTCCGTCGGCGCCTTTTCCAGCCGGGTCGAGTTGTACTGCAACTGATAAATATTCAAGAATCCTTTGATGTCCTTCTTGTTCCGCGGGTTTACTTCAAACCAGCCGTCAAATCGATCGCTGAAATTTTCATAGCTTATCAACTCGTCTTTCATCGCGGACAACCCTCCGCCGCCGGTTGATCGGGTGTTCTCTACGTCGGAAGCGAACTGCGGTCCCCAGTCTTTCCCGTCACCCGGACCGGCTCCCCACCCTCCGCTCCCGCCCACCCCGAAGCTTCTCCCGTAACTCTGCGCGCCCCCCGGGATTCCCCAGCCAAGCTCGCTTGCGCCGGCACCTGCTGTCAATGCGCCGAAAAACACGCTCCCCTCTCCCCGGCCACGCCCCCCCGATGGAGGTGCGCTCGAGCGGGAATTCGCAGGCGCCGTCGAGCGCGGAATTTCTGAGCGTGTAAACTTGATTTCTCGCGCCATCGTCTGCGGTGTGTAGGCAACCTCTTTCGCAAGTGTGAAGGACTTTATAAAGCGGGGAGGCTGGGCATCGTACCGAATCGGCGGCTTGATAACGTCGTACGTTCTCAGCCTCACAGTGAGGACCTTCTCCTCAGGCCCTTGGATGATACGAATAACACCTCCCACGATCAAATGAATCATTGACGACCCGACGATCGCGATAAGCAGATACCGCCGATATTTGTCGAGCCACCACTTCTGCGTCATTCAGTCCTGCCGCTTTCGATCCACCGCCTGTGCAGTTCAGCAAAAAAGACGATCGTCTGCGCTGTTGATACGGGAGAATACTTATTGATGATCTCTTCGAATAACTTCAACGCCCTTTCCCTTTCTCCGATCTGTTCGTATGCGGAGGCGATATTCACCTCACATGCGGACACGACATCGGCATCCGGGTATTTATGCACAACACTTTCAAGCTTTGTAATTGCCGTCGCGTAATCTTTGTCGTCGAAGCTCCTCATCCCTGCCTCGTACTCCCTGTACGAGGTGATCTGGCTTAATTCGCGGACGAGCTCCTTTGCCTCTTCAACCCTAGCATAGGCCGGATACTTGTCCAGAATCTTCTGGTACGCAATCCTTGCGCTGTCATACGATTGTGCATTATAGTAGAAGTCCCCAATGCTGAACTGCGCGTCTGAGGCTTCTTTGCTCTCGGGATAGACATCGACAAGCTGGCGGAAAGCCGAAACCATTTTCAGGGTGTCTGTCATCCGGTAGTAGCACCACCCTTGATTGTAGAGGGATGACACGGCGAAGTCAGACTTTGGAAAAAGTCGGGCAGTGCGGGCATATTCGCGGGCTGCTTCTTCGAACCGGTTCGTATTGTAGTATGTTTCGGCAATCTCGTATTGCGCATCTGCCAACCGCGAACTCGAGGGATATTGGATCATGTATTTCTGAAGTGAAGCGATCCCTTCCTCGGTCTTCCCCGAGTGTGTCAGACACTCCGATTCATAATAGAAGGCGTCCTCATACTTGTCCCCCGTCTGGTATTTTTCAATATATTTCCGGAACAATTCTCCTGCCCCGACGAAATCCTGCGAGTCGTAATGGAGCATTGCGGTTTCAAAGATCAAATCTCGGATGTAGGGATGCGCAGGAAGTCGTTCAGCCGCCTCGAAGAGCGCGGCGGTCGACTTCGCAAGGTCATTAAGATTCCCGTAAGCGTTCGAAAGTGTCGCATACGCCTTTGCCCGCGAATTGTCGTCTGCGCTATCGGCGGCGACGATTTGACTTCCGTATTCTACTACCTTCTGGAATTCGTTGAGCTGTGCATACACCTCGGTGAGCCCGGAAAGATAGCGGATCTTTTCCGCCGCAGTGAGGGCATTTGCGAGAAGTTGGGACATCGTCGCGACTGCTTCTTTCTTCCGGCCAACGCCAACGTAACTCAAGGCGAGTTTCTCATTCGCAGCAGCGATTAAACCGAAAAAGTTCTTCCTGAAATTCGGCTGGCTGAGGCAAAACTCCAGCTCTTTGATGGCATCACCAAATCTCTTCGTTTGCTGATAGAGTGCCCCGCGTGCGTACGTTGCCTGGAATCTCGCGTTCTCATTGATTGACGAATCCTTGAGCACAGTCGACATCTCGTCGATCGCCTTGTCATATTTTCCCCATGCTGCCAGCAAGTCTCCGTGAGCAAGATGCGAATAGGCGGTATAGCTTGCGGTATCTTTCGTTCCCCGTTCGATAACGTCGGTAATGTATTTTTCTCCCTCTTCGTACTTTGTCTGAGCTATGAGCGTCTTCACTAGGCGCGCAAACGCAAAGGGATAGAACGCCGATTGAGAAGCGACGGTGTTAAGCGTTCGAATGGCGTCGTCATACCGCGCAAGGGCAAAATAACAGACCCCAAGATAGTAGTTTGCAGCGTTGACGTCGATTTTTGAGAGATCTTCACGAAGCAAGGCCTCATAATATTTTACCGCCTGGGCGTAGTCTTTCTCATCATAATACGATTTCGCATTCTGCGTTCGTGCCTGGTACGCTTCCGTCGAAGCGGAGAACCTCGCGATCAGGTCTTCATACGTTTGCCGTGCCTGGTCAAGCTTTCCGAGGCTCTGAAACGATAGCCCGCGGAGAAGAAGAGCCTTTGGAGTATATTCACTCTCCGGATGGTTCACGAGGAAGGAATCGCTCGATGCAATTACCTCCTCGTACTCCATTGCCGCATTTCTGTTAAGGACCACAAAAAAGCGTGCATTCTCGACCGAAAAATCTGACTGGAGTGCGAACTCTCCATACGCTTTCACATAGAATGCATACTCGTCCGCCGCCCGCGTGAACACATCTTTATCCTGATACGTCCGCGCCACTTTGTACTGCATCCGGGCCTGGAACACCTTGTTCTGAAAGTTTTCGTCGATGGCACCCTTGTACACCGCAATCGCCGCTTCTGTCCCTTTCACCTGGAGCGTTAATTCCGCCATCTTGATGTATGAAATCTCCGCAAGCGTAGGAAGCAGCGTATAGCGCTTAATAATGGACCGGTACCGCTGCATCGAGGAATCATACATGTCCATCCGCTGGTACGCCTCTGCGATCTTGAATTCGGATTTCGACACTAGTTCCAAGCTCGTGTTGTCGGACTCGCGGTTGGAGGCCGCATCGAAAATCTGTCTCTCCTTGTTCGTTCGTAACTCCATCTTCTCAAACTCGGTTTTTGCGAACGATTCCAGTTGGTACTCATTGATCAGGGTCTGAAAGCTTTTCAGAGCGTTGCGCCAGTTCGAATCGTCGAGATCATTCTGGCCGATCTGGTACATAGCCCGCACCCGCAAGGGACTACTCTTGTACATGTCAACCAGGTACTTAAAAGCAACGGTGGAGCTATCGTACTCCTTCTTCAGCCGAAACGCCCAGCCGATGTCGTAGTAGGCCTGTTCAACTTTCTCGTCAAAAGGATACCTTGTAACGAGATCACGAGCCGCAACGACGACGCTGTCGTACTCCTTCTGCTGGTAGAAAATGTCATAGATTTGATACTGAGCGAGGACGAGGAGCTTGGGGGTATCGAAACGCGTCTGGACAAGGCGGAAGAGAGCAGTCGCCGAATCATTCCTGCCGAGGTTGCGGTATGCATTTGCTTTCTGATAGATGGCGGCAGTCCGAACGCCGGCGTCAAGCTCGCCATTGAGGAGGGAAACCCGTACGCTGTCAGCCGTCAGCAGATTGCTTTCGGTTGCGAGAATCTTGTTGTATTGATCGATCGCTTTTCGATAGTCTTTCGATGCGTAAAAATTCTGACCCGCGGTGAAGGAATCACGAACCTCCTGCGGCGTCGGGACAAAGTAGCTGACGCCGCCGGCGGCCAGTAAGAAGAGAATGATAGTTTTGAGAGTCATGGAACTCCGCCCATCCAACCCAACGTGAGGACGACCCCACGCGGCAGTGTGGATTGTCGCTCATCTGTAGGCATATACGACCGTCACTTTTCATGGCAGCCGTGCTGTCGTTCTTTATTACTTCAATAAAAGCATCTTCTTCGTCGCCACATAGTCGTTCACAATGAGTCTGTAGAAATAGACCCCGGTGGCAGCCGCACTTCCGAGATTGGTTCTTCCGTCCCACATGACCCTGTAAGTACCGGCCCCCATCCGCTCTGACGTCAGAGTTCTCACTTCGCGGCCGAGGATGTCGTAGATGCGAAGATCGACGGTCCCGCGTACCTTCAGCGAGAATCGGACTTCTGTCGTCGGATTAAACGGATTCGGATAATTTTGGGCTAGTTCATACTCGCCCGGGAGCGTGGGATACACGTAGTACTCAACATCGGATGTCTTCTGCCGGAGAATAATTGCATCGGCGCGAATGACGAAGGTGTCACGGCGTGCCCTGTTTACAGTCGAATCTTTGTAGTAGTCGCTCACGAGGGTCGTGTCATTCTCTATGCGAATGTATCCGTTGATGCCGGGACCGCCGCCTGCCGAGTGGGCGTCTCTATCATCCGATCGCAGGAATGCAGCTTGCCCCAGGAAAACACTGCTGGATTGACCATTCTGAGAGATGGTGTCGATGATTGGCGTTCCTCCTCCTTGCGGAAAAATGATGTACCTTACTCTGGGCGAGGAGTTGCCCGACCCCGGGGGGACTTGCGCATAGATTCGGAAGGTGTCAATTTCTACTGGCATTCCGATTCGTCGCGGAATTTTTGGGAAGTACTCGACGTAGGATGTTTTGTTCCGCTGCGGATCTGTAGCCAGCCAGTACACATAACCGATCAGTCGGGAACCGGCGCTGGCATTGGGATCGGTGATCGTCTGCCACTTGCTCATATTGGCAAGGTCGGGATACACAACGGGACTTGGCGGATAAATGAATGAAGTAGGATCATTTTCCTCAACAGTCAAGTTGGTGCCGACTCCATTTCCAGTTATGTTGATGTGGTAAGGATTCTTGGTGGTGTCGTTCGAATAAATTGACACTAAGTCCGTGAGTCCATTCGCGATGGTGTCGGGGGTGAATTTTATCGTCAGGTTCACACTCCCGTTGATAGCCGGCAACTCAAACGGGAACGAGGGAAGATTGACTATCGAATAGTACTTTCCCGTTCTAAATTTCAGGCTGTCAATTCGAAGCAGGCTCTCTCCTCCGCTATTGATCTGAACATCCAATCGGTAATTATCTTCCGCCGCTCGAATTCCAGGAAAAATTGACACATTTTGGAAATTCACGTTATCCGATGCCACGATCGCTGGACCGGTCGGAATTTTCCTTATGCGCAGCAGGTCGGCTCGAAGAACTGGGCCGTAGGGTGGCGCTGCGGGCCGGTTGTAGAGGACTTTCACAAAATCTCCTTGCGTGAGAAATACTGCGGAAGGTGCGATCGATTTCCAGAAGGGCGGCGTGCCAACGGCGTCATTTTGAGTAAATGTCGTTCGAATGGTGTCCGTCGAAAACGGCGGAATAATTGTCGCCTGTGTGTTGGACTCAGAGTTGGAAGTGAAGGCAATAACGCCCCATTCTATGAAGTAATATCCCGACGATCCTGGTTTCCCATTCAAGCTGTCGGGCAACTGGAAATCATGTTCGACTCCGGTTGTCGGAGCCGTATCGAATGTGTAGATCCCGTGTGTGTTGCCGGCGGCAATTGGGTAAGGGAAGGCAGCATAACCTGTCCCGCTCTCAGTCCATCCAGGACCGATCAATGAGATCACTGGCCGCTTCGGGTTTCCCAGGTTGTTAAATGGCGCATTGTAATGCGGCTCGTTACTCAAGCTTGCATTCAGGATAAAGTTATAGTTGATTCCGTTTCCCGATAATGGAATTGTGGCTTTGGCCTCGAGTGAGTCGTTGCTTTCCACAACCATTGTATCTGTCACCGATTCTTCCTGGAACGGACGGAATCCGACTTGCACTATCACCTTCTGCCCTGGATGAATGGTCAGAGGAAAACTACCTATCGTCGGCTTAAAGTCCCATCGTCCCGGGCTCTTTACCGCATGAACACTGCTCACAATAAGATCCTGAGCCCCCAAATTGAAGAAAGGCATCTCTTTGTAGGTGATCGATCCTAACGGGGAGTCAAGCCAGTTTTCTCCGATACGAGTGTTATCAAAAAGGGTCTTGTTCCGGCGGCCAAATTCTAGATCGGAACCGGTTGCGGTGCTCCGAAGCCATCGAATCCCGTCAGCACGCATAATTGTTGTTCCCGAAGCAGAATCTGCTCCAAGCGTTGTGAACACGTTCCCGACTGTCAGGGGCTGGATTGTAAGGGGAACCCACGCGCCGTTGCCGACCGCGGTATTCGGATTAACGGTCGTGCGGCGTTGGTCATGGCGGAGGGAATCCAACACCACTGTCTCAAACTCTCTCTGCACAGTATAATAAACATTGGATGCATTGTTCGGCGACTGAATAACATACACGTAGAGAACGAAGTTGCCCGATTTCCCGGCAGGTATGTTCGTTATCCATTTCGCGGACCTGCCTATTATGCTTTCCCCACCCGCCTGGGATGTTTGCCGATAGTCGCTTCCCCACGCCAGACCGGTAGTTCCTGTGTACCACGGCCCGATTTCTTTGTATTCTGGTGTATCGGCTGTCCCGCCAGCTGTTTGATTTGGGGCGTTGTCGGACGTGATGTAGTTTGCAGGATCAATTACCTGTTGCGCGACGATGATCGAGCTCGATATACCCATTCCAAACGCAAGAATTAAAAATATCAGGATAATCTGTAAAGATGCTCTCATATCTTCCTCCATTGTAATTAATAGCGACAACAGTTCAAGGTGAAAGACAAGAACTGTTGCACGAGTTCAAGTGCTAAAGTCATATCGGTCTGTTGAACAAGCCATACATCGCTTACGTCACTTTTTCTTAATGACAACTTGAATGAGATCGGACGGCATGCCGTCGTATTGAACTTTTCTCCCGAATACATCGGCAACGCCGCTGGCGTTGATCTGATAGAACAGGAGCACGTCTTTGCTTAGCGGCTGTACTTCGTTTGAAGAGTCGGAGAAAAAGGGAAACAGCGTTCTCCCGCGCGACTGATAAAAGGTCGTATCTCCGACGCTTCGATGCACATCCCAATCCTTCAGGTTTGCTTTATCCCGGTCTGACCCATACCTCGCCGTGTCATAAGCCCATGCGAGCTTGACAACAGTTTTCCTTGTCGCGGTGGTGTCGATCCTGACCGTAAGGTTGATGACTTCCGGAACCTTGCCGTTGTGCGTATCGGGAACAAACTGGCGGTCCGGTTCGCAGCCCCACCACGAAGCAGTAAGGAGGACGAGCGCAACTGTGAGACTTCGTGTGCACATAGCAAATAGGCGTCCTTCGGATCTTCTGCGGAGGTTATTCATTTCTATCTCCCTATAGGTAGCGCTATGGTCAACAGTGTCGCACCCTGCAGGAATGGTGGAGCCTTCGAAAGCGAAGGGGGTGTTCCAGTGGCCGCGTTTTGAGAGAAGATCTTCTCACCTTTGTCATCGGTATTATAGAAAAGATCTGCAATATTAGCAATCCAAATCACCGCCGATACGACGAGAAAAACATTGCGTCGGTTTCGATCTTGTTTCCACAGATCGTATGACTCCTTCATTTGGCCGTAAATGAGATTCGACGACGCCCAATTGGTCGAAGTGGCATACTGAAATTCCAGGGCATCAAGACGCTCACCCCGAGCCACAAAATTGTTTTGAGAAATCAGAGCCGTCAATGCGGAACCGAAATACGCGAGCGTGAATCCGACACCCTTGTATGGATCGCCCAGCATCGTTTGCCCGGCGCCTGGAACAACGACAGACAGAAGAAGAGCGTTCACACGCCGCGGAGTCATCTCGTGTTCTTTCTTCCCGACTTCATCGACCACGAGCGCAGTATCCGTACACTCAATCTCTCTCGTCTCGAGCAGAAAGCGCTGACTCGCAGAACTCGTGACATAGCTGTGGACTGGTATTCCCTGAGCCGATTGATGCATGGGGCCTTTATTCCCGGCCTCTGCCGGAAAGGCAAACGCGGACAAACTGAAAACAATGACAATGATTAATCGTCGCATCGTGCTTTTTACTTCGTATTATTTAGATGTAGTGTCGTCCACCTTGAGCTGTCTCTTTGACTCAATAGCATAATAGAGAATATTCGAGAGCAACTCGCGATGCCGCGTGTAATCCTTCCCTTCACGGAATTCCGGCGGGCCGAATTTCCCCCATGCTGTGGAATATCCGCGGTTCGATATCACAGCAACGAGTCTGTCCTGGTAAAAAATGCCCCCGAGAAAATCATTCACGATTCGATTATGGACATTCAAGAGTTCGATATCGCACGGTGGCACGACGTCGAATCGTTTCCATACCGAGTAGATGGGATGGTCCATGGGGATTCTGCCGTATGTCACATTGGGGCCGAGCAGGCCGCCGATTTCGGTTAGGAAATTATTGATCGTCTGCCAGTTCTCGCTCTGCGCCGTGGATGAGCGCTCATCGGCAATGATGAAGCCGCCGTCGCGTACAAACTCTGCCGTACTTTTCGCCTGATCAAGAGTGAACGAAAGCTTACCTTCATCGCCAATGATCAAAAGGATATTTGATGATTTCAGGTCCCGCATAGACAACGAAGTTTTCGTGTAGGATATCTTGAAATTCGTAAATTCAGCAAGGTACGCGTCAAGGGGCTTCATCAGGTCGGCGACGGGCGTGACGTTGGTTGTCTTTACCGCGATCGCCGCGTCTCCCGCCGGCCGCGCGTCAGGGTTGATGCGCCTGATTTGGCGTTTTCGAAGCTCCCCGCTGGTATCATCCCGTCCGGCAACGAAGCCCCCCTTCGAATCAGGCGCAATGTAGGGAACTCTCTTGAAATAGAAAGCGAGCGATGTGAAGCTTGACGGCTGATTGTTTTCGTCATACTCGGTGATGAAATCCCGGATGTCGATTTTGATATGTTCGACGCCATCTGCGAGGGGGTCGAAGACGAGGAGCCCGTCCCGTACATCCCCGCGAAAGACCGGCTTCGCGAGATACAGGAGCGTACGCCGCACGATGCCCATCCTGCTTTCAAAAATATCGTCCTCAACGCCCGAGGTCCCTTTGCGTTTCTTGAAGTACGCCTCGAGACTTTCGTACCGGCTATTCTTCTCTTCCCGGCCGTAGCTGTTAAGAAAATCCCCGCGGTCCGTGATCAAGAAGCTGTTCTCCGGATCAAGATTCAATTTACCCCCTGCGTAATTATAGATCGTGACCTTAAACACCGAGAATCGCTGAGGAGTGTACCCCGTTTGAGGGTCAATCCAATTTGCGTACGTGAAAGGGTTTGTCGATAACAATCCGGACTGAGACTGCTCGGGAAACTCCACGTTGTTAAGATGGTAATCGGACAAGTATTTGATCTCCACCTTGAAGTCTTTCTTGTCAAAAATCGCTGTCCGTTTGTCCTCGCTCACGGAATAGAGGCTGTCGTGGAGACCCCCGATGAGATCTTCATCGGGAACCAGCGTATATTCGATCCGTTGCGGCGGATACACAACGTAGTGATATACCGCATCGCATCCTTCCATGAAGATAATCGTCACCGCAAGGCACCATATGCGTGACACGCCAATGAGACTGGGAAGAAAGGACCTTCTCCGAAGCATGGTTGCAGTCGCCATCAGTACCCTGCAAAAATCGAGAAAAACATCAGAGAGTTTTGCATATCGTACCTTTTGTCCTGCGCTCGTATGTACTCTACTGTCGTTAATTTAAAACCAAAATCGATCACGATGTTGTAGCCGCTGTACTGTGTCTTGTTCGTTAAGGAAATGGCCGTTGTAGACGAATTATTATCAAACGATCCATCTCGTAGGTTTCTGCTGCGTAAGAGTAGAAAATCGGCAGAACCCGCTTTGAGATAGCCGTTGCTGATCCGATCAAGATACGTGAGCGGATCGACTCCCTGCAAACCGAAATGCAGATCGGTGTTATCCGTCAATCGATAGTCAACGCGGAAGATCGGGATCATCTGTTGGTAGTTCGTAAGAATTGAAGTTGCGCGCGTGCCGTCGTCATAGACCGTGGTGGTCACGACCTTCAATGTCCTGATCTTAAATTGAGGACGCAGCTGAACCTTGTTGTTCAAAAACGGGTACACGTAGTCTACCTTGTTCACCAACCCGATGGAAGTGAGGTCTCCCCCGAATTGTTCGTCAACGAGCGGGCCGAGCTGCAATTTCGCCAATGAAGGAAATCCGACGATGTCCTGCTTGTTAAACTCGTAGCGCACATTGTTCTCGATGTTGAGATTCGGGATCTGTCTATATCGTGTCCCGATATAGAGGGTGTGGTCAACGCTGTTTCTGTAGGCTAGCCCATCACGCACATACGTCGGAGTAGGGTCCGAAGAAATAAGCCCGCTGAAAACATACTCATCATTAGGAATATTGTCGTGCAAGCGCTTCAGTGTGTAGTAAAGATCAAGCTCCCCGAACCTTGGGCTTGACGTATTGTAGGTTGTCTTAAAGTAGTTGGTCGCGTTGAAACCTCCCCGCGCAATCGCTGTCTCACGCAACAGTCCGACGCCCATCGTCAGGTTCTTTGCCGCTGCGAAAGCAGCAAAGCCATGATACCCGTCCAGATCAGGATTGTACGGATAGTCGGGATAGATGTCGTTCTCCTGTTGGTCGATGATACCGTTGTTATTCCAATCATCGCCCGCTTGGAACGAAGGAGGATCGCTGTAGTAGGTGAGAAAATCCTCCGCGTAATCCGGAACCCCGTTCGAGTTCTGGTCATCGTCTGGAATGCCGTCGTTGTTCTTGTCTCTGCCGGGGAAAATTCCGGCATCGGGCTTCCGGACGATGTCGTTCAGACCGCTGAGCTCGTTCACGTTCTGTCTGTATCCGAGGAGGAATGGATCGGCCACCTCTGTCCCGTTGGCATCCCCTTTTGGAACAAAGAGCACATTTGAATTCCTTGGAAAATTGGGGAAGCCTGACGCTCCCGCGCTCGGCGAGGCATTATAGAAATAGAAACCGTCTTCCCAACGATCATTGTCGTCGTTGTCGTCCACGAGAGAGTAGTAAGCGCCCCCATTAAGACCCTGGTTCGGCGTCGTCCTGTTCGGGTCTGAGTCGAAATAGCCGTAGTAATCAGGCGGATCATAGATGTACGCGCCATTGGCGTCCTGATGCGTATAGTAACTGTTCTCGAGTGTATAAACGTCGAGTGCGGTCTTATACCAGGGGTCTATGCGGTATCGTTCTCCGCCAAGGACAAGCCGTCCTATCTTCTTGGAGCCGCGGATGAAAAACGATTCCCCCTCCCTCTGGAATTCGTTGGATGTCAGAAGGCTCGGGATGGACGTGGATAATCCGTCCCAATCGTGCATGACCGGGTATTTGCGGTAGGAAACACTTTGCGCATACTCTCCCTCGAGTTCGAAACCCAGCCAGCGGAACTTGAAGTTCATTCCATACACTGCCATGCCGGTATTCAATCCGTAATCGTACCGCACCCACCGTTTGTTCGATGCATCCCGGACATTGCCGTTTGCGCGTTCGGCGGTGAAGAAAGGGGTTGGCGTGCCCACGAGTGTACTATCTGTGCTGGACGGAATTTTCGGGTCGATGGCAGTCCCGTATTGGTCCGCCGCCATGATCCAATCGTGTGCAGCATCGAGACAGTAATCATTCGCCAGGAGAAGATTGAAGGAGGCAGATTCAGTCCCGTACGGAACGACGAAGGCAAAGACAATATTCGTATTCCCCCTGACCTCGACCGGATACGTCGGGGGCGCACTACTGCCAAACTGCGATCGGTAGTTATCGTAATTGGTGAAATTCTTAAAAATGAATTTTCCCGTCGACGGATCGATCTGAGACGTCTGGACTCCTACGCCCGGCACGAAAACACTTTTATTGAACCCGAAGTCCCTGAACACCCAGTACTGCACAGGTTTGGTCATATCAGTTTGCCGGGTCGACTGGTCGGGTACTCTGTAGTTGATGTTCAGGAGAGGCCGCTGGACACCGTTTATGTACACTTCCGGCTCCCGGTAAATAATCGGTCCGGAATTGTCATTGGGGGAATCATCTCGAACGCGAACGAAGATAACCCTGGGAATAGTATTGGCCGGCACTCCCTTCAGCGACTGCTTTTTACTGTCGAGGTTGCTCCTGCGCTGATTTTGATTGACGTATGTCGCACCGACCGTCAAAACGTCGCCGACGTCGGTTTCGAAATGGCCTCCCAGCAAGTATGCGGACCATGTCTGCGGACGGGCAATGGAATTTGCCGTCAACGATGCATCAAACCGGATGCGGATGGGGTCTGAAACACGGGAAGCGATCAACGAACCACGATATTTGGACGACGAGCCGTCCCATCGGATGCCGTTGAATCGCGCCTTGTCGAATGTCAGAGAAGTGAACTTCGTCCGAATGGCGTCGCCCAGCATGACGCGGGAAGTGAAACCGCCATATGCATCGTTTCCGATGACGAGGTTATTGAACCAGAGATTGTAGTACTTCGATTTCTGCACATCGCTCCCGCCGAGTCGGGGATCGACAAATTGGCTTTGCGCCTCCCCCAACTCATAGACCGACAATCCGTCGACAAGAAAATTTCCGAAGTTGTCGTAGATCTTTCTTTTCAAGAACTGGATACTGTAGTTCTCGTAATTCCGTCCCGAATAATTCATATATCCCGTGTTGCCTTTGAATTCGTCTCGGTCGATGAACTGAGAACGAAGTGACCCTGCACAGATGAGAAGGAGTATGACAAATGATAATAGTCTGAACTTCACCACCGACTCCACATCATATTAGAAGGTGTATCCAACTGAAATAGTATTGATCCCGCCGATGTTCGCTGCGAGCGCCTGCATCACATAGGCATAGTCGACCACCAGATTACCGGCCTGAACCCCGAATCCGGCGTTGTAATCCCCCTGAAGCTGATCCCCGTTGAAAAACTCAATTCTTTTGGCTCCACCCCCTGTCTTTGCAAGCCGCACAAAGTTGAAGTTGGCAACGCCTGTGCTGCCCCCTAATCGAACAAGAAACTTGCCGTCAACTCCCAACACCGTCGATTGCAGACCAAGCAGCTCGACGCCACCGCTGAAGAGAAGCTCGTTGTCCACTTTCGAAATCTGGGCCGTGATAACGTAGTTGTACGTCCGGGAAATATACGATGCACCGGCGGAAATCCGGAACGGAAGCCGGGCGTCTGCTGACCCGTTCGCCGCCACCGAGGGCTGATTGATGTCCTGGAGAGAGAGCCCGAACCGAATATCATTTTCTTTCATGACTCCCCGCAAGATGTAGGAAGCGCCAAGGTCGAATGAGATGCCGTTGTAGGCAAGCCCGGGCTCAGGAACCGCATTCTCGCCCTTGGGGGCATCCGATTTCCAATGCAAGTACTTCACGCTCCCTCCTACCAGCAGGTCATCGGTCAGCATTTTCGAGGAGAAATTGCCGACGATTACATTCTCGGCCCAGCCCGTGGGCGAAAACTGCGTGACCCCAAGGCCCACTACTCCCAGATTCGATAGAGGGTAGATCCCGGACAGCGTGATGAAATTGAAGTTTGCATCGGCGATACTTGGATAGAGGTTTGTGTACGAAGTGAGGACTGAGGGACGATCTGATCCACCGTTCGCTGCCGAATTGTAGAATACCAGAACCGGGTCGTTGGTCAACGAAACGACTGAACGGCCGAGCGCGCTTGCTCTGGCGCTGTGTCCCTTATCGCCGAACGCTTGACTGAATGCGTTTGGCGCTGCGGTGAGAAGCAAAACAAGCGTGATGAGTTTTACTCCCATGATATTCACATCAGTATCCTGAAATCGAATTAGTACGCGACGACGACCGGCTTATTAACGAAACTGCCACCGTTGTCCACATCATACGATACTTGGATTATATAGACCCCCGGAAGGACCAACCTTCCAGCGTCGTTTTTCCCGTCCCAAAGAATCCCCCTGCCGCCGAACAGCGGATTCCCAAAAAACGGGTGCGTCGCCGTCATAAGAGAAGCGATCGTTCTGACTTTTTTTCCCGTCAGATCAAATACACTGATGGAGAGTGCTTTCGGTACTTCCACATTTGCAATCGAAAAATCGATGATCGTTACATCATTTTTCCCGTCGCCGTTCGGCGTGAATGGATTTGGGTCGACATGGAGGTCGACGATCGGGGTCAACGGAACGCCGGATGTCGTGACCGTCCAGCGTACGCCCGCCGCACTTCTCTTGGGATCGACAAATTGAGGATTCCACGGCGAGATCTTGCTGATGATCTCCACGGGGAACGACGCAGCCTGGATCAATTTTGTCGAGAAGGATACCGCTATTGCAGAAGCAGGTTTCAGCGTCTGCGGAAACCCAATCGTCATTTCTTCCGGCGAAGAAATGAACGCGTATTCAACCGGTTGACCTCCGATTGTTACCGTACGAACCAGGCAAGGGCTTTGGGTATGAATGATGATGGTGTCAATACCGAGAGATGATGAAGAAAAATACGCATTGATTGAATCGACGAGCGTTACCGGGCTGAGAACCGCAACATCATTCGGATAGATAAAACTGAGCGTGGAATCGGCCACGGGGGTGGTCTGGTAGATAATCTTCAGATTCTTGACTTTTGGAGTTCCGAGGTCACCGGTATAGAGCTTGAGACGGTATTGAAAGTACTTCCTGGGCTCATACACGTTCGCGAATATTCCTGTGGCAGCGTCGGCCGAATTTGAGAAAGTCTTCGGGTCTGACCAGGGAGACCATATACTGTCGACTGTATACGTGTTGCCGGTCCTCAATTGGAAGGTGACAGTAGTGGCCACATCGAAATCTGCATTAAGATAGACCCTCCCGAAATTTGCGGTCCCTGCCCCAGAGGAATCAACCTGGGACACAAACTGACCGTCCGAAAGATAGCCGTTTCCAAAAATTCTCATCTCGGCGATGACCGTTGAGGTCGTTTGGGCCTGCTTGTCAAGAACAAATGCAATATACCTGGCAACAACCGGCTCGGAGAGAAATGCGGTGTGAACCGAGTCCTGATTATCAAGCTCTTGGTATACCTTCGTCATGATAAGCGAATCGACGCCGGCATAATATGAGAATGCCTGCGGTCGCAGGTTTCTCGAGACACCTAGCTCGCCCAGTGTAGAAACCTGGAGGCGATTCACACGGCGAATGGCTTGCAGATCGATCATGATGTACGTCCCGACATTGCCTGGAGGTATCTCCACGTAGGAGAAGACATCTCCATCCTGGAGCTTCGCAGGGTTCATTTTTGCGGTGTCGGGGATGAAAGTGTTCGGCACTTGCGGATTAGCCTTCTGGGGAAATGGGCCGTAGTAGACAATAGTAACCCTCGCCGAGGAGGCAAAGTTCTTCTGATCGCCCCGCGCAAGAACTATGCTGCCAGGAAATGCCGTGACATCGACGTCTACGGATTGAAGAGTGTCTCTACGGGCCGGGTCGGAGAAATTTGATACAGAGTAAACTAGTGAATCAGCGGAACCTAGTGTGTTAAGAGAATGTGTTTCAGAAAATAGAGGGAATATCGCTGAGGTTACCAGGAGAAGGAATATTAATTTTCTCATGTCATAGAAGTTTTGGGGTCAAAGTTTGTTCATTATCTTAACTAATTGTAAGCAATATAGTACTAAAAAGAGAAAATGTCAACAAATTCGGAGCTATTGGTATAGCCTATGTTGAGCAATGTATTTGCGAACTTTTTCGGGGACGAGATGATCAATCGTTTTCCCTTGCTTGATCCTCCGTCGAATGTCCGTCGATGATATCTCTATGTGCGGAACTCTTAAGAATTTAGCCGAGCTCGAGAAAACCGACTTGGATGCCCTTGGGTCGTAGTCGGGTCTTGTCATGACCACAAGCGTAGCCTGCCGGACTATTCGTTCAGGGAATTTCCACTCCTGAAATTCGACGAAGTTATCAGCCCCGATCAGAAGGAAGAGCTTTGCTCCTTTAAAGCGCCGCCGAAACGCTTCGACAGTAGCATATGTGAATGACGTCCCTTTCGCGAGAATCTCGATGTCGCTCGCATTGAACTCCTTACGATTCCCGACCGCCAATCGAACCATCTTTAACCGGTGAGCGGCGAGAGTTTCTTCTCCCCTTCTTTTGTGTGGTGAGATGAAGGAAGGAACGAAATAGATCGTATCCAGCGAAAGCATTGACTGAACGTGCTCCGCGACAATCAAATGTCCCAGATGAGGAGGATTAAACGTTCCGCCAAAAATACCGATTCTCTTACGTTTATTTTCCACAGTCGGTTATCCTATCCTGTCGTACACATTCATGGTTTTTTGGGCGGTTAGTTGCCACGAAAAATTGACTACGTGTTTTTCCCCCAACTCAATCAAACCATTTCTCAATTGTGCGTCTCGCAAAAGCGAGGTCATCGCTTCGGCGAATGACCCATGATTTCCGGTCTCGCACACAATCGCAGCGTCGCCGACGATTTCAGGAAGCGAGCCGGCGTTGGACACGATCACGGGAATTCCGCACGCCATCGCTTCCAACGCAGGCAATCCGAATCCCTCATATAATGATGGCAGAACGAGCATCTCGGCGGCATTGTACGCAAGGACCAGATCTTCATCGCTGAGAGATCCCAGGGCTCTCACCTTCCCGGTAAATTCGGATCGGCTGACAATTGTTCCCAGGCGTTTGTCCATGCTCAGTAATCCCCCAACAAACACGAGTTCTAGTTCTGGAAAGGCCGGGATAATACTTTTAAATGCACGCAAGAGGACTTCCAGACCTTTATGAGGTTTGGTATTTCCCACGAACAAAATGTATTGTCGCGAAAGACCGAACCGTGACCGGAATTGTGCTATTTCAGCCCGATCGTCCATTACTTTGAATCTTTTCGAAACTCCAAGATGAATCGGAATGATCTTCTCTTCCTTAATTCGGAAAGACCGTAGAATATCGAATTTGGTAAATTCTGAGTCTGTAATAACTAGCTGAGAGTCTTGAATAGCGTGCCTGATCATCACATAGGAGTACGCCCGATGCAGAGGAGAAAAAAATTGCGGAAAGCGAAGATGAATCAGATCGTGGATTGTCACGACCGACCGTGATGCAAGCCCGAAAGGGAGCGTATAATGGGGCGAATGAAACACGGAAACATTGTTCGCCCTAACCTTCCGGCCCAGCAAGAACATTTCGCTCAAGGAGTATTTCCCATATCTCACAACAGTCGACTTCCACCCATTTGGGATTATGATTGTCTTTGCATCCTCGGGCGCCACAAACAACAGAAACTCCCTGGATGGCTGTTGCGCCGCATACTCGTGAATCAAATGGCGGATGTATGTACCAATCCCGAAATCAAAAAATTTTCTGGCATCAATTCCAATCATTATTTCGTTCGCAGAAATAGTAACGAAAGAGTGTTTTCGCGTCAATTGAGTCTTCATTTGTTTTCGGAATAAACATCGCCATTGTTTTTTCAACTCCTAAATTTTGACGATCTTCGGAACAACATACTTTCGTGTGAATATCGTTTTTAACAATAGTCCCAGTCTTAAAAATGTTATGGGCATCAATTTAAAAATTTCATATTTATACCTATTAACAATGCCAACATTAGAATAATGTTTACACACAATTTCGTTTAATGCCGCCATCTTCTCTTTTTGGGTAGATGTTGCGACTATTAGCTTAATCCCCAATAAATGGGGCAACGTCCTTTCATTTCTTAACACTCTTCGTATATGGTAATTTTCAAAGGAATCTTTGCCAAAGATTGTTTCTGATATATGCGTAAACCCTTCCACAGTAATTCGCAATCGATTGACTACTCCATCCTCAAGGAATGAATCATTTCCACTACGCTTATAAATTAAACTTTCTCTTAAATAGTGGATTATCAACCCATCAGGTATCAGACTGAGAAGCCGTCCGGCCAACGCCCAGCACGTCTCATGGAACGATTCTGGAATTCCTTTGGATCTGTCCCATATATCTCTTCTAAAAATTGGGCCGGATAAGAAACTAAAAAACGCCTCACTCGTTTTTGCTTCACTAAAATATCTTTGCCGTTGTAATGCATCGCCAAGATGAAAGATTTCCGGAGCAGTAATATGATTAAAAATCGGATGTTCTTTGATAGCGTGCATTTCATAATCACATATCGTTTGTTCACACAAATAGATATCGCAATGAGACTGTATGTGATTAAGCACCTTATCCACGGCACCAGTCTTCATGATGTCGTCGGCTGAAAACAACCAACAATAATCACCATGTGACAAGCTGATAACTTTCGCGATGTCCCTGTCAATGCCCCCTCGGAATTCCTGTCGATGGTATTTTATTTGCGGAAAGTCATGTTGCCTTTGCGCCACAACATGCCCAGTATCATCTGTTGATCCGCCATCCAAAACAACAACCTCCACACCCTCTGTAAGATTGCGGAGAATGCTATCCAGAGTTTGCCCGATGAACTTCCCAAAATTGTATGTAGGGATGCAAATAGATAAATGGAGCTTGGTCATGGTTTACTTAATTCGCGTCTTTTCTTTATCACCTTTTTTTACGACAAAAGTAGCAAAAGTGTATTGATATCTTCCCAAATAGTTAAACTCAGGATTGGGGCAATCCCATTGCGGTTCATCTACCAAATAGCAATTACTCATCAGTGGTAACAAACGATCTCTGAGATCATGTTGTGTATAAAATCTTGCATCAATATCCGGTTTAGCTTCATCCGGCTTCCATCCGTCTTTATAGTCACAAGTAATTACAGCCACGCCGCTCGGTGCCAATAAATCAGAAATGCACTTTATAAATGACTCGTCGTTTGGATCATGTTCAATCACAGAAGTTGAAAAAATAATATCGTATGAATTTTTAACGGTGGTTGGTTTCGTAAAATACTCCTGTAAGGAATAGTTAATCATTGGATCTATTTCCTCAACCGAATACCCCATTTTTATCAAACTCATTGAGGCAGTATCCTCATAACTTCCTACACATAATAGTTTAGGATTCAGATATTTACATAGATAGCGATACACGGTGTCAAATACAAAAGCCTGTTGTACGTTGGCTTCTGCAATTTTTATGGACACTGATTTCGGTACTAACTCGGTTATTTTATCAATGGCAGGTGCGTATAATTTCCTTGCGTTGTTGTCCAGAATACGGTTCAAAGAAACATTTGGGGGAATGCGTATCGGTCGATATTGCAGAGAACCACCAACGTGCATATCATCGTATGTAACGTTGTCGGCGTCTCTTAACCAGGTGAATGATTTATCCGGCGTATTCAATAGGCGCTTCAATTTTGATTCCACTGTTCTGATAATACCCATTCTGTGCAACTTCTTATTTCTCTGTTTCACAAAAACCGCATTCATAATCCTTTCATATTCCCATAAAAGGTTTTCTGCATTCCACTCATTATAGTGTTTTTCTAGCGGCGCAAAACCATTTTGAATAATTGTCTTCAGATTGTTTTTTGTAACGCATATAGAAGGATCAATATCAAATATATGCCTGAACATTACAGCATCTGAAACAGCGACAGGCCTTTGAACCGCCATGGCATTATCCACCGCACTGGATAGCCCTTTGCCGCTTGTCGCATCATGTTCATATAAAAATATATTGACGGTATTTTTCGCCAGAAAGTCCAACATGGTTCTAGCGTCCAGAAAATCGTGGGTAAGAATTATTTGAACCCCAGGCTTAACAATCAGAGCTTTGCACTTTTCAGCAATACCCCTTGCTTTAGCACCATCTTTATCTTCACCAAAATCGGCAGCGGGAATATTAAACCGGATAACAGCTTCATCAAATTCTTGCTGAACTAACCGCACAATGTTTTCGAATCCCTTTTTAGGAGTAGCAAAACCAAAACTACCAATAACAGGCTTTGAAGGAAGCGGAAAGTCATTCTGATACGATGGTATCAATCTTCCTGTTTTATAAACAAACGGATTTCGCAACAATAAAGTTGGATCAGGCGTGATGTAAAAGTCAAACAATGAATTACTTAAATCGGAAACACCGCCGAGAATGAATTTCTTTTTGTAATTAGTAGCCGTATCAGCAATATGTTGTGTTATTTCGTGTATTATCCCAATTTGGGGAATTTGAATGGAAGCAATATTATTTCGGTAAAGTTTGGGGCCAATTCTGGTTGCCACCCATGGCAATACCGATGGATAATAATTATAAATAATGGCAGCGGGTACATTTATAGCAATCGCCTTCTGTAAGTCATCTAATGACGAACATTCAACGCGTATGAATTGGTAGTTCTTTGAGACTTGTAAAACATCAGTGACGCTTTTTCCAAATTCATACACGCCGCACTTCGCTTTCTTATGAGAAACAAATAATACTGTTTTATTCAATCATGACACCTTTTTGGCAGAACTTTCGTTTTTCCCTTCGTTCAATTAGAAATGTAATTTTATTCTTAAGAACTGGTCATATACAATTGATCTGATTGTCGGGACAGCAACTAATGTTACCCCTAGTGTTAAAACTGAAATGACCATCAAATGGAGTAACATCATGGATTGAGATGTCGTACCATTAAAAAGTAATCGTCCTAAACCTGCTAAAGATAGGCCAGCTATGATTGGAACACTTACATCGTTCCAATACCAACGCCACATTTCTTGCCGTAATACTTTGCTATGCATTATTGGAATTTCAAAAACAACATATCCGATGTTCAAAATTAGCCAAGCACTTGATGCGCCTATAGAACCATAATGCAATGTCAAAACAATAATAAGCGGGACTAAGATGATCACTGCAATAATATTTTTAATAACAGATAATTTTGTCCAGCCAAATGCCAGTTGCAATGCATATGGAGGATTAATTAGACCGTTCAGTGCAGTTCCACAAATCATAATGCTTACGATGAGATGAGTTTTTTCGGCAGTTATCGGATTCTGTGTCCAGAGAAGAATAACTTCATAGGAAAATAAAGCGATAACAACTGCGACCGGCAGGATTAAGACTGCAATAAATTGGCAGCTTTTATGATAAAGACGTTTTAATTCATCCAGGTCATTGATAGAGACTAATTGAGTAAATCTTGGATAAATACTAAAAAATACGGGGGTAAAAATACGTCCAAGGCTCATCGCTACCAAACTTGCAAGCGAGTAATAACCAAACATATCGAGCGAAAGTAACTTGCTTAATATTATCTTATCTAGTTGAGTGAGAATTACTGCGAGGATAGATATCCCGCTCATCCCGGCAGTAAACCTCCAAATACCTCTAAGGAGTTGCGTTTGAAATACAGCTTTATTCTTACTACGAGGCAGGCTGCGCCAAAGGAAAAGTGCAAATAAAAACGCATTTATTATGCTGATTCCGAATTGCCAGAATAAAAAAGCCTGTATTGTTGGTGAAACCAACCACAGAATAAAGACAGCACCGGCACCGCGTAATGTGCCCATGCAAACATTGATAACGTTAAGAAGGACTTGTTTCTGTAACCCCATCAACCCACCAGAGTAAAATCCGATGGGCATCTGGAAAACCATAATGAAGCCCATGATTAAAAACGATTGTTCGATGGTTGTGGGAGATAACTGCCCAGCTTTAAGCCAGTAATGTGCAATACTTGATGATAATGACACAACAGCAATTCCGACAAGAACAGCGATGCCCCAATAAAGCGTCTCCAGGGTTCTTACAAGATTACGCGTTTCTTGTTCTTTATTCGGCAATACTGAAAGTCTTGCCATTTCACGGGTTAAAGTATTACCCAACCCTGCGTCTAAAAGACCAAATATGATCTGAAGTGTAGCAAAAATGGCTATTAAACCATACGATTCTATTCCTATGTATCTAATATACAGAGGTATAAAGATCAATCCCATGAGAGCCTGCCAAAATGATCCGGCAAAATTGGCGGCGATATTTTTCTTTAAAGAAATTGAAGAACGTTGGGAAGATTTAGGTTTTTCATCTATCATGCAAATCCCTGTACGAACAAATATTCAGCAACATAATTCTTGAACTCACACCCTGAGAAAGTATTCCTTTCCCGTAATTGGATACTCATCCCGGAGCGCTGCTAAAAGTTACTATCGCTCATCATAACATCCGCTAGCTGGTGAAAATTTACTTTTTGTTTCCACCCAAGACTTTTGATTACTTTAGGATTGCTAACTAAGACATCATAGTCGGCGGCAAAATCACTTCTCACGATTACATATTCCCGCCAATTTTTGTTTAATTTATTGAAACAATACTCCACCCAATCCTTTATACTATACGCCTTGCCGCTTCCTATGATCGCTTCAAAAACGATATTTTGATTTACAAGCATCCATACTGCCTCAACTATATCACCAGCATAGTTAAACTCTTTTTTTACATCAATATTTCCTAATTCTAATTTTTCCGTGCTTCCTGCATAAATTCTCTTAACAGCTTTAACGATTTTTTGATTTACATGTTGTTCCGTCCTTAGAGGACTATCATGATTAAAGAAATAGCCGACGTATGCATGTAACCCAAATTTATCTCGATAATATCTAGCTGAATAGACTGACTGAATACGAGCGACTGCATAAGGACTAGAGCCTTCAAAAGGTGTTTGTTCATCGATTGGCAATCCGTTGTTCTTAAACTGCATCGCGCTGCCAGAAATAAAAACCTTTGCACTCGGACAATATAATTTAACGCATTCAAGAATATTAAGTGTCCCGGTGCATATCGTTTGATGGTTTTCGAATAATGCATGGTGTTGTGTGGTAGATGTTGCAGCAAAATGAAAAATATGCGATGGTTGATGTTCCTTTATTTGTCGCTCGACAAATCCATAATCACTGACATCACCATGCACAGCGTTACCTTTTCTCGAGATACAAATGAATTCAATATTTTCTCGTTCGAGTATTTTACTTAAATAATATCCATCCTGGCCGTTTGAACCAAAAATAATTGCTTTGACGATTTTTCCCATAGAATACTACCTAGTAACTGCTCAGCGAAATATAGGACATGATTTGCCAGAAAGCCCTGAGGACACCACCCCTGACGCTTCCGCCAAAATGAAGGCGGACAGGTCGCGTCTTCCCCTCCTCAAAAGAGGAGGGGGCGGATCGCTTTTACGACGATGCACAGCTTTCATCGCGTTATCTCATAAAGGCACATG
>JAGVPT010000091.1 GCA_020052095.1 Bacteroidota bacterium | reverse complement strand
TTTGTATTGCTGTAACCTTTCCCCCACAGGGAGTACATTTTCAAAATCGTGCGTCGGAAATAATTACTTTTGACACAGTCTCGATCCCTTTGGGACAAGAAGGTTCAGTAAAATCAATAATAATATTCTTTGCGACCTTGGCGCCTTGGCGGTAAAATACAATATTAATTATTGGGGATAGCACTAGATTTCATTATATGCACTTACTAGAAGGACCACGACGATGGACGATTTCAAAAGCAGCATTCTCACTCTCATTACAGATACCTCGACCAATTTGCCCCCCGATGTTCGCCGCGCAATTGCTCGCTCTGCAAAGGCAGAAACTCCCGGCACCCGCTCATCGCTCGCGCTGGAGACTATCGCGACAAATATCGATATGGCGTGCGACTACACCGGGCCGATTTGCCAGGACACCGGCATGCCGACGTTCTACGTCCATACACCGGTCGGGGCAAATCAACTCCACATGAAAAAATTTATTCATGAAGCGATTGCCGAAGCCACAAAACTTGGCAAATTGCGGCCGAACTCTGTCGATTCCTTGACGGGAAAAAACAGTGGAGATAATTTAGGGAGCGGCACGCCCGTGATTCATTGGGAACAATGGGCAAACGAAAACGAGATCGAAGTGAAGTTGATTCTCAAGGGGGGCGGCTGCGAAAACAAGAATATTCAATATTCAGTCCCGACTCAACTCGAACATCTCGGAAAAGCGGGAAGAGACCTCGACGGAGTTCGGAAGTGCATCCTGCATGCCGTGTGGCAGGCGCAAGGTCATGGATGCTCGATCGGTGCGCTCGGAGTTTCCGTCGGTGGCGACAGAGCAACGGGGTACGAGCATGCAAAACAGCAGCTCTTTCGCACGCTCGACGACGTGAATCCGGTTCCCGAGCTCGCCAAGCTGGAAGCGAACATTATGGAGAGTGCGAACAAGCTCAACATCGGCACAATGGGTTTTGGGGGCAACACCACGCTCATCGGCTGCAAAATCGGCGTGCAAAATCGGTTGCCGGCGAGCTTCTTCGTGTCTGTGGCCTACGATTGCTGGGCGTTTCGGCGCCAGGGTGTCGTGCTCGATGCACACAGTGGCGCCATAAAACGGTGGCTCTATAAAGAGGATTCTGCTGTGATTCGAATGGCAATGAAAGAAGGAATATCTCTTACCGGAAAAGAAATTTCATTGAAAACGCCGATCACCGAGCAACAGATTCGCTCTTTGAAAGTCGGAGATGTTGTCCTGATCAGCGGAAAAATGTTTACGGGGCGCGATGCGATACACGCACATTTGCTAGATCACGATTCTCCCGTCGATCTGCGCGGGCAGGTTTTGTATCATTGCGGCCCTGTGGTGTTGAAGGAAAACGGCAAATGGACTATCAAAGCCGCAGGCCCGACGACGAGTAGCCGTGAAGAGCCATATCAGGGAGAGATCATTCGTAAATTCGGTATCCGGGCGGTCGTGGGTAAGGGGGGAATGGGCGCCAAAACGCTCGCCGCATTGAAAGATAACGGTGCGGTGTATCTGAACGCGATCGGTGGGGCGGCACAATACTACGCAAAGTGCACGGAAGAAATTGAAGGTGTCGACTTCCTCGATTTTGGCATCCCCGAAGCAATGTGGCACTTACGCGTTAAAGATTTTCCAGCGATCGTCACGATGGATGCACACGGCCGCAGCCTTCATGCAGAAATTGAGCTGGCATCCGGCAAGGAGCTGGAAAACTTCGCGGAAGCCGCGCTGTAAATACGGCAACGTCCGAATCATTCCGCTTCGGACGTCCCTCATCCCTTATCCGTATCCGTGAAGTTTTTCTTCTCTGGGCTATTGAAGTTCAACCTTTTCGTTCGTACTATGGGGTAGTTACATAGCTCTCGCGGAACCATAAACAACCCTTGGAAGGTTAAATCGACTGCAAGAGGTCCTTCCGAACGTATCCGCCCCACATTTTTTCTAATAACTGTGTACTCACCTTGAGACTTTGCCGGAGACCACCATGCCAAAAGAAACCCTCACAATAACCGATAACCGAACCGGAAAAACGTTCGAGTTGCCGATCGTTAATAATACCATCCATTCGACAGACCTGCGCCAGATCAAAGTAAAAGACGATGATTTCGGAATGATGACCTACGACCCGGCGTTCATGAACACCGCGTTGTGCAAAAGCACAATCACGTTCATCGACGGCGATAAAGGGATTCTCCGATACCGCGGTTATCCAATCGAACAGCTTGCCGAGAAATGCACTTATTTGGAAGTCGCGTACCTTATCCTGCACGGTGAGCTTCCGACAAAGGAGCAATTGACATCATGGACAACCGATATTAAACTCCATACATTCATTCACGAAAACGTGAAGCTGTTGATGGAAGGATTTCGTTACGACGCTCATCCGATGGGGATGTTTGTCAGCACGGTTGCGGCACTCTCCACCTTCTACCCTGAAGCGGGAAATATTTTCGACGCCGGAACTCGCTGGAAACAAACGCTTCGGCTTATCGGCAAGGTCCCTACCGTTGCGGCGTTCGCGTACCGGCACAGCAAGGGAATGCCGTACGTGTATCCGGATAATGAATTGAGTTTCACCGGGAATTTTTTGAACATGATGTTCCGCATCGGAACGGTGAAATACAACCCGCACCCGGTTCTTGAACGCGCGCTCGAAATCCTCTTCATCCTCCACGCTGACCATGAACTAAACTGCAGCACCACTGCAATGCGCAACGTGGGGAGTTCACATGTCGATCCGTACTCTGCGACGGCCGCTGCGGCTGCCGCACTGTATGGTCCGTTGCACGGCGGCGCCAACGAGGCGGTCCTGCGGATGCTCGATCAAATCGACAGCATTGACAAAGTCCCGGAATTCATCAAGACGGTGAAAGGCGGCGAAGGAAAACTAATGGGATTCGGCCATCGCGTGTACAAGAACTTCGACCCGCGGGCACAGGTGATCAAAAAGCTCGCTGATCAAGTATTTGAGGTGACGGGACGCAATCCGAAACTGGACATTGCGCTCGAGCTTGAGCGCATCGCGCTGCAGGACGAGTATTTCATGAAACGAAAATTGTATCCGAATGTCGATTTCTATTCCGGGCTGATATATCAGGCGATGGGATTTCCGTTACAGATGTTCCCGGTGCTCTTTGCAATTCCACGCACCTCGGGTTGGATAGCCCATTGGCAGGAAATGTTGCAGGATCCAGAACAAAAAATTGCGCGTCCGCGCCAGGTCTATCTTGGATACGATAAGCGAGACTTCGTGCCAATCCAGTCACGGAAGTAACCCCGAAAGAGGCACATGAAGGCATCAGTCAACAATTCGCTCATTCATTACATTGACATCGGAATCTCGAACGCAACTCCGGTGATCTTTATCCACGGTTTCCCCTTCAGCCACAGGATGTGGTCATTCCCCGGTGGACAAGTCGAAGCGCTCGCCTCAGCGTATCGCGTTATCGCATACGATGTCCGCGGCCATGGAGACAGCGAAATCGGCGACGGGCAATACACAATTGAGTTGTTCGTTGATGACCTCATCGGGCTTCTCGATCATCTCAACATTGTCAAAGCAGTTGTGGTCGGGCTTTCCATGGGAGGATATATCGCGTTGAGGGCCATTGAAAGAAATCCCGACAGATTTCGTGCACTCGTATTGTGCGACACGAAAAGCGAAGCCGACAGCAACGAGGCAAAGATCAAACGCGCAGCTTCAATTAAGGCAGTCAAGTTGAACGGGCCAAAAGTGTTTGCGGAGAATTTTGTCGCAAATGTTTTCACGCCGGAAAGTTTCAATGCAAAGCCCGACGTCATTAAGTTGATACAGAGCGTTATCGAACGTACAGCTCCCATTTCGCTCTGTGGAGCACTCCTCGCGCTTGCTTCACGGACAGACACGACATCGGTCCTCTCCTCCATCACGGTGCCCACGCTCATTATGGTCGGCGAGCACGACGCCCTGACTCCCCCCGCAGCCTCTCAGGCCATGAATGAAAAGATCCCCAACTCGGAACTCCACATTATCCCAAATTCAGCGCACATGAGTAACATGGAGAACCCAGAGGAGTTTAATAGGCGCCTCGTTGCGTTCCTTCAGAAAGTATGAATTAAGAAGGAGGAATTATGAAGTACTGATCACGAACGAGGCACCTTCGAATTCACGCTTACTTCATAGTTCCTAATTCATAATTCATCCTTCCTTTCCTTATGGTTCCACGCCCTTCCCATAATATCGCTTCCCTTCAATCAAAAATTATTTCGTGTCGAAAGTGTCCCCGTCTGGTACGGTGGCGCGAAGAAATCGCGAAAAAGAAAACGAAGCGCTTTGCGGACTGGAACTATTGGGGCAGGCCGGTTCCGAGTTTTGGTGATCCGGAGGCCCGCTTGCTTGTTGTGGGACTTGCACCCGCCGCCCACGGCGGCAATCGCACGGGGAGAATATTTACTGGCGACGAGAGTGGCAACTGGCTTTATCGGGCCTTGTACAAAGCGGGCTTTGCAAGCCAGCCTTTTTCGACCGGCCGGGACGACGGAATGAGATTGACCGGCTGCTACATCACCGCCGCATGCCATTGCGCGCCGCCACAGAACAAATTGCTGCGAAAAGAAATACTAAATTGCAGGCCCTTCATGCTGAGGGAACTTCAACTTCTGAAAAATCTCCATGTTATTGTCGGCCTCGGCAAACTGGGATTCGATGCCGTTTTTGACTGCGTCCGCGAGTTGGAATGGACGGATCTTAAGTCGCGGCCGCGGTTTGGTCACGATGTCCGCACTCAACTCAATGATACCCTCACCCTGCTCGGCTGCTACCACCCTAGCCAGCAAAACACGTTCACCGGAAAATTGACCGAAAAAATGCTGGACACTGTCTTCCGAACGGCGTCCAGGATTGTTGGCGACGCGTGAGAGCGCGATTTGAACTTCTGCCCTTCTTCTAGTATATTTAATCGCTGATCTTACGCAAAGTGAAAGCGAAGTTGCCACGAAGGCACGAGGAAATGAAGAAGCGAAAGAAATTTTGGTAACTACTCAGCCATAACGGCGACCACCCCCTCACCCCCTCCTTGTGTATAGACCGGAGAGATGGTATACAGGTGTTCGGAGACATGGTATACACTTAGGGATGGTCAATATGGTTAATGAGATTGATTTGTGCAATTCTTTT
>JAGVPT010000250.1 GCA_020052095.1 Bacteroidota bacterium | reverse complement strand
TACGGTATGCACCTACTTAGGCACAAAATCAGAAATGAGGAAACAGGTCTATGGTGAAACCTAAAAGCATCTATTCAGTCCTCTACTCGACAGAGTTTAAAAGCCTTGCCACCAAGGCACTAAGGCACTAAGACACAATACTTTTTAAGGAAAGCTTCATTTTGTAAGGTTCATTAATAAATGTGACTTAGTGCCTTGGTGGCAAAGTTTTCATTCTGCGCGTAACGCGAGTTAATAAGTCTGTTTCAGCGCAAAGATCTTTTCAGGGTATTAAAGCTGTGAAAGGAGTATCCGGTGCCGTTCTGCCAAACGGAATATTTACCAGGAGTCACTCGCTGTGCGGATTGTGGACTGAAGTTGATCGACCACCTGCCAGCTACGCAAGCGATCGAATTAGATGAATGTGGCAATTGCGGCGAACGTGTCACACCCGACAGCGATTTCTGCATCCACTGCGGCGTCCTATTATCCGATGGAGAATTCCGGTGCGAAACTCATACCGCTTCACCTGCAGTCGCAGTGTGCATCATCTGCCGCCGATTATTATGTGCCGAGTGCCTGAAGGAGAAGCATGGAAAAAAGTTTTGCCCCGAACACAAGGCTGTTGAAGTCTCAGAAGACTGGGCTGTAGTCTTTCAATCTGTTGATTACTATGAGGCCAATATCGTTCGTGGCAAACTTGAAAGTGCCGGTATCACGGTAAATCCTCGCAACAACAGCAGCATCGGATTTATTGCCGATGGATTCATCGAAAGTGCGATTGGACGCTCCATCCTTCGTTATCCGGTTAAAGTTTTTGTTCCGCTCGATCAATATCTCAACGCCGTCGAAATTCTGAAAGAAGAATTGCCGATTGTGGAATGATGAATAAGCAAATTGCCTTTGGGATGGATGGTTGGTGTGGTGTGATGGGGGATGATTTCACGGAGGGAAATGTCATTCGAGTTGCGAAAGCGTTTGCTGAATATCTTACCTCGAACGATTCAAACCAAATACGGGTATCAGTCGGTTTTGACGGAAGAAAAGATTCAAAGGCATTTGCCGGATTGGTCTCAAGGGTCCTGGCGGAAAACGATGTTAAAGTAATAGTCAGCTCAGCGGTTGTTCCCACCCCCGTATTGTCGTTTGCTACCAAACAGAACAGATGTACGGCTGGCATCATGGTGACCGGCGGACATCAAGCGTCGCAATACAACGGCCTGAAATTCAAAGGAGCGAGCGGAGGCCCATTCAATGCGAGTGAGACGAAGAACGTCGCGTCGTTGATGACAACTTCAGAGATGAGGCGCTTGGAGACAGCATCCTCCGATCTTATCTCGGTCGCGGATTTTCTTCCGGCATATCTCTCCAATCTCAAAACTATTGTTGATTTTTCAGTTCTCCGGAGCTTTGCGGAGAATCCCAAAAATGTCGCCAGCGTGTTAATTGATTCCATGGGTGGGGCCGGGCTAAACATTCTGGAAGACCTATTTGTCGATTGTCGGTGGCGCGCACAAACTCTATTTGGGGAACCGGAGCCCAATTTCTTTGACCGCTCTCCCGAGGCAATTTCGAAAAACCTTGATCCGTTGAAATACAACGTCAGTGTTACAGATACTGCATTCGGCATTGCAACGGATGGCGATGCCGGCCGTTGTGGAATCGTGTACGATAATGGTGAGTGGATGAGCGCTGGGGATACTGCGCTCGCAATGCTCTGGCATTTGGGGAAGCAGAAGGGATGGAGTGGCGGCATGGTGAAGACAGCGTCTCTGACTGATAAGGTCCGCCTATTGGCTGAGGGATGGGACGCTCCAGTTTTTGAAGCTCACGCCGATTTCAGCTCTATATCGGAGTTGATGCTGAAGGAGCAATGCATGTTTGCTTCAGATGATAGAGGGGGATTCGCGTACGGAAAGCACGCGCCAGACAAGGATGGGATTCTGACGGGATTGCTCTTCGCTGAAATGATTGCGATGTCGGGGAAATCTTTTCGGGAGATCGTACAGGAGATTCGAAGAAAGGAGGGTGACGTGTAATGCGTGGAGCAACCACCGGAAGGTTCGCAATTAGGCGTACAACGACCTCACGGAGTCTCCGTTACCTCGCGAATAAACCTTCCGATGGTTCATTTCTATAGATGCGGGCACACTAATGAATGATAACTCTCAGGAAAATGGTTCCAGGGGTCGACTTCGAATGCTGTTCGATGGTAGTGAGCATAATGCACTCGCCATTTTGCTCCTCGTTGTTAGTTGTGGAACAGCTTTCATTCTCTACCATATCGATGGGCATGCGTTCCTCTATTTTGGCGATGCAGCGTCGCATATCGCCAGAGCACGTCAGTTCATAGACTCGCAGCGTCCCGGATTTGAGAACATCGGCACAGTTTGGCTCCCTCTCCCACATCTCTTGCTGATTCCATTTGTATCAATCGATACTCTTTTCTATTCGGGCATCGCAGGACTTTTCGTCGGTATACCGTGTCTCGTCGGTGCATCCGTTCTCCTCTTCCTGATCATTCGACGAATCATCGATTCGTCGGCAATCGCCTTCCTGAGCGCCTGTCTCTTCGGACTCAACCCAAATGTTGTATATCTGGCGCTCACGCCAATGAGCGAGCCGAGCCTTTTCTTCTTTGTTACGCTCTCGGGATATGGGCTTCTGCGTTGGCTGCAATCCCATGGTGAACGTTGGATCGTTTTGTGCGCCCTAGCTGTAATGCTTGCGAGTCTCTGCCGCTACGAAGCCTGGCTCTTGGTCCCGTTTGTCTCGATTGTGGCGGCATACAACGGAATCTCTTCGTGGACAATGCAAAGAAAAGCCGCGGCTCTGAGGTCGTTCGCGATTTCCGGAATTTGTTGGGCGGGCATCGCATTTTGGTTAGGCTGGAACAGAATTCAATATGGCGACGCTTTAAAGTTTGCTCATTGGACGTTTTCAGTTGGACTGTCCGGACTGAACAATTCGCTGTACTATGGTTCTCAAGAACTTTTCCTAATTCTCTGCAGAGCGCTTCTCACCGTTTTCGGTCCCTTGATTCTTTTTATGAGTGCGTTTGCTTTTGTTCGCTTCCGAAGTCTCCTGGCAGAACGGATACAACTGTCTCTTCTCGTTTTTTTCATTCTTCCCTTAGTGTTTACACTCACCGCTCTTTTGTTGGGCTTAACCCAAATTGACCGCTGGGGCTGGAATTGGCGATTTGTTTTGACTTTTGGACTATTCCTCTCGCTGGCCAGTGCAATGGGGCTGAACGAATTCTTTTCACGGGTTCGTTCAAGAACCGGCCGCAGCCTCATAGTGATCTCTCTATTCATGGTATTCTTAATTCAGATCGCAGTACCGATTCTGGGTGTGGCGACATTCGATGAAGCGAGGAAAAGTTTCAATTATGGCCCGAAAGACGCAGTGGTAATTGGTGAAGAGTTGCGATCCATATATGACAAAGGATCCGTTGCCCTGCTTACCGGGTATGGCCAGGGACAGCGTATCATGATCTCCAGTAGATTACCATTGAAAACCTTCCATATCATTTACAATTCTAATGAACAAAATATCCTGGGATCGCTTGAGGAATCTGAGCGATACCTGGTGATCGGAAAGGATCGAACGCCCGAGTCCCGGCGATCTGTTGACTACTGGCAAGCCCGCCGAGAACTGTTACTCAAATTCTACAACCTCCGCCTGGAGAATATTCATTACGTTCTTATGAAGCGAAGATAGGTGAAGAGAACCCTAATTCGGTCACCCGGACCTCGACGTCCCAACACTGCTCAAATTATGTCATATTGGCAATAAACTCTGCCAAATACTCACCGAAAATCGACTGCTTTTGTTGAGTTACCAATGTCTATTTATTCACGAGGAAGATTTCAAAACCAGTGATTGACATTCTGGTATCCCGTCCTTATTTTGTTCCTGCTTAATTCTTGGGAACGACACCTCAATAATTAGGTAATTTTAAGAGATCAAGCCTCCTTTTCCGAGCCAATGATACTGGTGCTCGAAAACAGGAGGAATGTCCAACAATTTGAGGATTTGATGGGAAAATTCTGGGCGAATTCTATCCTGATTTTGCCGCTATTGTCCTACCTACTTTTTGGGAGCGCAATTTCAGCCAAAAGCACGAAATTGGAGAGCGTTTCGCGCCTCACATATCAACAGGGACCTGACGACAATTCCACTCGATTTCTGAAGTCCTACGGGCCCACGCTCAGGAAATACTCTCAAAAATACGGATTTGATTGGCGTCTAATGATGGCCGTGATGCGTATCGAGTCACGCTTCCATCCCAAAGCATCAAGCCGCCGTGGGGCTGAAGGTCTTATGCAGATCATGCCGGTAACTCAATCCCAGATAGCTGATGAGCTTGGCTTCGACGAACTTGACCTCCAACTCCCCAACATAAACATCCACGGGGGTATCTATTATCTAGGCCGGATATATAAGTCATATAAGGGCCAGGGGATCTCCCACGAGAATAGATTGAGATTGACCTTGGCTGCCTACAATGCCGGAACCGGCAGGATTGCGGATGCCCGGGCTATGGCAAAATATATGAATGATAACCCGAATGAATGGAGCGGAGTAAAAAGCGCTCTATCTTTGCTCTCGCGAAAATACTCAACACTTCACCGCAACATATGGGAGACGGGGCGCCCAGCGAGTGGGTATTATCGTCAGTGGCAACAGACGACAGGGTACGTTGAAAGCGTAATGTCGTATTATGCGGAGTACTGCAGAATATTTCCGGAAAATGTCTGATTCGTTTGTTCGCTATTTGAATTTACAGCAAAGCCGCTTGCGCATTTTGTCACTTTGCACGGCGGCTTTGCAATTATTAGTCCTGTTTTCGCCCGCATTTTCCCAGCCCGACCCTTCGAACCTCGACGTACGACTCTTCAGGTCGATAAACAACTCCCAATCACAATTCAAGTCGTCGCTCCTCGGCGTCACTGATAATTCAGTGTGGCCGATCGCCGTCGCTACTCCGATTTCTCTGACTATCTATGGACTGCTCAGCGACCGTGATGAAACGTTCGAGTCAGGTGTTCTTCTTGGCTGCACTGAAGTCCTTGAATATTCGGTTAGTTCTCTGTTGAAGGTAGGCGTACGACGCGGGCGGCCGTACAAAGCACTAGCGCACGTGAATACAGGCCACCTCGATAGCGCGGATCCCTATTCGTTTCCTTCCGGACACACTGCCGGGGCATTCGCCATTGCGACAATGCTGGCGCTTCGATACTCAAAGAACCCTGAAGTCTACATCCCGGCGTTTGTCTGGGCAGGATTGGTCGGTTACGGAAGAATCTATTTTGGGCTCCACTATCCGTCTGATGTACTCGGTGGAGCGCTCGTCGGGGCGGGAAGTTCTCTTCTTGTCTACAAATATAAAGACGAAATTCTCCCGATGGCGTACAAGCTTCTGGGGAAAAAGGAACCGCGTAACGTGTCGGCTATTGTTTTGCCGTATGGAGGGGGAACGTTTGTAAATGTAGCGGTGAAATTCTGAGCAGTGCAGGCCGGCACGGTTGCCGACCTGCGCTTCTTGGATGCGGTTACGGAATGAGAACGGCTATTGAAACTACGGTAGTCCACTTTCCATCTTTGTCCCCCTCGGCCGATTGTGTGATGTTGAATGTCTTCAGGATTTTTCCGCTGAGCTTGAAATGTTTTTCGCGCTCATCCCATGCCAGATTCGGATCGAATTCCACACCCAGAGTTGATGCCAACATTGTCGCAGCGAGATCCTCGGCGTACTCCCCGGCCTTTTCTTCAGTTTCACCGTACGGATGATGTTCGGATAAATATCCGTACTGCGATTCGTCCGCAGCCTGAGCAACGCCGATCGATGACGCGATGAGGCGATTTGGCTCGTTCGTCGCGTTGCGGGCCATGACGACGAAGGTAACGGCTCCCGGTTCGAGGAGCTTAATGCCTTCTGCCGGTGGAATGCGTTTGCACTTTGGCGGATAAATGCTCGACACGCTGACAAGATTGCATTTCTCAATGCCGGCACTCCGGAGCGAAAGCTCAAACGATTGCAGGTAGTCTTTATGACGGCCCACGCCTTTTGTAAAGAACATCTTTGTTGGAACAAACACTATCTCATCTCCGCTTTTTAGATTTGATATAAGTTGATGTTGACTGTTAATTACATGCTTATGGTGCGATGGGAACGATCTTCAAGAACCGGCGACGCCCCACTTTGACGATGACCGGCCGGAGAAGTTGAACACTCGCATTGATGTCGGCGATCTTCATTCCATCCACAGACACGCCGCCTTGTTCGATCAGTCGCCGCGCCTCTCCCTTCGAGTCTACCAATTTGGCGTCCAACAATAATTGCAAAATCCCAACGGTGCCGTTTGGCGCTGCATATGAAAATGTCTCTATCTCGTCGGGAACGTCTTTTTTTACGAAAATTCTGTCGAATTCCTCTTCCGCCGCACCCGCGTCTTCTTCTGAATGGTACATGGATACGATTTTCCGCGCAAGACTGCGCTTAATGTCCCGCGGGTTGACGGATTTTTTCTCCAAATCGTTTTTCAATGCAGTGAGCTCGCTGGCGGAGATATCGGTCGCCAGAAGAAAATAATCGTGGATCAATGCGTCGGAAATCGACAACGTCTTGCCGTACATTTCCCTCGGAGATTCGCTGATGCCGATGTAATTGTCCAACGATTTGCTCATTTTTTCCGTGCCGTCCGTTCCGACGAGAATGGGCATCGTTAAAATCACCTGCGGTTCTTTGCCAAACTCCCGCTGAATATCTCTTCCAACAAGCAGATTGAATTTTTGGTCGGTGCCGCCTAGTTCAACATCGGAATCGATGGCGACTGAATCCATCGCCTGAGCGAGCGGGTACAAAAATTCATGTACGGAAATCGGTTCTCCGGCTTTGTACCGGATTGTAAAATCGTCACGTTCAAGCATGCGTGCAACAGTGTACTTGCTCGCCAGTCGAATCACTTCGGCAAAGCTCATTTGCGCGAGCCACTCCGAATTGTAGACCATCTTCACTTTGCTCGCGGACAGTATTTTTGTTGCCTGGTCGAAATACGATTGACCGTTGAGCCGGGTCTCCTCTATTGAAAGTGAAGGACGCGTCTTGCTTCGTCCAGACGGATCGCCAATCATCCCCGTAAAATCGCCGACGATGAGTATCGCCTGATGTCCCAAGTCCTGAAACTGCCGCAACTTGCGGAGGACAACGGAATGCCCCAAATGGAGATCGGGCCTGCTCGGATCGCAGCCGAGCTTGATGTTTAAGGGTGTTTGATGCTGTATGGATTTTTCAATTTTGCGGACGAGTTCGCCTTCCGGAATAATTTCCGAAACGCCTCGCTTGATGAGATCCATTTGCTCATTTACGGAGGGAAACAATTCTAAGTACTAATCCTCTATTTGTGACTTCGTTTCTCTGGCGTGAATAACGGTACCTGCTCCCTCACGAATCTCTTTGCGTAAACTGTCTTCGCATCTCGCGCTCAGTCTCACGCTTTGCGATCGCAGCGCGCTTGTCGTAGCTTCGTCTGCCTTTGCACACGCCGAGCTCAACCTTTGCTCTTCCGTCTTTGAAATAGACTTTGAGGGGGATTAAAGTTAATCCTTTTTCCGATGTTTTGCCAACTAATTTTCGAATTTCTTTTTTGTGGAGCAGGAGCTTGCGTTCGCGTCTCGGGTCGTGGTTCAGAATATTCGCCTGTTCATACGTATTGATATGCATTCCCGAAAGCCAGACCTCACCTTCTTTCAGGTATGCGTAGCTGTCCTGCAAATTGGCATTTCCCAGGCGGAGCGACTTCACTTCTGAACCTTTGAGAACGATGCCGGTTTCAAAAGACTCCAGCACGTCGTAGTCGTGCCGGGCCTTTCGATTGTTGATGGCAATTCTTTCTTCGGCGGATTTTCGTTCTTCATTCACATTCGAAATTAACAATAATTGGAGCTACAATCAATCGGAATCATTGATGGGCAGTATGGTCTTTTACTCTTGCCAATAACAAGGAAGATGTTCACCCTGAGCTAGGCCGCGACGGCATCCTTCCCGACGGGTCGACGACCCATCGGGTCGTTGACGACGCGCTCCGCTTGCTCAGGATGACAGTCGCGGCCGAGTCGAAGGGTCACTGTGAGTTCGGTATGTTTGATTCTGTTTATCCATTCAATTGACCGTACTACCCACTGATAGACCGGTACATTTTCCTCAAGCCAGTGAATGCGACGCCGGTCACTTGCAGAAACAGCGGAGATAGCGTATCTTATCATTGTCGCACACTCGGAGCAGCAATTTGAGAATATTATTGTCGTTTATTCTGGCTTTTTCTTTTTTTAGCCTCCAAGCACAGGAAGAGAACCGCCCCAGTACTCATCAGATGTTCCTCAACCAGCATAAAAGTTGGGAGAAGGAGCATCCCGAATACTTCCAGCCTGCAACAACCAGCGGGGCATTAGCTGCAACGCCCCTACAACCGAAAACAACTCCGCTTCGGAAAGAAATTTTCGGATACATGCCGTATTGGTGGCTGGCTCAGGTGAACAACATTGATTATTCGTTGGTCAGCACGATCGCATACTTCAGCGTGGAGATTGACGGCAATGGCGGTATCGTTGATCAGCACGGTTGGAGCTCGTCGTCTTCCGTGACGACTCTAATCAACATTGCGCACACCGCCGGAGTCCGGGTGGTCCTGTGCATGACGAATTTCACGGGGTCTCAGATTTCCTCCATCATCAATACTCCCTCCATCAAGAAGAAAATCATCGATACGCTCTATTCACTCGTAACTGCGCGGAACGGCGACGGCGTAAACATCAATTTTGAAAACATTCCGGCCGGAAATCGCGATAGCCTTACGTCATTCATGCGAGACCTTGCCACAAATTTTCACACCGGGCGCCCCGGCTCTCACGTCTCATGCGCACCGACAGACTATGATTTCCGCCAGGGCGATTGGGACGTAAAAGAGATTTCGAAATTCACGGAGGTGCTTTTCATGCAGGGGTACGGGTACGGGTGGAGCACGGCGCCGATCGCCGAGCCCGTCGGTCTCTTGCCGACGGGGACGTACTGGGGTTCAACCAATATTACGACATTCATCAACGCAGTACTCGCCACGCAGCCCGACACCTCCAGAATTATTTTGGGGCTTCCTCATTTTGGGTACGACTGGCCCACGACAACGGCAAATGTGAAAGCGAGTACCACTGGAAGCGGCAAGGCATTCTATTATCCGGACGCGTTACTGAAAATCGACGATTACGGGCGGCAGTGGGATCTGCCGGCCTTGAATCCGTGGTTTCGCTATCAAGTTGGAACGCAGTGGCACCAGGGATGGTACGACGACGCGGAAAGCATGGCGAAAAAATATCAGTTTGCCGAAGGCAAAAAACTCGGCGGCATCGGCATGTGGTCGCTCGGAATGGATCAGGGTAATCACGATATTTGGGATGCGTTGACCCCGTATGCGACGGGCAACTCGCCGGTTGCCACACCACACATGCCTCGCAGTGCATCGATGACGGATGCATCGTCACCGACTGAAGGCAAAATTACTTTCCGTTGGTTTTCCACCGGACAGAGTTTTGTGAAAGGATATCGTCTTTTCATGAGCAAGGATGGAACCACATGGAGCCCGACGGCATTCAAAAACGAGAGCACGGTTACCGCATCACTCAGCGACTATGCCATTGCTGGATTAGGAATAGACTCGTCCTATTATTTCAAATTTGTCGCTGTTGATTCGAGCGGAAGTCATGCGAGCGATACCTCCGATACCTACGGCGTTCGTACGGGCCCCAGGAAACGGTACCTGATTGTCGACGGCTTCGACCGCTATGGCGGGAGCGGGAGCTGGCAAAAACCACAGCACGACTTTGTGCGTTACTACGGAGACGCATTGGCTGCGGCCGGGAAGACCTTCGATGCCGCGGCAAATGAAGCAGTAGCGGCAGGAAATATTAGTCTTAATATTTATTCTGGCGTCATTTGGTTTTTGGGAGATGAGAGCACGGCAAACCGCACCTTCAACTCCACAGAACAAAATATTGTTAAGGCATATCTGGAAGGCGGCGGTAAATTATTCGTGACCGGTTCGGAGATTGCGTATGAATTGATCGGGAGGAGTGCCGCTGACCCAAGCGACAAATTGTTCTTCACAAATTATTTCAAAGCGACATGGGGCGGGGACAAAGCCGATGGTTCAACGGTTAGCGGGGCCAGTGGGAATATCTTTGCCGGCATCACTGCGACTTTTGGCCAAACCTATCCGGAGGATTATCCCGATTTTATCGTTCCGGCCGGCGGAGCGGTAGCGAATTTGCTTTACACACCGACTCAGGTTGCCGGATTGAACTATTCGGGTACATTCGGATCGAGTATGAAGACCGGTGCTCTGGTCTTTTTCGGATTTCCATTTGAGACGATTGGCTCACCCGCCCAGAGAACGTCGCTCATGTCGGCCATCGTGCAGTATTTTGAATCGATCACGGGCGTGAATGGCATACCCCATCTGGTGCCGGCCCGCTTTTCACTCGAACAAAATTATCCCAACCCCTTCAACCCGACGACACATTTTCAATTTTCGCTTTCCAGCGCCCAACTTGTAACGCTGAAGATATACGACGTGCTCGGGAAAGAAATCGCTACGCTTGTGAGCGGACAAAGGAATGCGGGCACGTATGCGGTAAACTGGGATGCAAGTGGTTTTCCGAGCGGAGTCTACTTTTATCGAATGAAGGCTGGAGATTTTGTCGATACGAAGAAACTTGTGCTGACGAAATAGGGAGCAGAGGAGTTGCAAGGCTGGCAGCAACCCCTTAGCAACGCCGGGGAACCTACTTTCCACCGATAGCCGAAACCTTCGATTGTTCATTACTCATTACTCATTGCTCATTGTTAAATGTCTGAGACGGAACGCATCCTTATTCTTGATTATGGCGCCCAGTACGCGCAGTTGATCGCCCGCCGCGTGCGAGAGCTTCACGTCTATTGTGAAATCCATCCATACAATATCCCACTGGAAAAAATTCGGACTTTTGACCCTAAGGGCATTATACTCTCCGGGGGACCCTCGAGCGTCTACGCGGCCGACGCGCCTATTTCCGATAAAAGAGTTTTCGACCTGGGCGTACCGGTCTTGGGTATATGTTACGGACTTCAGTTGATGGCCTTTCAGCTTGGCGGTGAAGTTGATAAAGCCGCCAGAAGAGAATTCGGACGTGCCAAATTGATCATCGACTCGAAGAACGGAATTTTTTCCGGCGTTGAAGAATCTTCGGATGTGTGGATGAGTCACGGTGATTCCTTGAGCAAACTGCCGAAAGGATTCGAGCCGATTGCCCATTCCGATAACGCCCCGATATGCGCCATCGGGAATGAAGCAAAGGGACTCTATGGCGTTCAATTCCATCCGGAAGTCGTTCACACAAAAGAAGGAAAGAAAATACTTTCAAATTTCCTTTTTGCCGTATGCAAATGTGCCGGAGATTGGAATCCGGGTTCATTCATTGACCGGGCAGTCGCCGAAGTGCGGACAAAGGTTGGCAGCGGGAAAGTTCTTTGCGCGCTCAGCGGCGGCGTCGATTCATCCGTCGCGGCGGTTCTTCTTCACAAAGCGATCGGCGATCAGCTCATTTGCATTCATATCGATAATGGCGTGATGCGTCGGGGGGAGAGCATGCAGGTTGTCAAGACGTTTCGGGACAAGTTTCATATTGCTCTCGACTTTGTCGACGGTTCGAAAACTTTTCTTGAGCGACTTCGCGGTGTTACCGACCCTGAAGAGAAACGCAAAATCATAGGGAAGACTTTTATTGACATTTTCGAAAGGGAGGCGAAAAAGGTTGAGGGTGCTTCGTTCCTGGCTCAGGGGACGTTGTATCCCGACGTCATAGAGTCGACATCATTCAAAGGTCCGTCCGCTATCATAAAGACGCATCATAACGTTGGGGGCTTGCCCGAGAAAATGCATTTGAAGCTCATAGAGCCGTTCCGGGAATTGTTCAAAGATGAAGTCCGCGAGGTCGGCCGAACACTCGGTCTTCCCGAGAGTCTTCTCGGGCGTCATCCGTTTCCGGGCCCCGGCCTCGCCATCCGCGTGCTGGGCGACGTAACGCCCCAGCGCCTTGAAATCCTCCGCAGTGCCGATGATATTTTCATAGAGGAACTTCACAGGAATAATTTATATAATGCAGTGTGGCAGGCGTTTGCCGTCCTGCTTCCCGTGCAATCGGTCGGAGTGATGGGGGATGAACGTACATACGAAAACACGGTCGCGCTGCGGGCGGTGACCAGCGTTGATGGAATGACGGCCGACTGGGCACATTTGCCGTACGATGTGCTTGCAATGATATCGAACCGCATCATCAACGAAGTGCGAGGCGTAAACCGCGTTGTCTACGACGTAAGCTCCAAACCGCCCGCGACAATTGAATGGGAGTAAAATAATTTTCGAATGCCGATCGCCGATTTACGATTGGAAAAGATGGCCCTTGTCAATCGGAAATTACCAATCGTCACTTGGCAATTCACAATCGTCACTCATCCATGATCATCCTAAAACATCTTACAAAAAAATTCGGTTCTTTCACGGCGGTTGACGACCTTTCGCTTACCGTTCCGGAGGGAGAGTTCTTCGGCTTTCTGGGGCCGAACGGCGCCGGCAAAACAACGACAATAAAGATGATGACCGGACTCTTCACGCCGACGTCGGGCACAATTACCATTAATGGATTTGACGTTCAGAAAGAGCCTCTGAAATCGAAAGCGACTTTCGGTTACATCCCCGACCAGCCGTTCCTCTACGACAAACTTACCGGCAGAGAATTCCTGTACTACATTGGCGGATTGTTTGAAATGCCGAAAAAGAAAATCAAGGAGCGGATAGAGGCTTTGGTGGAACATTTTGAGATCGGCGATTGGGTGGACAAAAGGACGGAGGACTATTCGCAGGGGATGCGGCAGCGCATAACGATCACGGCGGCGTTTCTTCACGGGCCGAAAACGATTATCATCGACGAACCGATGGTTGGCCTTGACCCCCGCAGCGCCCGTATCGTCAAAGATTCCCTGAAACAAAAATCGAAAGAAGGAGTTTCGATTTTCATGTCCACGCACAGCCTGGAAATGGTAGAAGAACTATGCGATCGGATCGCGATCATCAAAGACGGTAAGCTTATTTTTCTTGATACACGAGAAAATCTACACCATCACAAATCACGATATGACGGAAGACTCGAATCAGTATTTCTGGAGTTGACGAAGTGAGGAAGTTTCTCCATATCATTTCGTTCAAGAACACCATGTTCTGGAAGGTAACCTTCTCGCGAAGTTTTCAATCCATCATCAAGAACATCGGGTCGTTCATTGTGTTCGGATCGTTCGCCGTCGGCGCCTTTTTCTTCTCCCGTTTTCTGACGGCGTATCTCCTTGAAAACGTCAAAATAGGATTGTTCTTGTTTCACCGCTTCATGTCGATGGTGCTATTCGTTTTTTTTATCACCATCAACATGGGCAATATGGTGGTCTCGTTCTCCACGCTGTACCGGTCGCCGGAGGTCAACTTTATGCTCACAAGGCCTATCCCGCATCTGACGATTTTCATTATCAAGTTTCTTGACAATTTTTTTTACAGTTCCGGCACATTGTTCCTCGCAGGATTTTCGGTACTGCTCGGTTACGGTTCATACTTCGGCTTCCACTGGCATTTTTACGTCTTGATGATGTTTGGAGTACTGGTGCCGTTCATGTTTCTTGCCGGATGCCTTGCCGTGATTATCTTGCTTGTGCTGATGAAACTTGCGTCGAAAGTCAGTTTCAAAGTGCTCGTCGCCTTGCTTGTTTTATTCTACGTCACCCAGATCTATCTCTATTTCACACTGACGAGCCCGGTCGAACTTGTGCGCGAGGTGATGAAATACTATCCGTACGTCAATTTGTACTTTGGGAATCTGGATCCGCCGGTTTCAAACTATCTTCCGAACTTCTGGATCTCGCAAATACTTTTCTTCTATGTGACAGGGAATCAGAGCACCGTGATCGGGTATTGCGCGCTGCTGCTTCTGTCGAGTGCAGCGGCGTTTATTGCGCTGGTTGTTGCCGGCGAAAGGCTCTTCTATTCAACATGGCTTACTTCCCTCACGCTCAAATCATTTTCAATTAAGAACTTTGAGTTCACCGGTACTCTTTTCAGTTTTCAAAGCCGGTCGCGCATTGCGCCGCAGGCAGAATCCATTCTGAAAAAAGAATACTGGCAGTTCTTTCGGGAACCCGGCCAGTGGATACACCTTGTGGTGATGATGTTGCTCATGATTGTCTTCCTCTCGAGCGTCACGTCGATGGATTTCGGTCTGCAGGATCCGAAATTGCGGACGTCGGTCTATCTCGTAGTCTATATTTTCGACGCCTTTTTGATTACGTCAATCGCTCTCCGGTTTGCGTTTCCGATGATGAGCCTGGAAGGAGATGCGTACTGGACTATTCGCAGTTCTCCGATTCGCGCTTCGAAAGTCTATTGGACGAAATTCTTCATTGCGCTGGTTCCGCTCTTTCTTATCAGCCTTATGCTGGCATTGCTCTCCAATTTCCCGTACGTGCTTCTTCGCCCGCTGCCGCAAGTGACCACCGTCGGGATGGCGCTGATTGCGATTGCTCTCGTGAGCATGAACTTCGGACTCGGGTCGTACTTTGTCAATTTTGATGAAAAAAATCCAATCCGCATCGCATCGTCGCAGGGGGCAACGCTGACGTTTCTGCTGAGTATCGTTTGCCTCATCGTTTTTGTGAGTGTGTATTTTCTCCCGATACTTGCAGTGTTTAATTCCGTGTACTATCAGATTCCACGGAGGAACGAGTGGCTGTACTACGCCCTTGCTGCGATCGGAGTGTTTTCCGCTCTCGTCGGCGTTGCGACGCATGCTATCGGGCTGAAAGCGCTCAAAAGAGATATCTGAAAATGGCGGTCTGTGCATAGAAGACTATGAGACATAGTCAATAGTTGTGTAAATAAATTTAAGCGGCCATTCGTAGCTTAGAGCGTTTGATTGTTCTCAACTGATCAATAGTCGTAGCAACAAGTC
>JAGVPT010000180.1 GCA_020052095.1 Bacteroidota bacterium | reverse complement strand
TGAGATAAGAGAAAATAGTAGGAAACTAAATATGATTGTTTTTGCATTCATATGATTCTCCTTACGTCTATCTTGAACACATTGGGCTTGCGCCCTAACTACTACTAGACCGCGTAGAGTCTTATCCGCCTTCTTGCATTCTGGAAGACTATCCCAGCGAATGTGTACTTGGGCTGATTCGTGCAGGGAATTGTCCGTTAAAGAGTGAAATACAGCACGATGCAGCCATCGTGCAAGGGAAGAGCAAGAATGGAACCCCTTGTCGCGTATGTGTTGGCAATAATGTAATTTTTTATTAAATTAAACGCAACTCATAACTATGGGGACGAAATAACCAACACAACAGGGGGATCCATGGAAAAACTTTCACTTCTTGAACAAGTCCGTAACCGTATTCGCCTACAACATAAGAGCATCCGCACAGAAGAGGCCTACCTCTACTGGATCAAACGCTTCATTCTCTTCCACAAAAAACGCCATCCCGCCGAAATGCGGGAAAATGAAATCGAACAGTTTCTCACATCTCTCGCCGTCGATGAAGAGGTCTCTGCATCAACCCAAAACCAGGCGTTTAATGCTATCTATTATCTCTATGCCGAGATTCTCAAAATCGAATTGGGACAGTTGGGGCAAATAGTGCGCGCTCACAAACCGCGCCGCCTGCCTACAGTATTCACACGCCAGGAAATAGATAAGATTTTTGAACATCTTCATGGAGCTCAAAGGCTTCAGGCTGAAATCCTGTACGGCTCGGGACTACGTTTGCTTGAATGCCTCCGCCTCCGCGTGAAGGATATTGACTTCGCCCAAAATCTGATCATGGTGCGGGAGGGAAAGGGAAACCTGGATCGCGTTACCATCCTCCCGGACAAAGTGACGGAGAAACTTAGGCAGCAAATACGTAAGGTGAATATTCTGCACGATGAAGACGTGGAGGCCGGATTCGGGAAAGTCAAATTGCCAACCGCAATAGAACACAAATATCCAAAGGCTGCAAGAGAGTTCGGTTGGCAGTACGTATTCCCATCATCCCGAAGGTCCAAAGACCCGAGGTCGGCCAATATCTATCGACACCATGTGGACGAAAGTACTTTTCAACGTGCCTTCATCACCTCATTAAGGCAGACCAAGATTCCTAAACACGGAGGTCCTCACTCTCTCCGGCACAGCTTTGCGACGCACTTGTTAGAGAAAGGATACGACATCCGGACGGTGCAGGAACTGCTCGGACACAAAGATGTACGCACGACCATGATATACACGCACGTGCTTAATAAGGGCAGGATTCCTGTCCACAGTCCGCTAGATACATGAGTGGTGTCTCTTCTCTATTATATTGTGCGGATGGCAGAATTATGCCATATATTCTTAACGAGACTATTAGACAAGGATGGCTTCAAACGAATAAAAGAGATGCCATGAGAAGAATACCTGTACGGATTTCCATGCTTGCCCTGTTCTATCTTTTTCTTGGCGCGGGTGAATCGTTCTGCCAATCAACTTCGCCAACGGACGGCTTTGCAGGCGATTGGAAATTTACCTTCGTAGGTCGCTTGCAGGGAGATGGCACGATGAGGGTGAGCCGGGATGGCAACCTCTCAATCTACCTATCGATCGGGCGGTACCAGCATCTGTTTACCAATCCCGTTTCCCTGAAAGTCTCGGACAACGGAACATTGCATGGCGACATCTTTCTCCTAAGCCTGAAGATAGGCGTTGTCTTCGGGATGTTTTCTTCGACGGGAGATATCTATGGTGAGATCTCGACTCCGTTTCTTGACGTCGGGACGGTCGTTGGGCGGATAACGCGGAGTTCAGGAAATGGAACGTACCAATCGGTCGCTGGAAATGGTACATGGACAGCACAGAGGAACTGAGGGGTTGGTTCTCGGCCTAACAGGGTGTTGAAAAACCCTCATTGAATGAAAGATGAACCGCCAAGACGCCAAGAACGCGAAGAAAAATTGTCGAAATGAGAAAGAAACAGAAGCTCTACTTTCATCTTGGCGTCCTTTGCGCCTTTGCGGTTTTCTTTTTCAACAGCCTGCTAGACCTTCGGGAGGTATTGTACTTGAGTTGACCGTTATCTTCACTCTGTTTGAAACTTCATACCCCTGATCTGTCGCGGACTTCGCAGAACGTGCCCGGATTGAAAAGATAACGGTCAACTTGAATTATGTACTAGAACCCTTCCGAAGGGTTTGTCAGACAACGCGCCCCTTCTTCCGGCGATGCAGCAGGAGCGCCAATCTCTTTAAGCACCGCTGCGACTGCTTTCTGGATTCGTTTCTTCACCGTCTTGCTCAACGATGTGCCGAGGCGTCGCGTCTCTTTTGGGATCACTCCAATGATGACAACCTCGGGCGGAGGGGATAACTCTTTGGAGAAATGAAGAAGCCCCTCGACGCCCGTTTGATGGGCCGAAAGAGAAGGACGCCACGCGATGTTGAGGTCATCGGGAGTGAAACGCAGAATTGTCCCCGGCTCGTCATCGCCATCCACGGCATCGATGATGATGACCTTCTTCCTACCGCAAAAGTAGCTGATCAATTCGAACCCGCCCGTGCCGCCATCGATTACTTCAACGTCTGATGGAAGAGACTGCGTCAGCAATTGTTGGGCAACGTGAATTCCGACTCCTTCATCCGACAGAAGGAGGTTGCCGACACCGAGGACAAGAATGCTTTTGTCTGTCGTCATAACAAAACCCCAACTCGAAGGGCGGGGCTATTGTGTTACACCATCCGAAATTTCTTCACGGATTTTCCAGGTTCAATCAGATGAACCGCGCACGCGATGCAAGGGTCGAACGAGCGGACGATCCGTGCAAGCGCAAACGGATTCTCTGTGTCTTCGACTATTGTTCCAATCATCGCTTGCTCAATCGGTCCGGGCTGACCTTTGTCGTCCTTCGGCGATGCGTTCCACGTCGTCGGGACTACGGCTTGGTACCGCGCGATCTTTCCGTTCTTGATTTCAATCCAATGACCGAGCGCTCCGCGCGCCGCACACCACAATCCCATGCCTTGTGCAGAATCCGGTATCTCGTGGTCGGTGCAGACAGGTTCATCCAACTTCACTTGCATGATCATCCCCGAAATCTCGTCGGCAACAAGCTTGCACTCTAGCGCTCGACATAGATGTCTTCCCATCACGGAATATAACGCTTCGGGTCCGAGCTTTAGTTTCTTTAATGTATCTTCGACAAGCTGTGCGGCTTTAGGGTTGGATTTGCTTTCGTATGCCATCGCCATGCGTGCCAACGGACCGACTTCGTACACCTCGCCGTTGTAACGCGGCGCTTTCAGCCAACTGTACGCTCCCGATTTTTTCGGATTCGGCTTCGTGTCGCCGTTGCCGGGTTGAAGATGACTTGGCGAATCATACCACGATGATTTCACATCTTCAGTGATTTTCCTTGGGTCAACGGTCTCGATTTTCCCGTTCGACATTCGTCCCATAGGAATGAAACGCTTTCGTTTCACGACATCGGGTTCGGCATCGAGGTCAAACAGTCCGAAGGAAAGGAGTTTCTTGTTGCCGGTTCCGATGGAGAAGTAATCCCGGTACACTTCGGCAACAGTGATAACATCCGGAATATACACGTTGTCGATGAAATCCGTCAGTTCCTTCAATCTCCAAAGCGACGTGGTAATGCTGTCGAGTCGCGGATTGATACTGACCCCCCCGGGGACGATGGACGCAACGTGCGGCATTTTGCCGGCCCAGATTGCGCACAACTCATGCGCTTTCAATCGAATCTGGTACGCTTGAATGTAATGATTGGTGAGAGCCTCGTGGACGGTCTGCGGGACGCGATAATCAGATTCATAGCGCGGAATGAAGGGTGGAACATCGGGACCGCGGAAGTAATCGAGCGACGCGAGATGATAAAAATGGAGCAGATGCGATTGAATGTAATTCCCTCCTTGCATAATGTTACGGATCACTCGTCCATTGGTCGGCGGCATGATGCCGAATGCATTCTCCAACGCCTGCGCGGAAGCGATCGCATGAGGGGTCGGACACACGCCGCAGAATCTCTGAGTGATCTGAATGGCGTCGAGGGGATTCCTCCCGACAAGAATTTGCTCGAAGCCGCGATAGAGCGTTCCTTCGGATTTCGCATCGATCACTTTTTTGTTTTCTATGGTTGCTTCAATTTTTAAGTGCCCCTCGATGCGTGTCAATGGATCGATGGCGATTGTTGTTCGGATCGTATCAATCATTGCTCACCTCCTTTGGTAAATGGGTGAATGAGCGTCGGGAAAACCTTTTTCTGTGCACCCTATGCAGGGCGCGCCCGCGTTAATGCACCAATTGGTGCTTCCATTCCACAAACGAATTGGACAATCGGCGTTGGTGAACGGTCCTTTGCATCCAAGTTCGAGCAGACAACCTTCCTGGCCGAATCGGGACGCAAAAATTCCTTCGTCTAAATAGTCGCGATTGATACATCGGTTATGTACTGACCGTCCGAAAAATAATTTGAGTCTGCCGAACTCATCCAATTCTTTCGGCTTCGGCATTCCATACAACAAGATCTTTGCAACAGTACCGATAAACCAATCCGGATGACACGGACAACCCGGAATGTTGATGACCGGTGTGGCAATGTTGAGCATTTGGTAAACATCTGTTACACCTTTGCTGCCGCTCGGATTCGGCTCTGCGGACGGAAATCCGCCGTAGGCTGCACACGTGCCGACGGTAAGCGTCGCCATCGCGTTTCTTCCGAGGAAGTCAATCCACTCGAGCATTGAAATCGGCTCTCCGTCCTTCTCGCCGAGGGTTCCGTAGATGCCTTTCTCTTTCGTCGGAATTGCTCCTTCAACGACAAGGACATATTTGCCCTTGTACTTATTCGCCGCATCGCGTGCCGTATCGAGTGAAAGCGTTCCCGTTGCTGCCATCAACGTTCCATGGTACAGTAATTTGAGTTGATGACCGGGAATGACTTGTTCGAGAATGACGTTCTTGATGCTTGGGTGAATGGTGTTGATAACCGAAACCGAACAGCCGCTGCATGCGGATGCCTGCAGCCAGATGATCGGGTATTCTTTGACAGCTTCTTGCAGCGCGGCAGCAAGCTTGGGGAGAAAATCATCGATAAAATTCAGCGATACTGGGGCTGCAACTGCCCATCGAATAAAATCCCTTCGAGATACGGAGTGGATGATCGACATGGTGTGTTCCTTTCTGAAAAGGCAACATCGTCGTCGTAAGCAGTGCTATTTGTGGTGAGAATTTCTACAGCGAGTTGAAATTTTCAACAGCTTTTTTTGTTCATACTCCTCCTCTCATCCAAAGAACTCCGATTTTGCTGTGGATTTGTCCCTTTTTTCAGATTGTATCCTTTCTCAACAGTGAAAAACCACACTTATTGTGCCAAGGGTCTTTGATGTTACGCCTGATCAATTGAACAGGAATCAAGAAGTTTTTGAGTATGGGGAGATGTGTCCCACGCACTTCGCCCTTCTTGCGTGAGGAAAAGTAAATTACGTTTGATTGCCCCGCTATTTTGAAGACCAAGCAGCCATCAAGGTCCAAAGAAAGAGAGATTCAAACCCTGAGTCCTTCGTGTCTCGTGCCTTTGTGGCCAAGTGGTGTCGATACTTCGTAGCCAGCTCTAGGGAACTTAGACTCCGTGCCGCTTCATGATTTATTGCACCATCTTCTTCCAGTCGTTGATTCCTTCGCTCACATCGGCCGCCGATTTGTGCAACGCTTCTTTTTCGCTCGGACTCAGATCAAGCTCGATAATTTTTTCAACGCCGTCTTGGCCGAGAATTACTGGAACGCCGACGAAGACATCTTTCAACCCGTACTCGCCGTCGAGCAATGCAGACGCCGGAAGCAGCCGCTCTTTGTCGGTAACGATTGCCTCGACTATCAGCGCAACTGATGCAGCGGGAGCATAGTACGCACTGCCGGTTTTCAGAAGGTTGACTATTTCAGTTCCGCCTTTACGAGTTCGGTCAACGAGCTTGTCAACTTTATCCTGCGGAAGCAATTGAGTGATCGGCACGCCAGAGACGGTTGTGTAGCGCGGCAGCGGCACCATGGAATCGCCATGGCCGCCGAGCACCATCGCTTGCGTATCTTCGACCGAGACGTTGAGTTCTGCAGCGACAAAATACCGGAAGCGAGTGGAATCCAACACGCCCGCCATCCCAACAATGCGCTGCTTTGGGAAGCCGCTTGTTTTCCACGCAACATACGCCATCACGTCGAGAGGATTCGTGACCACGATGATGATTGCTTGCGGCGCGAGGCGCGCGATGTGTCGGGTAACCGATGTAACGATCTCCGCGTTTTTTGTCAGCAGGTCCATCCGCGTCATGCCGGGTTTGCGCGGCAAGCCTGCGGTGATGACGACAATGTTTGAGCTGTCCATGTCCTCGAAACTGCAGCTTCCAGCCAGATGACTTTCGTACCGATTCACCGGGCCGGCTTCGGCCATGTCGAGCGCTTTGCCTTGCGGCATTCCTTCGATGACGTCGATGAGGACAATATTACCCAAACGCTGTTGCGCGAGGAAGAGTGCAGTTGAGGCGCCGACATTGCCTGCACCGATAACAGAAATTTTCATAGCGGATACTCCTTTCAAGAGAAAGTATAAAGTGAGAAGGCTCGCGTTCGGAATTCCGACACGAGCCTTCAGTTCACTCCGTTAGGGTTATCGTAAGAGAAATTAATCACTCATGTTGCGCAAAACGCCAATATTATTGCCACGAAGTCACAAAGTCACTAAGAAAAACATCCTTTTTTATTAACGAACCTTACAAAATGAAGCTTTCCTTGGAAAGTCTTTGTGCCTTAGTGCCTTGGTGGCAAGGCTTTTAAACTCTGCGTAACATCAGTGAGTCCGCTCTAAAAAGCTGCGGATAAAAGTTTTTTTCTTAAGCATTTTTTAGCCTTGATGCACCTCCCGATTTCAAGAAATTGATTAAATCGGGA
>JAGVPT010000201.1 GCA_020052095.1 Bacteroidota bacterium | reverse complement strand
CTTACCTAACTGATGTTACGCAGAGTTTAAAAGCCTTGCCACTCCCAACGGGATGCCGTTCCAAGGGAACCCTTTGGGAGTGGCAATAATATTGGCGTTTTGCGTAACATGAGTTACGATATAGTTACGATTACGATTTTCGATTCAATACGTCATCTCCCGAACGACAATTGAATTCGCAACCACCCGGCCCAATGCTGTCAACTTAGCAAATAGTCACAGCGACGTTCCGACAGTGCTTCGACTCATCCTAAAAAGCAGGATTCGCTGAGCATGACTGTCGGAACGCCTGCCCGTCCGTCAGGCGGGGAGTCGAAGTGTTCCCTTAAGTTGACTGCATTGCCACCTGGCCCCTGTTCCCAGATATATTATACCCTCCCAATGTGCCATCGTCAGCGTTGAAAAATCAAATCGACTCGCTCCATAAAGTCCCACCGGAAGGAAGAGAGAGGATGTCACTTTCTTTCTCTGGCATCAGAGAAAGAAGAGAGCAGGTAAGTCACACTCAACCTGAGATACTCCCACATTTTGCAATTAGACTTCACTTTGTCTATATTTTCTCCGGCTAAAAATCCAGTGACTCAAACCAAATGAAACAGAAAACGACTCTGTACCTCCTCGACGGTATGGCACTCGCGTATCGTTCGTACTTCGCCTTTATCAGAAATCCGTTAATCAATTCGAAGGGGGAGAATACGAGTGCCATTTTCGGCTTCGTGAACTATCTCAATAAGATCTTGGATGACAAGAAACCTGATTACATTGCAGTAGTATTCGACACCATCGAGCCAACCTTCCGCCATAAAGCTTTTGCCGAATACAAAGCTACGCGACAGAAAATGCCTGAAGACATGTCTGCGATGATGGACACCTTGAAAGAGGTTGTCCGTGCATATAATGTGCCCGTTGTTGAACTCCCCGGCTTTGAAGCAGATGACGTTATTGGGACCCTTGCCAAACGCGCCGAAAAAGAAAATGTTGAGATATATCTGGTCACGAGTGACAAAGATTTTATGCAACTCGTTTCCAAAACGGTCAAGCTCTATCGTCCCGGAAAAGGAGGAAACGACGACGAAATTGTGGATGAAAGAGGAGTCGTGGAGAAATTCGGCGTTCCCCCGGAACAAGTTATTGAAATACTTGGGCTCACCGGCGATTCGTCCGACAACGTTCCGGGCGTTGCGGGAGTCGGACCAAAGACCGCAGAGCCATTAGTCAAAAAATATGGAACAATCGAGAACCTGCTTAATCACATCGACGAGATCCCTCAAAAAGGGTTACAGGAAAAATTGCGCACGCACAGAGAGATGGCATTGTTGTCGAAGCGACTCGTCACGATTGACGTGAACGCGCCGGTGAAAATTGATTTCCACCAACTAAAGGCGAATGAAAAAAACGTTCCGGCCCTCCTCAAATTATTCAATGCCCTCGAGTTCCGCAGCCTCGCCCGCCGATTGAAGGAAAGCAAGCGCGTTCCCCCCGAGGATGTTAGCTCCGAACCGGAAACGCCTTCGCAGATCGACATCACGAAGAGCGAGCATGAATACATTATCATCGATTCGGACTCAAAATACTTGCGATTTCTCTCAGAACTTAAAAAGGCAAAAGTGTTCGTCTTTGATACCGAAACAACCTCGACCGACGCTCTCCAGGCGCAGATTGTCGGTATCTCGTTCTGTTTCGAACCCCACAAAGCGTACTATTTGCCGGTAGAGAGCGAGCCGGACAAGAGTCCCGGTGACGGCTCACTCTTTGGCCCGCCCGAGACTCAGAAAAAGAAATCGAATGAAAAATTCTTCGCCTTGAAGAAGGTTCTTCACGACTTGAAACCAATATTCGAGAGTGACTCCGTCAAGAAATATGGGCAGAACATTAAATACGATATGTTGGCACTATCCCGGAAGGGAATTTGGACGCGCGGTGTCGAATTCGACACGATGGTTGCCAGCTACATTTTGCGAGCGGACGGAAAGCATAACCTCGACGCGCTTGCGAGCGAGTATCTGAACTACAAAATGATCTCGTTCGAAGATTTGACCGGAACGGGGAAAGAGAAAAAGGATATCCGTCAAATCCCGATAGCAGATGTAGGGAAGTATTCTGCAGAAGATGCAGATGTCACCTACCAGCTTACCGATATTCTGCACGACAAGCTTGCTGCGCAAGGGATGAAAGGCATATGCACTGAGGTGGAGTTTCCCCTCATCTCAGTGCTTGCCGCGATGGAATTCGAGGGAATAAACGTCGACGTCAGGTTCTTGGAAGGAATGTCGAAAGACCTGGAGCGTCAACTCGACAATTTGATCGAGCAGATCTACAATGATGCCGGCCAGAAGTTCAACATCAACTCGACTCAGCAACTCGCAACTATTCTCTTTGACAAGCTCAAACTTTCCCCCGTCCGGAAGACAAAAACGGGATTTTCGACAGATGTTGCCGTGTTGGAGACTCTGCGCAAAGAACATCCGATCGTCGAAAGAATGCTCGACTACCGTCAGCTCTCAAAGCTCAAATCGACCTACGTCGATGCGCTGCCGAAACTGATCCATCCCGATACGGGTCGTGTGCACACCTCGTTCAATCAAACCGTTGCGGCAACCGGCAGGCTTTCGAGCAGCGACCCGAACCTGCAAAACATTCCCATTCGAACAGAAATCGGGAGAGAAATTCGACGCGCCTTTATACCCGGAAGCAAAGACATGCGTATTATGTCGGCAGATTATTCCCAGATTGAGCTGCGCATCATGGCGCACATATCCGGCGACGAAGGATTGCTCGATGCATTCGCGAAAGGAGAAGACATTCATTCAAGCACGGCGGCGAAGGTCTTCGGCGTAGACGCAAAGGAACTGACACGGGATATGCGCCGCAAAGCCAAAGAAGTCAACTTCGGAATAATGTATGGCATCGGAGCTTTCGGCCTCGCGTCACGACTGGAAATTACCCAGGCGGAATCAAAAGAAATCATTACGAAATATTTCGAGCGATTTCCGAAGGTCAACCAGTATATCGCGGAGACAATTGCGAGGGCGCGCCGCGATGGCTACGTGACAACCTTGCTCGGACGGCGACGGTATCTCCCGGAAATCCACAGCAAGAATGCGAATCTCCGGTCCAATGCCGAGCGACAGGCCATTAACATGCCGATTCAAGGAACCGCTGCCGATATGATCAAACTCGCGATGATTAAGATCCACAAAGAATTGGAAGGGAAAAAACTTCAAAGCAAAATGCTGCTCCAGGTTCACGATGAGTTGGTGTTTGAAATATACAGAAACGAAGAGAGCGAGGTGAGAACGCTTGTGGAAGAAAGCATGAAGAACGCCATGAAACTCGGAGTACCGATTGAAGTCGAGATCGGCGTCGGGAAGAATTGGCTGGAAGCGCACTAAGGTTCCAAAACACGAAAACCTTCAGAGAGCTTGTTCTGCGGGCGCACAAAAACTCTCCGAAGGTTCCTCCCCCATATTGATCTCCTTACGTTTTCCATCTTCGAATCAGCATCGTCCCCCCAATAAGTATCAGCAGTATGGGCCAGTACGATGCAATCGTTCTCCACACATCCCTGCTGTACCAATATCCTAGATGTGTCAACATCAGCGCAGCGCCGAGAGCAAGGAAAATGAGTGCGGGGATCAATAGATGCCAGTCTTTCGTGTTGAAGACGAAGAGCATGAAGAATGCCAATCCGACAATGATGATAAATGCGGGAAAATAGATCGAAAATGCTCCACTGATAAACCCCGCCTTGCGGATGAAAAACAAGATGCCGGTGAGGAAACACAACGTTCCAAAAAACACTTTGCTTCTGTCGTTATTGATGAACGAGCGAATGACGACCGCTGCGCCATACACCAGAAGTCCGAGCCACACCAATGCCATTCCGCCAATATGAATGACGTTCATCTGATTCAAGAGAAGCGCCACGCCCAACAGCACAAGCACCAATCCAATGATCGGGAAACGATTGATAGAATTCTGTTCCATGATGTTCTTCCTTCAGGAATTTGGTGTAGGTTGCCGGTCATCAGGGACAAGAAGCACCAACGTTATATAGAGAACAACGCCTGCTCCAAACGATGCCAAACAGAGGATAATATAGAGTAATCTCAGCAGAGTGGAATCTATCGAAAAATATCGAGCCAGCCCACCGCACACACCGAACAATTTCTTGTCCGTGCTCGAGCGCCGAAACGTGCGAATCGACTGGGTCGGCGGTGGCGTTTGATCAATCGGGGCATCTGCCGGAGTATCAGCCGGCGACGCCGTTGCGGCTGTCCGTTCCGTTTGCCTGTAATAGATAATCGCCATGCCCAGCAAAATCAGCAAAATCGGGAACACGAAACTCCATGAAATGTCCCACACGTGGAGAAATGAAAAGAATCCCAGATTTGAAAAAAGAAGTATCGCTCCACCGACGATGAGAACGATTCCGAAAACTTTCCGCGCATTTGTTGCTTTCGATTCCCCCGGCCCGTTTTGTCCTTCGCCGCCTGGGGCGCTTTTCGGCATGATAATCCAACACGCAATATAGAGAATGAATCCGGAACCGCCGAAAAATGCCAGCAGCACGAACAAGACTCTCATAATGACGGAGTCGACGTCAAAATACTCTGCGAGGCCGCCACATACTCCCGCAATGATTTTATTTGTTTGTGATTTGTAGAGTCGTTTCGGTTCCATAAGTTCCTCAGATATCCGCTGAAAAGACGAGAAGACTTCTTCCTTTTGTCTGACTAACTCACGCTACGCACGGAATGAAAACCTTGCCACGAAGGCCCTAAGACTCAAAGATTCCACAAAGAACCCTTTACTGAGTGAGGTGTTGAATAGGATTTCTTGCATTTCATGGCATCCTGGTGACTTCGTGGCAATATTTCCTGCTTTTTGCGTAACATCAGTGAGTCGAATCTAAAAAGGCCTAATTTCAATTTCTAGATATCGAATCCAGTTTAAATTTGACAATTATTTTCTTAAAGATACCTTTTTAGAGCAGACTCATCAGTGACTAATATTACGGAAGTTACTTTGCAATGTTGCAGATACGGTCGAACCTTTTTCTTCCATCAATCGCTGCAAGGATACCATATTATGAACTGATTGTCAATATCCATACGACGGGGATAACAAACCGGAATAAAAAAGCCCCATTGACATCAATGAGGCTGGCGTTGCTGAGGGGCGGCTGTATCTTCACACTTCCATGATTTCCTTTTCCTTGAGAGCCAGAAGATTGTCGACCTCCTTAATATGATGGTCGGTGTATTTTTGGACTTCTTGTTCGCCGCGTTTGCGCTCGTCTTCTGAGAAGTGTTCCTTCTTTTCGGACTTTTTCAGGTGCTCGTTGATATCGCGCCGGATGTTGCGGATGGCGATCTTCCCTTCTTCGCCAAATTTCTTTATCAACTTCACAAGTTCTTTTCGCCGTTCTTCATTCAGTGGAGGAATCGGTACGCGCACGACCGTTCCGTCGTTGCTTGGGTTGAGCCCAAGGTTTGCGGTGAGAATTGCCTTCTCGATATTCGTGAGCATTCCCTTGTCCCACGGCGTGACGGTGAGAAGATGAACATCGGGCACACTGACGCTCCCGACTTGTTGAAGCGGCGTCATCGTCCCGTAGTAATCCACCCGTACAGCATCAAGCAGCGCCGTCGTCGCTTTACCCGTTCGGATTTTTGTCAACTCGGTTCGCACAACCTCCACAGCTTTGTGCATTCGTGTTTCGGCATCTTTCAAAATTTGTTTTAACATAGCCTTACCCAATTATTTATTGGATTAATTATTAACAGCCACGCCGTCTTTCACCGAAGTCCCGACCTTTTCACCGAGAATGAGCCGTCGCAGATTTGAAGGCATATTCATGTTAAATACCGCGATCGGTAAATGGTTTTCCTTGCAGAGAGTAATCGCCGTCATGTCCATCACACGCAGGTCCTTTCGGAGCACGTCCTGGTAGGAGATTTGCGCGAAATGAACCGCACCCGGATTTTTTTCCGGATCGGAATCGTACACACCGTCCACACGCGTTGCTTTGATGATAACATCGGCTTCAATTTCAATGGCGCGAAGTACTGCTGCAGTGTCGGTGGTAAAGTACGGATTGCCGGTGCCTGCCGCGAAGATCACCAATCGCCCTTTTTCCAGATGGCGAATAGCGCGACGGCGGATGAACGGTTCTGCGATGCGCTCCATATTGATCGCTGTTTGGCAGCGTGTAAACACGCCATGGTGCTCGAGCGCGCTTTGGAGCGCGAGTGCGTTGATGACGGTGGCGAGCATGCCCATATGATCGCCGGTCACTTTGTCGATGCCATCGGATGAATTTTCCATGCCGCGGTAGATATTCCCACCGCCGATCACAATGCCGATTTGCACGCCCAGTTCGTGTACCGTCTTGATCTCTTCTGCATATTTCGAGATGATGTGCGAATCAATCCCGTATTCTTTTTCTCCCATCAGCGATTCGCCGCTGAGCTTCAGCATAATTCGTTTGTATACTGGCGTTGGCATGACTCCTCCGTAACAAAAAGAAAGGCCTCGTGTGAGACCTTCCATTTAAAACTCAGTACTACTCGCCGAGCTGATACCGTTTGAACTGGCGAATCGCAATTGTGTCATTCAGCGTCGACGATGCTTCGTGCAAAACGTCGTTGATCGTCTTACTGGCATCCTTGATGAAACTTTGTTCAAGAAGAACTACTTCCTGAAAATATTTTTCGAGACGGCCCGTCGCAATGCGATCGACGACCTGGTCGGGTTTCCCCTCATTCTTTGCCTGCTGCCGGTAAATATCAAGTTCTCGATCGATGACGTTCTTCCCGACTTGCTCACGGGAAACCACGGTCGGGTTCATGGCGGCAATTTGCATCGCAATGTCGCGCGCAACCGGTTTGGCGCCGGGCGATGTGGCTGCGACTTCAACCAGAACGCCGATCTTACTTCCCATATGAGTGTATGACTCGACCACACTGCCGCTTGCAGAGATGATGTCAAATCTCTTTATCGCTATCTTCTCGCCGATCTTTCCAACCAGATCCGACAACCCGTCCGCAACTTTTCTTCCGTCAGAGAAGGGAAGAGTAAGGAGCTGGTCGACGGAAGAGGGAGATTTCCGTTCGACGGTTGAAGTGACCTCGTTTGCAAACTGAATAAAATCCTGACTGCGGGCAACGAAATCGGTCTCGCTGTTTATTTCGACAATGACGCCGAGCTTTCCATCGTTCGCAATTTTGGTGACCACTATACCCTGGTTAGCAACGCGGTCGGCCCGCTTCTCTGCCGTTGCAGCGCCCTTCTTGCGAAGATATTCAATCGCCTTTTCCATGTCGCCGTTTGTGGCTTCTAGTGCGCGTTTGCAATCCATCATACCGGCGCCGGTCTTCTGGCGCAACGTTTTAACAATTTCGCTTGTAATAGCCATACTTCTTTCTATTCTCTCTTCGATAATATAAATCTTGTCTATTCTTTTTCTTCAATCTTGGCGCTTTCCTCTACACTCGCCTTTTCCTCTTGCTTTTCCTTATGCTCCGGCACGTCTTGCTGTTGGGCTTTCACGCGTTCGGCGCCTTCAATAATGGCGTTCGCAAATGCGCGGGTGATCAACTGAACGGTTTTCAACGCGTCGTCGTTGGCCGGAACGATGTAGTCGATCGCATCCGGGTCGCAATTGGTATCGACAATGGCGAAGACAGGAACGCCAAGACGTTTCGCCTCTTTCACAGCGATCGATTCCTTCTTCACGTCGACGACAAATAACGCGCCGGGAAGGCGTGTCATCTCAACAACGCCGGACAGTGTCTTGCTCAATTTGTCCTTCTCACGGGTAAGGAAGAGTCCTTCCTTTTTGGTGATCTTGTCGAACGTGCCGTCGGATTCCATTTTCTCGATGTTGGTCAGGCGCTTCACGCTCTTTCGGATTGTGGTGAAGTTGGTCAACGCACCGCCAAGCCATCGTTCGCTGATGTAGTACTGGTTGCAGCGTTTCGCCTCTTCAACGATGACATCCTTGGCTTGTTTTTTCGTTCCGACAAAGAGAACTTTTTTCCCTTCGCCGACGATGTTGGCGATCGCCGTGCAGGCAGAGTCGAGAAGATCTTGAGACTTCTTGAGGTCGATAATGTGGATCCCATTGCGCTCCATAAAAATATAGGGCTTCATCTTGGGATTCCAACGACGGGTGAGGTGTCCGAAATGGGCACCCGCAGCGAGGAGGTCAGCGAGTTCTACGCGTGGCATGGTATTCCTTCTATGTTTAGTTTTAGACGTCTACTTTCGTCATCCCTGATCAGGATGGCGCCTGAGGCGCCACACTTCTGAACAAGTCGGAAAGTATGTTTGATATACAGCACGACACCAATGCAGGCAAATCAAAATTCGCCCGCCCTTGATTATCGTTTGGAAAACTGAAATCGTTTACGGGCTTTCTTCTGTCCATATTTTTTCCGTTCAACCATTCGCGGGTCGCGTGTGAGCAATGCGTTGGCGCGAAGTGCCGGACGGAATTCGTCGTTCACTGAGACCAGAGCACGGGCAATACCGAGGCGAACAGCGCCGGCTTGTCCCGCCACTCCTCCCCCTTCAACGGTCACGGCGACATCGTACTTTCCGGAAGTCTCGGTTACACTGAACGGCTTGGTAATGTTTGCGCGGTATATCTCCTGCGGGAAATATTTCTCAAACGGTTTCTTGTTCACGACAATGGTGCCGGAGCCGGCTTTGAGTATCACCCGAGCCACGGACGTTTTTCGTCGTCCGACCGCGTTGATATTATGTTGATGCATTCTGTACCTTCAAAAACGTGATGGTGTCACAAGATTATTTAATAAGCGCGAGTGCTTCAGGCTTCTGGGCCGTATGCGGATGTTCAACCCCCGGGTACACTTTCAGTTTCTTGATAATTTTTTTCCCTAATCGGTTGTGCGGAAGCATCCCTTTGACGGCATGCTCGATCACCCGCTGCGGGCTTTTCTTCACCATGTCTTTGAAGCTTTCAAAAACGGCGCCGCCCGGGTAGCCGGTATAATGAAAGTATTCCTTCAATTCGGTCCGCTTGCCCGTTACCTTTATCTTTTCCGCATTGACCACGATGACGAAATCGCCAGCGTCAATATTAGGGGTGAAGACCGGTTTATGTTTTCCGCGAAGAACCTTTGCAACCTGCGTCGCAAGGCGGCCGAGTGTTTGTCCCTGAGCGTCAACGAGGTACCACTTCTGCTCGACTTCGCTTTGTTTAAAAAAATAAGTGCTCTTATCACCAAAAGCCACGATAACCTCCAAGATTCAAGAATTAAAATTGTCAAGCTTATAAATTTAAGCCAAAATGCCCACAAAAGCAACATTTGTTTCGAGAATAATTACAGTGCAAGCTTCCATGGGTTTTCCAGAATCAGCTTCACCTCTTGCATAAACTGAGCGCCGACGGCACCGTCGACAACGCGATGGTCGCATGAGAGGGTCAATCTGAGGCGATGGCCGCGAACAATCTGGCCGTTTTCAACAACCGATTTCTCCACGATGGCCCCGACTGCCAGGATTGCTGCTTCGGGTGGATTGATAATTGCAGCAAATTCCTCGACGTCGTACATCCCCAGATTGCTCACGGTAAACGTTCCACCGCTGAATTCTTCCGGCTTCAACTTTTTTTCTCTCGCCTTGGCGGCCAGCTCTTTCGATTCGCCGGCGATCTCGAAAAGACTTTTCATGTCTGTGTTTCGAATGACCGGTGTGATCAGGCCATCCTCGATGGCAACCGCAACGCCCACATTGATTGCGCCATGCTGAATAATTTTGTCGATGGCGAATGAGGAATTCACTTTAGGATGATTGCGGAGCGCAAGGGCACATGCTCTGACGATAATATCATTGTAGCTGATCTTCACATTGGCGTTGGAATTTATCGAAGCGCGAAGATCAATCGCGCGCCTCATGTCCACGTCATACGTCAAGTAGAAATGGGGCGCCGTAGTCTTGCTTTCGACAAGCCTTTTTGCGATGGTCTTCCGCATCAATGACAACGGGATTTCCGTCGATGTGCCCGGAACATAGGGATGCGGGCTGCGCGATGCGCCCCGCGTGAGCGCCGATTCGAGATCTTTCTTCACGATCCGACCCATCGGACCGGAGCCGCTGATGGAGGTCAAGTCAATTTTGTTTTGTTCAGCGATTGCCTTTGCCAGAGGAGACGCCTTCAAGCGCGCGTCAACAGCGGCGCTCGGTGCAGCCGCGGTCACGACTGAAGGCTGGTATTGCTCGGAGGCTTTTGGCGACGAGACCACGATGCTTGGCGCCGCGTGTCCTACACTCGGCGCACTTGTGTCTACAAGTAAGGCGGCAATATCTTCCGATGCCGTGCCGATGATGGCGATCGGTTTGCCGACCGCTGCACCCTTCCCTTCAGCAACAAATATTTTTCGCAATATGCCGGTATCGTACGCCTCAAGCTCCATGTCAGCTTTATCCGTCTGAACTTCAGCAATAATTTCTCCTTGCTTTACCGCTTCACCCTCTTTCTTCAACCACTTGAGGATAATCCCCTCTTCCATCGTGTCGCTGAGTTTCGGCATTGAAACTTTTGTTGCCATATTCAAGTCACTTTCTGATTGTGAAAAAGTCCCGTCTATCGATAGAGCACTTTTTTAACTGCAGCGATGACCTTCGGGGCACTCGGCAGCGATTGTTTTTCAAGAATGGTCGCATATGGCATCGGAGTATCTGCACCATTGAGCCGCTCGATCGGAGCATCGAGATAATCGAACGCTTTCGAATAAACGCGGCTCGCAATTTCGGCACCGACAGATGCAAATGGCCATGCTTCTTCTACGATGACGCAACGGTTTGTTTTCTTAACCGAATTGATGATCAGATCTTCGTCGAGTGGTCGTATCGTACGCGGGTCAACAACCTCAGCCTCGATACCTTCCTTCATCAGTTCATCCGCGGCGGCGAGTGCGACATGGAGCATCTTCGACCAGGCGACGATCGTCACGTGTTCACCTTTGCGCTTGATCTCTCCCACGCCGATCGGAATCGTGTATTCCTCTTCCGGCACTTCTCCCTTTTGACCATACATCATTTCGCTTTCCATGAACATCACCGGATTATCATCGCGAATCGCCGACTTCAGCAGCCCCTTCGCATCCGCGGGAGTTGAAGGCATAATGACGATCAATCCCGGCACATGTGCCAGCATCGACTCAAGCGACTGGGAATGCTGCGATCCGAGCGCGTGCGCTGCGCCCGACGGTCCTCGGACAACCATGGGCACCTTGAATTGTCCGCCGGACATATACCGTATCTTTGCCGCATTGTTGAACAGCTGATCAAACGCAAGGATGGCGAAATTCCATGTCATCATTTCGACGATGGGGCGCAAGCCGACCATTGCTGCGCCGATGCCAAGGCCTGCGAATCCGGCTTCGGTGATTGGAGTATCAATCACTCTTTTCTCGCCAAATTTCTGGAGCATTCCCTGGCTAACTTTGTAAGCGCCTTGGTACTGCCCGACCTCCTCGCCCATCAAGAACACGTTCGGGTCGCGCTCCATCTCTTCGCACATCGCCTGATTCAATGCCTCTCGTAATGCTATCACAGCCATATTCTAACCTGAATCCTGCGTGAATAAAATCAATAATGTTGATTATGTACAGCAAAAGCGATACAATTATAAGAAATAGTCAAAAGAATGTAACCTACCTTTTAGT
>JAGVPT010000056.1 GCA_020052095.1 Bacteroidota bacterium | reverse complement strand
TGGTACCCGGCAGGCACGGTTGTGTTCCATTTGAATTTCACTGACGCGACATTGTATCCGACACTCAAGGCACCCCAGGTATCAAGTTTTTCGTTCTTCAATAAATCAATATGGTAGTTACCGTTTACCAAGATGAAGATGTTGCTATATGTCCACTCGCCGCCGTAGGAACCTCCGTACGACTCACTATAGCCCGAGTACGCGACGGTTGCGCCGATTCCAATATTATCTTGCAAACCTCTTTCGTACGATCCAATATAACCGATGGAAGCTCCTCCGACTGCGCCGAGCGCGAGCTTCAGGCCGACGTACTGATCGCCCTCTTTAATGAGAACTCTTTGTGAGAATGCAGACGATACCAGCAAAAGAGATACTACTCCAACATATAGCGCTTTCTTCATCATCGTTCCTTTAAATTGTGAAAGAAAATAGTTAATGGGAAACCGTAATCGCGTACTATTGAAAAACTTTGCATCAATATATATGTGTCTTCCTCCAATGTCAAGAAATTTTTCATTTCCTTCGTCAGACAAATTGAACATTCTTCGTCAGCGTCGACTCGAATGTTTTCAGAAGAATATCGATTTCTTTCTTGCCGGAAATGAGCGGCGGCAAAATCCGAACTACGTTCCCCGCCGTGGAATTGACAAGCACTCCGTCTTCGAGCATTGCATCTACCAACGGTCCGCTTTCGACGGTTAATTCAACGCCAACCATGAAACCGAATCCGCGCACTTCCTTAATGATAGGGAATCTGTTCTTCAGGGAATCGAGTTGGGCAAACAGGTATTTCGATGATTCATTTATTCGACCCGCCATTCGATTCGTGGTCAGCGCATCGATAACCGCAATTCCGGCAGCGCAGGCTACCGGATTGCCGCCAAACGTCGTTCCATGCACGCCGTGTGTCCACACCTCTGCGACCTTTTCATTCCCTAGAATGGCGCCGAGCGGAAGTCCGCCTCCTATCGGCTTAGCGATCGTCACAATATCGGGTGTAAACTTGTAGTGCTGGAATGCGAACAGTGTTCCGGTCCGAAATATTCCGGATTGAATTTCATCCGCAATAACTAAGAACCCGTGCTTTTCCCGAAGGGACTGCAACGCCGTAACGAATTCTGCTGAGACTGGTACGACTCCACCTTCGCCTTGCACGAACTCTAAAAAAACTGCCGCTGTAACATCATCGACCTTTGCTTTCAGATCCCCCACATTATTAAACTCCACATGGCCACAATTTTCCAGAAATGGGCCGTAGTCTTCACGGTACTTTTCCTTATCCATGATGGAGAGCGATCCCATCGTCCGTCCGCTGAAACCATTGCTCATTCCGAAGATTGTCGTTTTGTTTTTCGCCTTCCCCCATTTCCGAACGAGCTTGATCGTCCCTTCGATCGCTTCAGTGCCGGAGTTGGTGAAGAAAATTCTTTGAAGTTTGGCGAGACGGAGAAGCCGTTCGGCCAGCTCTACCTGCGGTCCCTGCACAAAAAAATTAGATAGGTGAATGTATTTTCTGATCTGTGTTTCGATTGCCGCGATAATTCCGGGATGGTTATATCCCAATGCGTTCACCGCTAATCCGGAAAACATGTCCAGATACTTTTTGCCATCTTTTGTATACAAGTAGCAGCCGTCGCCGCGATCGACCTCGAGGGTCAATCGCTTGTAGGTCTTGAAAAACAGTTGTGCTTCATTATCGAGAAGACTCATCGCTTTTTTTTCAGGCGTGGTTTGAGTGTCGAGAACACTGTGTGCAAGAACTTAATCTTTGCATGAAGAGCATCGGGAGTATCGTTGTTATATACGACAAAATCTGAAGCCTCAGCCGCTTTGTCGATAGGAAATTGGTTCGCCATTCTCAGACGAATTTGTTCGTCGGACATATCATCGCGCTTTTTCACCCTTTCGATTCTGAGCCGTTCGTCCGCGACAACCGTGAGAATGTAATCGACTTTCTTGTTCAATCGGGATTCGAACAGAAGCGCCGCTTCGACGATTACGTATCCTGTCTCTTTCGATTTATCGAGGGAAGTAATCGTTGCGTCTATCGTGGTGATAACTGCAGGATGAACAATGGCATTGAGGGCGGTGAGTCTTTCGCGGTTTTCAAAGACGATTCCCGCAATGTACTGCCTGTTAAGGATGCCCGATGCAGTGTATGCTTCGGGGCCAAACCGGGCAATTATTTTTTTTCTGATCGAGGGTTCACTATCGGTAAGCTGGCGGGCGATCGCATCGGCGGAAATCGTCGTGATCCCCAGCGCTGAAAATTTTCCACAGACCTCCGATTTGCCGCTCCCTATTCCTCCCGTGATACCAATCCGTGTGAGCATCCTCGCAGGAACCTATATCTATTTGTAACTACTCAGCCACCAAGCCACTAAGGCACAAAGAAAATTGTGGGTTGATGATTTTGTTATCTGTGAACTCAAAGCAGATGATGAAGTAAACCCTGTGTGGGAGGCTCAACTCCTCAGTCATCTGAAACTGACCGATAAACGACTTGGCTTTCTGATTAAATTTAATGTGTCTGTGATAAAAAAGGGAATCAAAAGATCTGTTCTCTGATTTCCTTCGTGTCTTTGTGACTTTGTGGCTGAGTAGTTACCTCTATTTCGCAAATGCAATCGAACGGACTTCGCGGATGACGATAACTTTGATTTGTCCGGGATATTCCATTTCTTGCTGAATTTTTTGAGCAATATCGTGCGCGAGTTGGTCGGCCATCGCATCGTCGACCTTGTCGTGCTCGACAATGACACGGATCTCCCGGCCCGCCTGTATCGCGTACGTCTTTGCTACACCGTCGAAGGACTTGGCCATCGCCTCAAGTTTCTCCAGGCGTTTCACGTAGCCTTCGACGGATTCCCTTCGTGCTCCGGGGCGTGCCCCGCTGATGGCGTCCGCAGCCTGAACAAGCGCTGCAATCGGATGTTCCATAGGAATGTCCTCATGGTGCGAACCGATTGCATTGATGACGATTGGATGCTCGTTGTACTTCTTTGCCAATTCATATCCCAGCAAAGCGTGAGGACCTTCGATACTTCGATCGACAGTCTTTCCGATATCGTGCATGAGCCCGGCTCGCTTGGCAAGACTTGGATCAATGCCGAGTTCAGACGCCATAATTCCACAGAGATAAGCAACTTCAATGCTATGCTGTAAAAGGTTCTGGCCATAGCTCGAACGGTATTTCATTCGACCTATATGTTTGATAATTTCCTGGTGTGCTCCAGGGAGTCCGACCTCCAGTAACGCGTTCTCGCCGCCACGAACTATTTCCTCTTCCAGCTCGCTTTTAACTTTCCCGACAACCTCCTCAATGCGGGCGGGATGAATTCTTCCGTCGGCAATAAGGCGCTCTAATGATATTCGTGCGACTTCTCGTCTAAATGCGTCAAATCCTGATAAAATAACAGCTTCTGGCGTATCATCTACTATCACATCTACTCCTGTCGCCGCCTCGAATGCCCGGATGTTCCTCCCCTCGCGGCCGATGATTCGACCCTTCATTTCGTCGCTTTGGATGTTCAAGACGCTCACAGTCGTCTCGACGGCGTGGTCGGCAGCTGAGCGCTGGATGGCTTGGACGATGATTTTTTGGGCCTCCAGTTTCGCGCTTTCACGAACTCGGTCCCTAATCTCCTTCAGCGACTGGGCGGCTTCTGTCTTTGCTGCATTGGTGAGACTTTCAATCAGGATCTTCTTGGCATCGTCGCGGGAGAGGCCGGAGGCACGCTCAAGCCGAGTGATCTCTTCGGCAATCATTCTATCCAGCTCAGCCTGCCGCCCTTCCAGGAGCTTCGCTTTTTCATCGCTTTCGCGCTGCACCTGGTGAACTTCGCGCTCTTTCTTGTTCAGCAAGTCGACTTTTCTATCGATGTTTTCTTCTCGCGACGCCAATTGTTTCTCGTGCGATTGAACTTTATTGCGCTTCTGATTGGCCTCGTTGTCGAATTCCTGCTTCTTCTTATACCATTCGTCCTTCACTTCCAGGAGCTTCTCTCGCATAACGGAGTTGGCGTCTCTCTCGGCATCTATGAGAATCTTCTTCGCCCGCTCCTCCGTGCTCATCAGCTTATTCTGACCGGCACGACTATTAAGATACCAACCGATGGTGAAGGCCAAACCGCAAAGTACCACTACCATCGGGATGATCATGACTAATTGCATATACCGCATCCTTCTCTAAGAGAATAATATTAACTGATGAGTCTGCTCTAAAAAGGTATTTTTAAGAAAATAATTGTCAAATTTAAACTGGATTCGATATCTAAAAATTGAAATTAGACCTTTTTAGATTC
>JAGVPT010000144.1 GCA_020052095.1 Bacteroidota bacterium | reverse complement strand
TGCAGCGTTCATCTATTACAGAGTCCAAGAAGCCCTGCAAATGGCGTGTGCTTTTGTTAACGCCTTAGATTTATGGAAATCAAATAGGTAAACTCGTGCCGACTTTATCGTTGACTTTTGAGGCACTTTCAGTTATATTTTTAAACTTAGAAGTGAAAGTTGTGATGCCTGCAACACATCTGTTCAAGAACGAAGACTCGTTTATCCGCTCGGAGGCTAATTCGTGAAACAATATCGTGGTAAGTTGATTCTAATTTCGGCGGCAATTGCTCTCGCCCTCTATTTCCTCTACCCGACATACCAATCGTACAAAATCAACAAGCACCTCGATACGCTCTCCGGCGCCGACAGCACGGGGTACATCCAGACGAATGAAAAGGATATTAGGGAAGCCCGCGCAAAACGCATCAAAGTCGGCCTTGACCTGCAGGGAGGCATGCGTGTTGTCCTCGAAGTGAACGTGCTCAAAATGTTGCAGGAGCTCGCGAAGAATAAGGATGATCAGTTTAGCGCGATTGTGGCGGAGATCGAGAAGGAAGCGCAACTGAGCGACGAAAATGTAACGGTGATCTTCAGTCGAAAGTTCGAGGAGAAGCAAATCCGTTTGAGCCGATACTACGGAAGCTTACGCGAAACGAATGATGAGATCGTCAAGAAATTGCGAGACGAATCAGACAAGGCAGTCGACCGCGCAATGGAAATTATCCGCAATCGCGTCGATCAGTATGGCGTTTCCGAACCGTCGATCCAGAAACAGGGCGGACGAAGGGTCATCGTTGAGCTACCGGGCGTTTCGAAAGAAGACGAAGTGCGTCAATTGCTCCAGGGGACAGCGCTCCTTGAATTTAAATTGATGAAAGATCCCGATATCATCTATAAGACAATGGAGGCTATCGACAAGTACCTCCTATCGCAGGGGTTCAGCGACTCAACCGCTTCGCCCTCAGCCTCGAAAGATACGACGAAAGCGACGGACGCTCTCACCACGCTGACCCAATCAGACACTACAAAGTCAATCCTCGCAGGACAAAAAACACCAGAGCAATTCGCTAAAGAACATCCTTTCTTCGCTCTCGTGCGCCCCGATCAAAGAGGATTGGGCGAAGGATATGCTTCAGAAAATGACCGAGCGAGAATAGACCGCATCCTCAAACGTCCGGACGTGCAGAAGCTGCTTCCCAGCGATATGGAGTTCTACTGGGGGGCGAAGCCAAGTGGTATGAGCGAAGGAGTGAAGTTTTACCAGCTTTATGGACTCAAGAAAATTCCCGAACTGACCGGCGGCGTCATTGTCGATGCCCGCGCCACGATCGATCCGAACTTTAACCAACCGATCGTTACAATGAATATGAACAGCGAAGGCTCGCGCGAATGGGCGCGTATCACCGGCGCGAATGTGAACAAGAGAATGGCGATTGTGCTCGATAACGCAGTCTTCTCCGCTCCCAAGATTAACGGAAAGATTTCTGGCGGACGGTCCCAGATCGAGGGCATGGAAAACATCGAAGAGGCGCGCTTGCTGGAAATCGTCCTTAAGGCTGGCGCCCTCCCTGCTCCTGTCGACATCATCGAGCAACGAAGCGTCGGACCGTCACTCGGCGAAGACTCCATACAAGCGGGAATCAATTCCTTTACCTATGCGCTCATCGTCACCGTCCTCTTCATGCTTGTATATTACAGAACGGGAGGCGCCGTTGCAACTGTGGGACTTTTCTTTAACGTCCTCTTTATCTTCGCTGTACTCGCCGCGTTTGGAGGAACATTGACGCTCCCCGGCATTGCTGGAATCGTATTAACGATCGGCATGGCGGTAGACGCGAACGTTTTGATTTTTGAGCGTATACGCGAAGAGATGACAACGGGAAAAACGCTTCGCGCAACTATTGACGCCGGATATTCAAAAGCATTCAGTGCTATTATTGACTCAAACTTAACCACCTTCTTCAGCGGTGTCGTGCTATTCCAATTTGGCACAGGCCCGGTGCAAGGATTCGCACTCACGTTGATGATGGGTGTTACAGCAAACTTGTTCACAGCCATTACCATTACGCGCGTCGTCTTCAATATGATGACCGAGCGCGGCACGGCTACTATTAATTTCGGATAGGATTACGAGGAGATCTTCTTCAATGCGATTATTCAAAGTTACACATATTGATTTCATGGGCAAGCGGATGATGTGGTATAGCGTCTCGGGTCTAACACTTTTGCTCGGCCTCATCGGGATATTTTTTAAAGGGATGACCCTGGGAATCGACTTCCTCGGCGGAACAGAATTACTCGTTCGGTTCGAACAACCCGTTCAAATCAATGAGGTCCGCGGAGCAATGGACAAAATCGGTTTCCCTCGGAGTGAAATCAAAACATTCGGCAACCCCAAAGACATTCTACTTCGCACGCCCGAGCAGGCGCAAGGGAGCGTTATTGCGGAGAGAATTCGCTCAGGATTATCCGCGCAGTTTCCAAACAATCACTTCAGCGTTTTGAAAGAGGATAAGATCGGCCCGAAGATCGGAGCGGAACTTCGACGCAACGCTATTTATGCAGTCGCCGCCACTCTATTGATTATCATGATCTATGTCGGCTTTCGGTTCAAGTTCATTTATGGAGTAGCTGGCGTTGTCGCTCTTTTTCACGATGTTATCGCCACACTTGGTGTAGTTGTCTTGTTTGACGGCCTCTCACCGTATTTGAATTTGGAAATGTCACAGAACTTGATGGCAGCATTTCTGACGCTCATCGGATTCTCCATTAACGACACGGTGATTGTATTCGACCGCGTCCGCGAAAATATCAAGATTCACCGCTCCGAGTCTCTCTTCACCATCATTAACAAATCGGTCAACGAGACCCTCTCGCGAACCGTCATCACCAGCGGAACGGTGATTTTGGTCTTGATTGTCCTCATTATTTTTGGAGGCGAAGTGAACCGGGGATTCGCGTTTACGTTTTTGATTGGAACCGTTTTTGGTACATACTCTTCTATCTATGTTGCAAGCGCAATCGTCTTAGATTACACGATTCGGAGAAACATCAAAGCGCATCAAGCATAACTGTCGGGCAGGCGATGTCCTTGCCTTCGCACACGGAGACACGCTCATGAAATTCACAACTAAGGAAAACGCAGGCGTCACGGTCATAACGCTGGAAGGAAACGTTCTCGGCGGACCCGACGCGACGGAGCTCAACAATACCCTTCATGAACTGATCGACGCGAAGAAGAAAAAAGTCGTCGTCGACCTAAAAGCCGTTTCATCAATGAATAGCTCAGGACTGGGAATGTTGATCGGCGGCGTCACCACGATGCGCAACGTCAAAGGCGACCTGAAACTTGCATGCGCCTCGGACAAAATTTTAAAACTCCTTGAAGTCACCAAACTCCTCTCCGTCTTCGAGCATTTCGACACGGTGAAAAAAGCTGCCGCGAGTTACTAGAACTTTTCTGCTCCATCAAACTGAAAAGGCGTTCCGTAAAAACGGGACGCCTTTTGTATTTCCAGCAGCTTCCCTGACCCTCCTTCGGGATGCAAGCTGCGCTGATGATCCGAACTTGGGCGTTGTGCAGGAGGTGCCGCAGTTCGCCTCAGGCTATTTAACGGAGAGATATTGGGCAACGAGAAGAATGGGCAGGAACGTGTTCTGTGCCATGGTCACGAGGGATTTCAGAAATGCGAAGATCATCGCACAATGACCAGGAGGCTAATGCACGCAATCCCGGCAATGAGACAAGCCTACTGCGTTGTGCCTGCAGCCCGCCAAAGGCGAGCACGTGTATTGCACCGCAGGTGATCAGGATATGTCCGTCCCTGAGCAGTCGAAGCAGTTGACGGTCATATTTCTTGCCGTGCTCTGTACTCAATACGAAAATATCGTGCAACAAACCGTTGAGTACCGTCCCTCCGCCGATGCAACAAGCGATTGCGGGAAGATTTTCCAAAACCGTTTCAATTGACCTTGCCTCAATTCTCCCCCTTAATGGAACAGGCGCCGTGAGATCACGTCGCCTGACTTTCCTGTACCTTCCTAAATACAGTCCTTACCCAATCCTATCCACGAAGTTCTTCATTGATCATTGATCATTACTCATTCATCATTGATTACTCCCTTTGCTAAACTTTCTCTCCACATCCGTGATCTTATCCACGCGTTTCTTGTGCCTCCCTCCACCAAACCATGTCTCCAGCCACACCTTTACGATTGACTTAATAACTTCCGTTCCGAGCGATTTCGCGCCGAGGGTCAGGACATTGGCATCATTGTGCTCGCGGCTGCTGTGGGCCACAAACTCATTGTAACAGGCAACCGCGCGGATGCCAGGAATTTTGTTGCACACAATTGAAGAAGCCACTCCTGTCGCATCGACCATTATTCCGCGCCACGCTTCCCCCTTCGCCACAATGCGTGCAACAGCAAATGCGTAGTCAGGGTAGTCACAGGCTTCCTCCGAATTCGTACCGACGTCGAGCGTCCTGTATCCCAGCTCGCCGAGATATTTCTTCAACATCTCTTTCGTTTCAAACCCGCCGTGGTCGCTCCCTATGACGATGAGGTTTGATCCGACGTTCGAATTGGAGATTGTGGCTGCCGTGTACGATTCGGCAGGTTTTGGTGGCTGCGGCTGGGCAGACTCGTCCTTCTTATCGGTGAAACCAACCTTCAATTCCTTTGCTTTGTCTTTTGCGGACGGCGTGACAACAGTGTTTTTATCGACAAAGAAAGTCTTCTTCCCTGTTTTTACAGCATTGAGAATATCACGCTCTGTTAGAACCGTCTTCGCCATTATAGAAAAAGATTTAATTGTCAGAATCCAAGCTGACGAATATCCATCTTACCTCTTATCTCTTACATCTTATCTCTTCTCTCTATTCTCTTACCTCTCACGCCTCTCTACTTAGAATATTCATCATCTCCCCACTCGAGCACGTCGAGTTTCACTCTTGCTGTCCCGGTTTCCTTCATGCCGAGTTGCGTTGCGGCGCCGAGCGACAAATCAACGATACGCTCGAGTTTGAACGGACCGCGGTCGTTGATGCGAACAATGATCGATCGTTTGTTGTCGAGGTTTGTAACTCTCACCTTCGTGTTGAACGGCAGCGAGCGATGCGCAGCGGTCATCTTGTACATATCGTAAATCTCGCCGTTCGCCGTTTTCTTTCCGTTGAAGTCATCGGCGTAGTACGACGCAATTCCTTCCATCGATTTCAGTGACTTCGACGAACTCGCCTTGTCGCGCACTTTCGGTTCCGCAGAGCGCTCTTTCGTGAAACGCGGAGACGATGCGCATCCGCACATCACCAACGCTCCCATCAGCGCGGCAACGATCCATCCCCTTTGAACGAATAGTACTTTACCGTGTCCTCGGGTGAGCTCTTTCACAGTTGCCGTTCAAGGTGGATGTGCGATGAAGTTCCGCGTCAAGGCGGCCCTTTTGCGCGCTACAAGTACTCATTCATTTGCTTGCGGCGCAGATGGTCAACAATTTCCTTCACATCCTGCGACGCCCCTCGTTTACAAATCAGAATCGCGTCGTGTGTATTGATAACGATCAGATCATCGATGCCGACCGTTGCCACCAGCTTGTCATTTGTATGAATGTAGGAATTTTTTGTGTCGAAGGAAATGATCCTGCCGTGCAAATGATTCCCCTGTTCATCTTTCGTTGCCAGACGGTACACTTCATCCCATGAGCCGACGTCATTCCATCCAAAATCGCCCCGGATGACGTAGACACCCTCCGTTTTCTCCATCACTCCATAGTCGATCGAGATTCCGCGGATCATACCATACGCGTGCTCGAGGCTCTGTTCAAACAACGATGTCCCCAGCGTGGGTTCAATGCTCATCAAATAACCATGAAGCTCAGGGAGCGAGCGTTTGATTTCATTCAAAATCACATCTGCCCGCCAGATGAACATGCCGCTGTTCCAGAAAAAATCGCCGCTCTCAACGAATCGCTGTGCAGTCTGAAGATTCGGTTTTTCGGCGAACGTTTTTACCCTGAAGACCCCCGCCCCCGGCAACGCTCCGTTCTTTGACTTTTCGTCTTCAACGATCTGAATGTACCCGTACCCTGTCTCCGGATGCGTCGGTTGAATTCCGATCGTTACCAGAGCAGACGACTCGTGCGCCACTTTCACCCCAACATCCATTACCCGGAGAAATTCTTTTTCGTCGCGGATAACATGGTCGGCTGGGAGCACGACCATTACGCCGTCGGGGTCAAGACGGTGAACGAACATCGCCGCGAGGCCGATACAGGGGGCGGTGTTCCTGCCGATTGGCTCGACAATGATATTTTCCGCAGGAAGGGTCGGCAATTGTTTTGCGACGGCGCTTTTCTGGAGCTTGTTCGTCACAACAAAAATATTCTTCGGTCCGACGAAGCCGTTCAATCGCTGCACGGTATTTTGGATCATGGTCTTCTCGCCGGCGATTTCAAGCAGTTGCTTTGGCGAACGCTCGCGACTGCGAGGCCAGAACCGGGAGCCAATCCCACCCGCCATGATGACCACGTACACATTGATAGCCTTGTTCACACATCACCTTTATGAGTTAAGCGAACTTTCCGGGTTCTGCAGAATTTGATTGATGCTTTGGAGTAATGCTGGGCCGTTCGATCGTTCTTTCAGCGCTTTTGAGAGACGTTCTCCAACCTCGCGCATGATCTCCGCAACCCGGGAATCCTGTGCGGAACCTGAAGTATCTACGTATGTGATAAATTTGATAACCGATTGGAAGAAGTCAAGAACATCCTTCTTTCCCTGGGCGCGGGCGACTTCGGTCGAGCTCTTCGCGATCATGGCGAGAACAGCGAAGACGCTTTTTCGCTCAGCCGGAGTCTTCTCGCCAAGCTTCGCAACGATCTCGGTGAATCGTTGAAATCCCAGTAGCAGATTTTGATCCAGAAGATCAGTAAGTGCCGGGGCTTCCTCGACGGGTGGGGGTGGTGGAGTTGCCGGTTCAGGCTCAGGTTCAGGTTGAAGTTGAAGTCCAGTGAGAGGCTCTGGCTGCGATTCAGGTTGAGATTCAGGTTGAAGTTGAAGTCCAGTGAGAGGCTCTGGCTGAGATTCAGGTTGATATTCCGATTGAGGTTGAAGTCCAGTGAGAGGTTCTGGCTGAGATTCAGATTGAGGCTGAGCTTGTGGCTCAACGTGTTCGGGTTCTGCCGCGATGGCTTCTCCAGCAGGCCCTGGAATAGAATCAGTCGAAGCCTCCAACGGTGCTGCGACGGCTGCATCTGTGGGCGCGTCGAACGGTTCGCTCAGGAAGGCCTCAAACAGCTTATCATTGAGGGTGGCGGCGTCGATGTCAAACTGGTCGGGTGAAAAATCTTCTCCGGACTTCTCCACGCGTTCCAAAATCCACTGCATGCTCAGCGCCGCTTTCGTAAATCCGTTGACATTTCGCAGTCGGCCGATTTCGTCCTTCAGCGTGGGTGCCTGCTCAAGCTTCTCCGTGAGTTGGTGCATCTTGCTGGCGTGAATAGGGATAAGGCTATCCTGCAAGCTTGCCTGCGTCCTGCGGAATACCTGTAGTAAATATTGTTCGGGATTATCCATGAATGTACACTCTCGGAACTCTTTCGGAAATTGCGCAGCACACTTCATACGGAATTGTGCCAAGCGTGTCTGAAATATCCCAGCCGGAAATCTCTTGTTTTCCTCCTCGTCCCATCAAGGTGACGACATCCCCAATTTTGCACGTTGCGCGATTACCAACGTCAATCATCAGTTGGTCCATGCAAATTGTTCCGACCACGGGGTACTTCTTTCCATTGATGATTGCGTTCGTTTGGTTCGTCAGACGCCTGCTGATGCCGTCGGCATAGCCGGCTGTGACCGACGCTATAGTTGTTTTGGATTTTGTAAAATACCGGCGGCCGTAACTGATACTGGTTCCTCTTCCGACTGTCTTCAGGAATCCGATTCGCGCTCGAATCGACATTGCGGGCTTGAGCGGCAGCGTTTTCCGCGTCTCGCGCGATGGGTAATATCCATACATCATAATGCCCGGTCGAACCATATCGAACTGGGATCCCTTCAATTGAAGGATCGCGCCGCTATTTGCACAATGTTTCATGGGTACGCTTATCCGTGCTGCATCAAGAGCGCGAATCGCGGAACGAAACTCCAATAGTTGCCTTCTGGCAAAGCTCAAGTCCTCCTCATCAGATGTTGCGAAATGTGTGTAGAGTCCCTTCACAAAGAGATTCTCCATTTTCGCCAAGGTGGCAACAAAGGAAACTGCATCCTTCGGTGCGATCCCAATTCTGCCCATCCCGGTGTCGAGCTTGATATGAACAGCGGCCTTTGTCCCCATCGCGGCAGCAACGCGATTGAGTTTTTGAGCCGTCGAAAAAGAAGAGATCGTCGACTCAAGGTTGTTCTCCACGAACAATCGAAGTTGATTTTCAAACGGCGCAGTGAAGACCAGCACCGGCGCATGAATTCGACTCCTACGAAGTGCGACCCCCTCTTCAACAATTGCAACGCCGAGATACGATGCGGTCTTCTCTCTCAAGACTGATACTGCCACTGGGATCATTCCGTGACCGTACGCATTGGCCTTCACTACCGCCATAACAACGGGGGATGCCCCGACCTGCCTTCGAACTTGTTTGAGATTATGATTGATGGCATCGAGATCAATTTCTGCGTACGTCGGTCTCATGAAATCCATGGTGTGAAAGATCAATTTGCGAAGCAAATATAGCAGTTCTACGAAGAAGAATCAACGAAGCGAGACGAATGGTGGTAGTGCTTTTTACCGTTGGCGGGATGAACCAAAAGGATAGTCACCCTGGAGCAAAACCGCAACAGCATCCTTCTGAGCCAACGGTCGACGACTCGACTCGTTGAGCTCATGCGCCCACTGACGCAGACCCGCTTCGCTTGCTCAGGATGGGCAGTCGCGGCTGCGTCGAAGGGTCAAAGCGCGTCCATCACCGATAGCAACGGCGGTTTCACCAAAATGCTCGACTATCTGACGAAAAAGCCCACAAAAATCTCTTCTTGTGGGCCGTCATGCTCGTCGGTTATCAGTCTCTTCAGTTTTCTGCGGCAATCTTCAACCTGTTGATCGCTCGAACAAGGGCTGCGCGTGCACGCTCTTCATCAACATCTTCTTCCTTCCGGAGTTGTTCGTCCGCTCTTCTTTTGGCTTCCTCAGCCCGTTGAACATCAATCTCATCCGAGCGCTCGGCCGTTTCCGCGAGAAGGACCACTTTGTTGGCATTGACTTCGACAAATCCACCGCTCGTCGCATAGTGGACCTCGTTGCCCGAGCCACCAATAATCTTCACCCGCCCGACTTTGATCGAGGAGAGGAGTGGTGCATGGTTAAAGAGCACCTGGAATCCGCCGAGGACACCGGGCGCGGTGAAGCTTTGCACCTCGCCGGAGAAAACGGTGCGCGTCGGAGTTACGATGTCGAGACTAAAATTCTTACCAGCCATTGCTATTGAGCCTTTGTGCCTGAATTACGCCGCCTGTAATTTCTTACCTTGCTCAACCGCTTCTTCGATTGTGCCCACCATGAAGAATGCATTTTCCGGCAGATAGTCGTAGTCGCCGTTGATGATTCCCTTGAATCCTTTGATCGTGTCTTCGAGCTTCACGTACCTTCCAGGCATGCCGGAGAACTGCTCGGCGGTGAAAAACGGTTGGGACAAAAACTTCTCAATCCTGCGCGCTCGTTGCACCGTTACCTTATCTTCGTCGGACAATTCGTCCATCCCTAGAATGTTGATGATGTCCTGCAAGTCCTTATACGACTGAAGAATATTTTTGACTGAGCGGGCAACCGTGTAATGTTCTTGTCCGAGAATCTCCGGATCCATGATGCGCGATGTTGAATCCAGTGGATCGACGGCGGGATAGATTCCTTTATCCGATATCTGGCGGCTCAAGACCGTTGTAGCGTCCAAGTGGGAGAACGTCGTCGCAGGCGCGGGATCGGTCAAATCATCGGCGGGGACGTAAATGGCCTGTACTGACGTGATCGAACCCTTCTTCGTCGAGGTGATGCGTTCCTGAAGCGCTCCCATTTCAGTCGCGAGCGTGGGCTGATACCCGACGGCTGAGGGCATCCGTCCGAGAAGAGCAGAAACTTCTGAACCGGCTTGTACAAATCGAAATATATTGTCAATAAACAGCAGAACGTCCTTTCCCTCCTCATCGCGAAAATATTCTGCAGTCGTCAACGCAGTGAGTCCGACACGTAATCGCGCGCCGGGGGGCTCGTTCATCTGTCCGAAGATCAAAGCGGTCTTGTCCAAAACCCCTGAGGCTTTCATTTCTAGCCAAAGGTCATTCCCTTCCCGCGTTCGTTCTCCAACTCCACCGAACACCGAATAGCCGCCGTGCTCTTTTGCGATGTTATGGATCAATTCCGTGATCAACACAGTCTTCCCGACGCCTGCTCCTCCGAATAAACCGGTCTTCCCCCCCTTGGTATACGGCTCGAGCAAATCAACAACCTTAATCCCTGTCTCGAACATTTCCTTCTGCGTGCGGAGATCTTTAAACTCTGGGGCCGGACGGTGGATTGGATAGTACGCCTTCGCTTCCACAGGACCGAGCGCGTCAATTGGCTTACCGATAATGTTGATCAAGCGTCCAAGTACTTTCGGGCCAACCGGCACCATAATCGGCTTGCCGGTGTCAACCGCCTTCATCCCCCGCACCAAGCCGTCCGTGGAGTCCATCGCGACTGCACGAACCCGATTCTCTCCGAGGTGTTGCTGCACTTCGACGACGAGGTCCTCTTCCACTCCTTCGATATTTGTGCGCGAAATAACGACCGCGTTCAGAATCTGGGGCAACTTCCCCTCTGAGAAATCAATATCAACAACAGGTCCGATTACTTGAACAATTTTTCCTTCGATCATTCTATTCCTCTACCAGACGTGTACTGTGGCACATAAATTAGTTGGTTAAGATACTCAATTCTCGAAAAAAAAACAACAAATCCGCCCTCTCTGTAAAAGTAAAGGACGGATTCATGATATCCGAGCTGGCGGTCGGATTTGAACCGACGACCTGCGGTTTACGAAACCGCTGCTCTACCGCTGAGCTACGCCAGCACTTCTGTGTTTTCCAACAACTGAATACCCTAAAGGAATCTCTTTGCGAGAACCGACGTCCCGACGTTTTTTGTCGGGAAGCTACGCCAGCATTTCCTCTACAATATAAAAAAATTAGAAGAAAATTCCAAGAAATGGACCCTGAAATTGCCGGGAGTAATTCAGCTTTTTGTCGGTCATCGACCACGCCTGCGTCTCGAATCGATAACCCACCGTCATCCCCTCACCAATGACCTCGCGAATAAGGAACTGCAATTCGGCTATGACCGCAGTCGAGGACCCGCTCTCAATACTGAACCCGGCGGTGCTGTAGTACAGAACTCCGACACCGGTTATCTGTACACCAAAACTTTCAGAAATACGCTTGAACTTCAATCCCGTGCCAAGTCCGACATTAGCGACGTTGAAATCTTTGGACGAATTCGTCGAGCCTCCGGCTTGAATGAAACTTGTGGAGAGAATTACGGGCAAAAAGAAATTGCCACCGTCGCGATCTCTCACAAGCGAAACATCCGTAATCGATTCTGCCGAGAAGCTGATCTCCGAACGAGCATTATTGTTGAACTTGTACGAGGAGTACCCGAGGGCGACGCGCAAGCCCATTTGTCTGTATTCTGCCGAGAAGAGGGGAGCTGTGAAGTGAATTTTTGCAGAGTCAGGCTGCGCATTTGCGCTCCGGGGTGAAAAATCCTGAGCAACTCCACTCAACCCTACGGACCGAAAATCGCTAAGCGATGGATAGTTCTCTTCAAAGAACTGGCACCAAACCTGGCTTGTGGTTACGAAAATGAGCATCAGAAAATATAAACAGCGAATAGAATTCATAGTGCCAAACCAAGGAAGTTGTCAGAATTGTGCATCTCTTTAAAATTACGAACTTATTTTCAGACTTTCACTCTCAGATTTGAATGAGAACTTCATTCAGGTTATATTAATACATCTATCCTCCAGAAGAAGAGCTATCTTTAAAAGTTGTGTAAATAAAAAAGCGCATCCGTATCTTAGGATACCAAAAACGGATAGGAGTTTCCTATCAAACCTAAGGAGGATACG
>JAGVPT010000049.1 GCA_020052095.1 Bacteroidota bacterium | reverse complement strand
CTATACAAATCAAGAAGCGAGTTATTCATTGGATTCTCCTGCATTGTGGTCGACTCCAATGTACGACGCTTTTTAATCACTTTTGCGTAACATCACTTAGTAACAGTGCAGGTTCAAGAATTTGGTTGACGGGTCACATCAGCGCTTGCGATATAGACCTTGCCTTCGCTTCCATCGTTTCGTATATTTGATCTGCGAATGCAGAATATTCGCGTCATCCGAGACGCTGAATGAGATGACCTTATCATTCTTCGGGTGTAGCTCAGCCTGGCTAGAGCGTGGCGGCTTGCCGCCAAAGTCGTAGGTTGAGCTGCACAACAACTAAGATCATCGGGGTGTAGCTCAGCCTGGCTAGAGCGCTTGCTTTGGGAGCAAGAAGTCGTAGGTTCGAATCCTATCACCCCGACTAATCCCCTTACCTCTAATCTGCAATCAGCGCCCAATCTGCGCAATCTGAGTAATCAAATTCTTCATCGTTTCAGATTTGTTTTTCTGCACATCCACCTCGCCGCGTCTCACGGCGATCAATTGCGCCACAACACTGATCCCGATTTCTTCTGCCGTGGTTGCTCCGATCTCAATGCCGATCGGCGCGTGAACATGATTCAGCACATCGGCGGGAACACCGCGTTCAGCCAGATGTTCGTACGTCGTTAACACCTTTCGTTTGCTCCCGATCATTCCAATGTACTTTGCCGGTAATGCGACCACTTTTTCGAGAATTTCCTCGTCCGATCGATGACCCCGTGTGACAATGACGATATACGTCGAAGGCGTCACGGAGATGCGCGCAAGGGCTTCGTTGAAATCCACAGCGAGTGTCCGCTCCGCTTCAGGAAATCGCACGGCATTTGCATACTCCGACCGGTCGTCGATCACCGTAATGCGGAATCCTGCCATTGATGCCGCGCGCGAAATGTACTTTGAAACATGCCCGCCGCCGAAAATCACTAGATGCGGTGTGCCGCTTATCGGCTCAACAATCATTTCACCGCTCGTTGTTACGACGCGCTGTGTCTCGTTACGGTGACTAGCCTTGCTAATTGCCTCCTTAAGCTTGGCGGCCTCCGGAGAAATCAACAATGCGTTAACCCGTTTGAGACGGTCATCCAACGCGGCAGTTCCATTGCTCGGCCCGGAGGCTGTCGTCAGGCACACCTTCTCTTCAACGGCGCCGCCTAGTGAAAGGAAGGTGGCAATCACACAATCATTCCCTTCATTGCGCAGTGCCATCACTTCTTGTATGACAGAGATATCTCTTTTCGTCAGAGGCTCGATGAACACGTCGAGGCTTCCACCACAGATTAATCCCTGGTCGAAATTTGTCTCGTTGAGATGGAATGTGAGAATTTTGGCCTTGCCGGAAGAATACATTTGAATGGCTTCCTGCAACAGATCGCCCTCCAGGCATCCGCCACCGACGGTTCCCAGCCAGCTCTTCCCGTTATCTTTCACGAGCATCTTCGAGAGTGCGGACGCTGGAGTGGACCCGGTCGTCGAAATTATCGTGGCGAGCATGACGCGCTCCTGGGACTGAAGCGCAGAAAGGATTTCCTGCAAGATATCCATATCATAGTGTAACAAATCTTCAATCAATTTACAAGAACGGGGGGCCGTGGTTGATTTTCCAGCTATCCGATTGCTTCAAGCAATCGGATAGCTCCGTCAGTCTGCAGGCTTGCGTTTTGTCGTCGAAAATTCTATTCTTGCACAACTCCGGTCTCCGCAGTATCACTCAATTGAAAGGGATGTCATGATTGCACGAAGAGTAATGTTCACTGCAACAGTCATTATCGTTGTAACGGCATCAGCCCTCGGACAGTCCGATTCAACGAAAAGGCACTTCATTAATCTTCCCCGCGCGGTGCCGAGTCTTCCCTTCAGCGACGGCGTTCTTGTCGGGAACACGTTTTACCTTTCGGGTAGGATTGGTCTTGATCCTCAGAGCGGGAAGGTGCCGATCGATGTCAATGAGGAACTTCATAATCTCTTCGACGGACTCAAGAGTGTGCTGAAGGAAGCGCAGATGACAATGAACGACCTTGTGTACGTGCAAGTCTTCTGCGCCGACCTTTCATTGTACGGAAAATTCAACGCTGCCTATCGAGCGTACTTCGCGAAGGACTTTCCCGCTCGCGCGTTCATCGGATCGGGCCCTCTCCTCTTCGGCGGACATTTTGAGATTCAAGGGATCGCGGTCAAATAGGGCACGGATGCCGAGAGTGGGTTCTTGATGTGATTGAGATCGATCTTCTCGTTAGCACCACCCCTTTGTCCCCTCCTCATCGAGGAGGGGAATGCCCGACCTGTCCGCTCAACGAGTCGAGTCTTCGACCGTCTTTTTGACGGAAGGGCCAGGGGTGGTGGCAAACAATCTCGGGAGTGTCTCACTTTCCTTGGGACAGCGAGGCTCTCTTTTGAGCCAAAGGCGCGTAAACCTCTGGCTCAGAAGGGTCATAGTTCGACTTGTCCCTTTGGGACTTGCTCACTATGACTTTATCTTCAAAACGTACTATTATCCTGTCGTGGCACATCTTGCTTTTGTGAGTAAAAATTCCATTCTTTTGAAGCCATTTACCAAAGTAAGTAATGCCGGACGCTTCAACCCTAAAGTCGTACATCATAACGAGCCGCCGAGTTCTCACTGCTGCCGGTCTTCAGGAAGCCGGCATTGTAGTAGAAGATGGAGTCATCGCAGACGTCGTTGGCGCTGGAAGATTTCCAGCGAACATTCCTATCAAAGATTTTGGCGACCGAGTCGTCATGCCGGGATTGGTGGACACGCACGTTCACATTAACGAACCGGGCCGGACTAAGTGGGAGGGGTTCACATCGGCGACGAAGGCTGCTGCCGCTGGTGGCGTGACAATGCTCGTGGATATGCCTCTGAACAGCTCGCCTGTAACGACCACGCCCCATTCCTTGCAGAAAAAAATCGCCGCTTCGCACGGTAAGTTATTTGTCGATTGCGGATTTTACGGAGGCCTTGTCCCCGGCAACACTGCTTCTCTGAAGCCTTTGGCTGATGCGGGCATTCTCGGTGTAAAAGCATTTATGATTGATTCGGGTATAGATGAATTCCCAAGTGCCACGGAACAAGATCTTCGCGCTGGCATGAAAGTAATCGCCGAGAACGGTCTTCCTCTTCTTGTCCATGCGGAGCTTTCGAACGGGAGTGAGGCTGGGGTTGAGAAGAAGCGACAGCCGCGCAGTTATGCGGCGTATCTCTCGTCGCACCCTCGACAATGGGAACACGACGCTATTAAAGTGATGATCCGCCTCTGCCGTGAATACAATTGCAGAACACACATTGTGCATTTATCATCGGCTGACGAAGTTCCTCAGTTGCGCGAAGCCCGCCAAGCCGGACTTCCGCTAACCGTGGAAACATGTCCCCACTATTTGTATTTTTCGGCCGAGGATGTTTCCGACGGCGACACTCGACTTAAATGCTCGCCGCCGATTCGCGAAAACGAAAACAGAAATCGGCTATGGGATTCCCTTCGCGAGGGAGTCATCGAGAGTATCGTGTCCGATCATTCCGCTTGTCCTCCGGATATGAAAAAGATGGGTGACGGAGATTTTCACAAGTCATGGGGAGGAATTTCGTCTCTACAGTTGGGGTTATCCATTGTCTGGACGGAAGCAAGCAAGCGCGGATTCACATTACTAAATGTTGCAGAATGGATGTGTCGTCGTCCGGCAGAACTTGTCGGGCTTCAAGGACGAAAAGGTGCAATTGCTCCCGGGTATGATGCGGACATCGTTGTGTGGAATCCCGAAGCCTCATTCAGGGTCGAGGCATCGTCTCTTCACCATCGCCACCGAATGACGCCATATGAAGGTCGCGCACTGTTTGGTAAAGTGGAAAAGACATTTTTACGAGGGAGAAAAATATTTGATAATGGGACTTTTATTGGAAGCGCGGATGGCAAAGTTGTTCTGAAGAACAAAAATTAGCGGCGTTGTAAAGTATCCGACGGCAAGGGAACTACAGTATGGCTATTGCAAGCGGAAATGAAATCCATGTTCTACCAGGCGCTATCGATCTGGCATCGGAGAGGATCGGGGGGAGAACGATTGTTGCCAGCGACGAATTCTTTGCGAAAAAAGAGAATCTTCTTAAACCGGGTCGCGGCATATTTCTTCCTGAAAAATTCACAGCTCGGGGAAAGTGGATGGATGGATGGGAGACCAGGAGAAAACGTACGGCAGGCCATGATTGGTGCATCGTCGCGCTCGGTATTCCAGGGATTGTAAAAAGTGTCGACATCGACACGAATCATTTTCTCGGAAACAACCCGGCCTATGCCTCCCTTGAGGCATGCCAAGCCAATGCCGGCGCGACATCTAAACTTTTGAGTTCCAGCGATATCCAATGGGTGACAATTCTTCCGAAGTCACCCCTCAAACCCGGAGTGCAAAATATTTTTTCGATCGCCGATGGCCTGCGATGGACTCATGCACGCCTCAATATCTTCCCCGACGGTGGCGTTGCCCGATTGAGAATTTACGGCGAGGTTGTGCCCGATTGGAATCTGCTCAAGAAACGCAAGATCATCGACCTAGCCTCGCTTGAAAATGGTGGAATGGCGATCGCTGCAAGCGATATGTTCTTCAGTCCCATGAACAATCTCATCATGCCCGGTCGGGCGGCGACGATGGCGGAAGGTTGGGAAACGCGCCGTCGCCGCGGTCCGGGGAATGATTGGGTTCTGCTCAAACTCGGCAGGGCGGGAAAGTTGAAAAAAATTGAAGTCGACACGAATCACTTCAAAGGGAATTATCCGGATACGTGCTCAATCGACGGCTGTGCCCTGCCCGGTGAATTGGTGGACGGACTTTCCTGGCCGGGAGCCCCATGGAAGGAAATCCTTCCCAAAACGAAGCTTCATCCCCACAAACAACACTACTTTGAAAAAGAGCTGACCGACGTCGGATCTGTCACGCACATCCGGCTGAACATATTCCCCGATGGAGGCGTCAGCCGCCTTCGGGCGTATGGAGTAATTGTTGAGTGAGCGTCGCGAACCGAAATAGTGAGGCGAGAATTTCGGATTCTGATCGGAATGCCATCTTGAACCTCGAAGAATTAAATAGAGCGACTGTTGACAACGCATTGTCGGAGTTTCGGCGATGCTGCAATTCAACTGCCTGGGCGTCGCATATGGTATCGAAGCGACCTTTTGCGAGTGCGACCGATGTGCTGAAAACTGGAGATGACGTTTGGTCTAGCTTGAGGGAGCAAGACTGGCTCGAGGCATTTTCCGGACATCCGAAAATCGGCATCTCAGAAAGTCTGAAGAAGAAATTCTCTTCGACGTTTGAGTGGGCAAAGGGGGAACAGTCCGGCGTTACGGGCGCAACAGATGATGTCTCGCGAAGACTGTTGGAAGATAACCGGCGATACGAAAAGAAATTCGGATTCATTTTTATTGTCTGTGCAACAGGCAAAAGTGCAACGGATATGCTTGAACTCTTAGAACAGCGATTAGGGAACGAACGAGGCGAGGAACTACGCGTCGCGGCCGGAGAGCAGGCAAAAATTACAAGACTGCGTCTGGAAAAATTATTAGTGAAGCACAAGACTGAAGAACCCGAACGAATAATTCAGGTGGTCCAAGCAGTAACGGAAACGCAAATAAACATTGCCCGTGAAATGTTCGTTGAATATTCGAAATCTCTGAACATTGATCTTTGCTTCCAAAACTTCGATAATGAAGTCAACGGACTTCCCGGAGAATATGCACTGCCGCGAGGACGCCTGCTACTGGCGAAGTTTGAATCAAAGATCGCCGGGTGCGTTGCCTTAAAAAGAATTAGTGATGAGGTGTGCGAAATGAAGAGACTGTACGTCCGTTCGGAGTTTCGTGGAAAAGGCATCGGGAAAAGGCTAACGACGGACGTCATGGAACATGCTCGCGTGATAGGATATAAGCAGATGCGCCTCGATACGCTTCCGTCGATGAAAGAAGCCATTGCCCTGTATCGATCGCTCGGCTTCGAATCAATCGCGCCGTATCGCGATCTTCCGGTTTCCGGAGCATTGTTTATGCAGGCGCGTCTTTGACAGCTCAATCACCAACTAAATTCATAATTCTTAATTCCTAATTCATCCTTTGCTTCAGAGGTTAAGATGCAGTTGTCGTTTACGCCACAGTTAACGGAATCGGTGCTATCGGCACTTCGTACGGCAAATGGCGCTTTTCTGAAAACGTACCCCGGAGATTCGGGGGCGCGCCAGCCGGTACACACGGTTTACGGCGGTGCGCAAATATTCAAAGCTGATACCGCGGAGAAGCTGGGTGCGACGGCTCTTCGCGCTCTCGAGGAGAACGCACCGACGTTTGTCGATTTCGCGATCGCGCTGGAATTTCCTGGTTTTGAAAAACTGCCGCGATCGCTTAACCACATTGCGTCTTTACAAAGAAAATTGACGAAGAATCCTGAATCTGTTCGTCGAGCGAATCCAGCGGCGTGGTTTGCATACACTGTCTACACGCGCGTCGCGGAGAAACTGAAACACGAGCCGATAGAAGATTTTCGAATCGACTTCGAAGACGGGTACGGCTACCGATCCGACTCCGAAGAGGATGGCCATGCAGCATCAGTTGCAGAAGAGGTTGCCCGTGGATTGGCCGGGGGGACGTTGCCGCCGTTTCTCGGCGTACGCATCAAGCCCTTTACCGAAGAACTGAAAACCCGATCGATCCGAACCCTCGATATTTTTATGACAACGCTGGCGGAAAAGACCGGCGGAAAATTGCCCGAGAATTTCATTGTTACGCTTCCAAAGGTTGTCATTCCCGAGCAAGTCACTGCCCTCGTGAATCTATTCAAGATTCTCGAATCGAAAACATCCATTCCACCAGGCGCGCTGAAGCTGGAGATTATGGTGGAAACTCCACAGTCAATAATCAATCGACGCGGTGAAATTGCGCTCCCTTCATTTGTCGATGCCGCGGAAGGGCGCTGTGTTGCTGCTCATTTTGGCGTATATGATTACACCGCCTCGAATAACATCACGGCATCATTTCAAAGCATGACGCATCCTGCGTGCAATTTTGCCCGCACAGTGATGAAAGTATCGCTCGCCGGAACCGGTATATGGATCTCGGACGGCGCGACGAACGTGATGCCGGTTGGACCACATCGGGCACAAAAAGGGGGAAAACCATTGTCCGCGAAGCAAAGAAAAGAAAACCGGGAAGTAGTGCATCGGGCATGGAAGCTTGGTTTCGATCATATCAATCACTCTCTCTATAATGCATACTATCAAGGATGGGATCTGCATCCGGCTCAGTTGCCCGTCCGATATGCCGCGGTGTATGCATTCTTCCTGCAAGGACTCGAATCGGCTTCGTACCGCTTGAAAACGTTTGTTGAAAAAGCTGCGCAAGCGACTCTGATCGGAGATGTTTTTGATGATGCAGCGACCGGCCAAGGGCTGCTGAATTTTTTCGTCAAAGGTATTTTATGCGGGGCAATCTCCGAACAAGAGGCGCAGGCAACCGGATTGACGGTTGAAGAAATCCGAAGCCGGTCGTTCGTTACAATATTGAACGGCCGAAGAAAAAAATGACATCGCACTAAGCAAAGCAAATACATCTACTCTTAAGGAAATATCACAACATGAAAAGCCCGATCACCACACACGTTTTGGATACAATGCGGGGAAGACCGGCGGAAGGTATTACGATTGTCCTGGAGTCACGCTCCGAATCGGAGGCGTGGAAGGAAATGTCTCGAAGCAAAACGAACGCGGATGGAAGAATAGAAAATCTCCTTCCTCCAAACTTCAAGATACCACCGGGCATCTATAGATTGACGTTTCTTACAGCCGAGTATTTTCGGACCCTCAAGGTCGAAAGTTTTTATCCTTTTGTTACCGTGACGTTTGAGATCAGGGAGACGGCAGCACACTACCATGTCCCGCTCCTGTTGAGCCCTCACGGATATTCGACCTATCGCGGGAGCTGAGCTCAAGGAGCGGCGGCCGCGATTCTCGCGTCAGAGGAAGCCTCATTGTGAATTTCTCGTTGTGCTTCGAAAAGGAGAAGTAGCATGGTTTCAGTCTTAACGGACAACAGTTACGGCAAGTCGAGTGTTCGCCTTATGAAGGTGACCCGCCTCCCCGATCGCCACGATCTGAAAGAAGTATGCGTCAACATTCAGTTCGAGGGGGAATTTGAGAAGGTGTACACGAAGGGGGACAATTCGAATGTTCTCCCCACGGACACAATGAAGAATACCGTATATGCAATTGCGAAAGATCATCCATTGCGCTCGATAGAAGAGTTCGGTCTGACTCTCAGCAATCACTTTCTTCTCAACAATCCAGATGTCTTAAAAGTCACAATCGAGCTGATTGAAAATCTGTGGAACCGGATATCTGTCTCCGCAGCCGCACCCGAACTTCATCCATGGTCCTTTTCAGGCGGGGGGAATGAGAAACGCAACTCTATCGTCACGAGGACGCGCACTGCCGTATCAATCAGATCGGGCATTCAGGATTTGCTGATTCTGAAAACCAGTGGTTCGGCGTTCAAAGGATACATGAAGGACAAGTATACCACTCTCAAAGAAACCGATGACAGGATTTTTGCGACCAACGCGGAGATACGATGGACGTACACCAGGGAGGACCTTGATTTCAACGTCTACTATCAAAAGATCCGGCAGGCACTTCTTGAGACTTTTGCGAAACAGGATAGCCGATCAGTCCAACATACACTTTATGCGATGGGGGAATCGGCACTTGCAGCATGCGTCGATGTTTCGGAAATATCGTTGACGATGCCGAACAAACATTGCATCCTCGTCGACTTTTCACCGTTCGGCGTGCAGAACAAGAATGAAATTTTTGTGCCGACAAGCGAGCCGCACGGACTCATTTCGGGAACCGTGAAGAGAAAATAGTCATTCGAATTCTTCGCGCAGATTTTTCAGAAACTTCTTTCGCCCTTATTCATCATCGACCGTTCCTACTCTCCTTTCACGCCAAATGACGATGCCCGTTTTGAGCCCATGAACGGATTGAGCCAGAATCGGTGAATATCGCTCATAAGCATTTTGAGCGTCTTTGAGCTTTCCGTAGGATTATCCCACCTCACTGGCCTTCCTTGGTAGAGTCTGATTTTGAGTAGCCATATCGGCTCTCTTCTTTCTCTGATGCCAGAGAAAGAGTAGAAGCTCAGCCAAAGGCTGATGAGCCTCCGGCTCAAAAGAGAGCTTTTCGGAATCGGAACCCTTG
>JAGVPT010000264.1 GCA_020052095.1 Bacteroidota bacterium | reverse complement strand
TCTCCTCGACGCAAGCGTCGAGGTATCTTGGTTGAATAAAAAATCCGATCGTACTTTATGACCCCGATGCAAGCATCGAGGAATTCTTTAGATTAAAGAATTTCTTGCGAACGTTCCCGAGCTTCTCCTCCGCCTGCTGCCGCGAATCAACCGGGTACGCCGACGCAATGAACTTGGATCCTTCCACTTTCATCGTCTTAGAGACATCGGCTTTTATGGAATGATATTCATCTATCATTGAATATGCGCTGAGAAGGAATACGCAAACGTGAGACGAACCGTAATGTCATCGTTTAAAGCAGGATCCGTCGTGAGCTTCTTCTTATACAGTCGATGCGTATACAGTGCGTTCGGAATAAGGTGAACATCTTTTGCGGGCGCGAAGTCCAGCCCCGCGACTGCAAAGACCTCACGGAACCCTGAGTCTTTCACCAAAAAATCGGAGTCAAAAAAATCGCCGCGAAGTACGACACGTATATTCTCTGCGATCTGAAAAGTTGAACCCCAACTTTTTGCTGTGGTGGATTTTGGGGAGGACGCCACCTCGGCCGTGGATTTCTTAACCTCTTTTTTTGCCTGCGGTGTGGCAAGAGAGACACATAGCAGAACCAAAGAGAATGTGAACAATGTTTTCATAGCCGTTGCTTTTTGATTCGTGGGTTACAATAAAACTAAAGTAGCGAAAAAGTCGGTGGCTTTCAATCGCAACTCTCACCGTCGTGGAGCCTGAGACTCTTCGTGCAGTATCTCACCCATTCTTGTAAATCAAACGAAATAGTCGTACGTTGTATTATGAAAGGATGAGAAAATGAAAATCGGAATTACCTGTTACCCGACATATGGCGGCAGCGGCGTCGTCGCAACGGAGCTCGGAAAAGCGCTTGCGAAACGAGGACACCAGATACATTTCATCAGCTATGCGATGCCAATGCGGTTGAATGGATTCGTTGAAAATATCTTCTATCACGAAGTTGAAATGTCGTCATATCCGTTGTTCGATTTTCCACTGTATACGCCCGCACTCGCGAGCAAAATGGTAGAGGTGGCAAAGTTCGAAAAACTTGATTTGATTCATGCGCATTATGCCATTCCGCACGCCACAAGTGCGTACCTCGCGAAGCAAGTCCTGAACGATGAGAATCTCCGCATCATCACTACGTTACACGGAACGGACATAACCTTAGTGGGATTGGAGCCGAGCTTTCTCCCCGTGTTGAAATTCAGCATCGAGAAGAGCGACGGCGTTACCGCGGTTTCTCGCTTTCTCAAAGAGAAAACGCTGACCAATTACAGCATCAACAAAGACATTGAAGTTATTCCGAACTTTGTTGATACAGACCTGTTCAAGCGCATCGATAGCGGCAGTATCAGAAAATCAATTGCGCCCAACGGAGAGAAGATTTTGATTCACACATCCAATTTCCGACCGGTAAAACGAGTGATGGATGTGATTAAGATTTTTCACGCTGTGGTCAAGAATGTCCCGTCAAAACTCATCCTCGTCGGCGATGGACCGGACCGGTCAAGCTGCGAAAACCTCTCACGGGAACTTCAAGTGAACGACCATGTGAAATTTCTGGGAAAACAAGCGGAACTTGTCGAGCTGCTTTCTGCGGCGGATGTATTTCTTATGCCGAGCCAGTCCGAAAGTTTTGGCCTCTCTGCCCTTGAGGCGATGGCCTGCGAAGTGCCGGTCATCTCTTCGAGCGTCGGCGGATTGCCGGAACTTGTCGTGCACGGAGAAACCGGCTACATAGCCGAGATCGGCGATATCGACCGAATGGCAAAATATGCAGTTGAACTTCTAACGAACGACGCGAGACGGGACATTTTCGCGAAGGCAGGACGCAGGCGTGCGATAGAGAATTTCGCGATTGAAAAAATTGTAACTCTCTATGAACGACATTACGAGAGAATCTTGAACACGGCTCACTCCGATTTGCACCCCTGAGGCCGATCACAGTTGCGGGACCATTTGATCATTTGCCAACCGCCGCAAGATAGACGAACCGGACTACAAAGGGGAGCCCGTAAAAGAATGCCTGCGACAGCATTGGCGTGAGCAGGCTGCGAGTACGAAAATAGACGAGACCGCTGTATGCTCCGATCGCAAGCGCGAGAAGATATTCAAGGAGATGATTCCCGTAAATAGGAACATTCGTCCTCCCCGCTGCAAACAAAACCGTCGTGATCAGTATTGCCACAGGAACTTCAAAGGGCTTGACTGAAATTCTTTCCTGCCAGTATTTCAATAATAGCGTTTGGAATAGTCCAAAATAAAGAATGTTGTCTGCAACGGCTGCTGCCATCCATTGGAAAAGAATCCATGCAAGCATGTCGACTCGGCTTGTATGCGCGAGATACTCGGGTATCGTTCCGGAGATTACCATCGGCACAGCAATAACCACGGCCACGATGACGCTTGCAACCACGTAGAACTTCAGTAAAATAGACATGGAGAGCCGGATATCGGATGAATTGATTCCATAGCTCCAGAGATGCCCCCGTGAAAGGACGGTAATCACGAGCATTCCAATGCTGAATTGCCATAGATGATGTTCGAATAACCAGGCAAGGGATATCGACAAGGTGGAGGGGTGAGGTACGATTCGCGTCAGAAGATGGGCAGAAGAGGCCCACTCAATTAATGCATAGCAAATGAAAACCGAGGCAAGCGAAATTGTCTTTGCGAGGATCGGCGATTTCTGGCGGCCCGTGGAATCAGGAAGCGGCATGCGGCTTTTGCATTTCGTCGATAAAAAAATTACTTTGCGTCAGTCATGAAAGATATGTACTCCGCCTTGGTCGAGGAACTTCTGCAGTTCTTTCTGTCAGAAAAGTACACGGTCGTCGGCGCCGCAGATATCGAGCAATACCAGCACCCCACTGCGTTGGAGAACGACGGCTACGGGGACCAGCAACCGAAACGGCCGGACGTTTTTGCATTTGACGAGATCAACAAACGATTCGTCATAGGCGTTGTAAAGATAAGCGAGGACGATTTGGAGTCGGTGCATTCCCTAACACAATACGACGTCTTCTTCGACCACAAGAATTCTGCTAACGGAAAACCTTCACGAGTATGCTTCATACTCCCGACCGGATCGATCGCGCAATTCACGGGAATCATCACACATTACATCCATCCCGACTACTGGGAGAATCTCACCATTATCCGCGCTAAAACTGAAAACCAGGGCTCCTAAGAACTCTTCTTACATCAAACGCAGCTTTGCGTATTTCAGCATAAGATTCTTAGGGCCGATACTCTCGAAGAGAACGATAGCTTTTGCGGAATCGCCTTTGCCGGCAAGCTGAAGTATTTTTCCAATTCCGAACGATTCATGCTCCACCTTCGCGCCGACATGAAGCGTAATAACTTCCTGTGATTCATTTTCGTAGTCTGATTCTCTGTCCGCGAGAAATTCCGGATGAGATGAGCCATTACCCTTCGCCTTGTGGCGTGGAGAAGCAAATGCTTCTTCGCGGCCAAGGTGGTTGCCCTGGTGATGCGACGGAAACGCGGCGCGGTGAGAGGTCTCGTGGTAGAGCAACGATCCCTCGATCTCCTCCGCGAACCGCGACACCACGGGATAGGTCACGTCGCCAAATCTATACCGAAGACGCGTATGCGTGAGATATAATTTTACCTTGGCGCGGGTAATGCCGACATAGAAGAGCCTGCGTTCCTCTTCCAACTCGTCGGGCTCAGGAGCGAGTTGGTAAAACGGAAACAAACCCTCCTCCAGCCCGGCAATGAACACCACCGGAAATTCCAATCCCTTCGCGGAATGGAGTGTCATGAGCGTGATAGCGTTGCGCTGGTCGACCACTTCATCCATCGGCGAAACGAGCGATACCTCTTCAAGAAATCCTTCCAGCGTGGCCTCCGGCGTCTCGGCAGTAAATTCAGTGATTGCCGACAATAATTCCTGAACGTTTTCCCAGCGGCCGAGTGCTTCAGGCGTCGCTTCTTCCTTGTACGCTTTCAAGATGCCAAGATCATCGACAAGCGCTCGTGCAACTTCGCTTGCAGACATTTGGCTTTTCAACTCCATGTACTTCCGGAGAAACTGCACAAACTGAAGGATGATGTTCTTCGTTCTCTCACTGACAGTCGAAATAGCGCTGACATCACACAAGGCATCGAAAAGAGTCGCTCTATTGCCAGGACGGAAATCTGCTTGACGAACGATCTTGTCAATCGTCGTTTCACCGATACCCCGTAACGGATAATTGATGATTCGCAGCAAGCTTTCTTCATCTTTGGGATTGACGATAACACGGAGGTACGCAAGCACGTCTTTGATTTCTTTTCGTTTGTAGAACTCAACGCCGCCAACAATCACATACGGGATCCCGTTCCGGCGCAATCCATCTTCAAGGGATCGCGATTGGGCGTTTGTCCTGTAGAGAACGGCAAAGTCTTTCAAATCCAATTTCAGACGGTTGCATTGCTCCTGGATATGTGAGACGATCTTCATCCCTTCATCTTTGTCATCTTCAGCCTCAATGACCGTGATGAGTTCCCCTTGGGGGTTGGATGTCCACAAGGTCTTATGGATCTGATTCCGATTGTTTTTGATGACCGAATCCGCCGCCGCGAGGATGGTCTTCGTAGATCGATAATTCTGTTCGAGTCGGAAGACTTTGCAGTCGGGGTACTCTTTTTCGAAGTCCAGAATATTCTTAATATCCGCGCCGCGAAACGCATAGATGCTCTGCGCGTCATCGCCCACGACGCAAATATTTCTGAACCGCTTCGCCATCATAGTAATCAGCACATATTGCGCTCTATTCGTGTCTTGATATTCATCGACCAAGAGATGCTGGAAGCGGTGCTGGTATTTCTCCAAAATGCGGTCATTGCGTTGAAAAAGTTCAATCGGCTTCAACAGCAAATCGTCAAAATCCATTGCATTGTTTTTAAACAAGCGTTCTTGGTAGGCTTTGAAGACCGTTGCGGTCCGCTGTTCGAAGGGGTCCTTGGCGATCTCTTCGTACATCTCCGGCGAAACGAGATGGTTCTTCGCTCCGCTGATGCGGGATTGTATCCCCCGGGGATTGAACTGTTGAGGGGAGATATTGAGCGATGCCATGACATTTTTTACCAGACCGAGGCTATCGTCGCTGTCATAGATCGTGAAATTTCTTTGATACCCGATCGCTTCACACTCATGGCGGAGAATCCGGGCAAATATGGAATGAAAGGTTCCCGCCCACACCTTCACCGCATCGTCGCCTACAAGCTGCTCGATGCGCTGTTTCATTTCCTTCGCTGCTTTGTTCGTGAACGTCAATGCAAGAATTTGATACGGCTTGATTCCTTGGTGGATGAGATGGGCAACCCGATAGGTCAACACACGGGTCTTACCACTCCCCGCGCCGGCAACAATCATCACCGGACCCTTCGAGGCAGACACCGCTTGCTGCTGGACAGGGTTCAACTGTTGTAAGAAATCCATGAGATAAGAAGGAAATGTGTGCGAAAAAAATACACAAATTAATGAAGGGATGCAAACTGATTAAGAGATAGAGAAAAGTCCGCCTGAGGCGGATGCGCCTATGGCGCAAGAGAAGTGAAAAGAAAAGAACTGGAGACGAGGTTTATGTTAGAGGATGATTGCGCCTTCGAGTCGTAGGAGAAATTCTTTTGTCTTTACCCCTGCCGAATAGCCTCCGAGAGAGCCGTCATGACCGACGACGCGATGGCACGGCACGACTATCGGGAGCGGATTGCCTCCATTCGCAGTTCCAACAGCGCGAAATCCACGCGGAACACCAACACGCCGTGCGAGTTGTTTGTAGGTGATAGTGGTTCCGTACGGGATACGCATGAGCTCTTTCCAAACGCGTAATTGAAATGTTGTTCCGATCTGATCCAATTGCGCGGAAAATTTTGCGAGCTTGCCGTTGAAGTAACGGTTTAATTGATCGATAGCTTCCTTGTTGCGGCTTTTATTTTCCACGACATCGTCATCGTCGAAGTGATCGGAAAGCCAGTCAAAAAAATCTTTCTTTGATTCCTTCGGAATGCTGATCTTACACACTCCGTTGTCGGTTGATGCGATATAGATGTGGCCTATCTTGGAATCGAATGATGTGCAATAGACTTTGGGCATACGGGGCGATGGTAAACGTGGAAAACAATCCTGCTCCACTGTAGGACGCTTGAATATAAGAAAGTCGGGAAACGGGCGCAAGTAGAATCTGAAAAATAAGAAAGCCCGGCATCGGAAAATGGAAACCTGTTGACGCGAATTATCCCACCGTCACTCTCTATTCATCGTCTTCGTGATGACGCAGCTTTTCGAGCACCGAAAAATCTTCAAGTGTTGTCGTATCCCCGGTCGTTGCTCCGCCGGACGCAATCTCACGCAATAATCGGCGCATAATTTTGCCGCTGCGGGTTTTTGGAAGCGCATCGGTAAACCGAATGTCGTCGGGCTTCGCCATGGCGCCAATCTCCTTTGCGACGTGTAAACGAAGTTCCTCCTTCAGCGCGGGTGAGGGGGTTCGCTTCCCTTCTAGTGTGACGAAGGCACAAATTGCCGAGCCCTTGATCTCATCCGGCTTGCCGACGACCGCCGCCTCGGCAACGAACGGATGGCTGACCAAAGCGCTCTCTACTTCCATCGTTCCGAGCCGGTGTCCTGAAACGTTGATCACGTCGTCAACGCGCCCCATAATCCAAAAATATCCGTCCTTATCGCGACGCGCTCCGTCCCCGGTAAAATACATTCCCTTGATCTCAGTCCAATAGGTTTTCTTAAATCGCTCCGGATCGCGGTACACCCCGCGCATCATCGATGGCCAGGGCTTCTTAATGACGAGATACCCTCCCTGATTCGCCGGAACCGATTTTCCTTCCTTATTTACGACATCGGGCAAGACACCGAAAAACGGAAGAGTTGCGGTGCCTGGTTTTGTCGGCGTGACTCCGGGGAGCGGGGTAATCATGATCGAGCCTGTTTCGGTCTGCCACCATGTGTCGACGATCGGGCATTTTCCCTTTCCGATGATCTTGTTGTACCACATCCATGCTTCGGGATTTATCGGTTCGCCCACCGTTCCGAGAAGGCGCAGTGAACTCAGGTCATGTTTCAGAGGCCATTGTTCTCCCCATTTAATGAACGCACGAATCGCCGTCGGTGCGGTGTAGAATACATTGACCTTGTATTTTTCGATGATGTTCCAGAAGCGGTCCGGCTCGGGATGATTCGGAGCGCCTTCGTACATCACCACTGTTGCACCATTGGAAAACGGACCGTAAACGATATAACTGTGTCCCGTCACCCATCCGATATCTGCCGTGCACCAATAGGTATCGGAATCTTTGATGTCGAAGACATACTTTGTCGTTAGGTGACAGCCCAGCAGGTAACCGGCGGTGGAATGCAAGACCCCCTTCGGCTTGCCGGTCGTTCCACTCGTGTAGAGTATGTAGAGGGGATGTTCGGAATCTAATTTTTCCGGTTCGCAGTCTGCAGAGGTAGTCGACATCAAACCTTCCCACCAGTGATCGCGTCCCGGTTCCATGTTGATGTCCAATCCAATTCTGTTTACGACCACGACGCTTTCAATTGACGGGGTAAATTCCAATGCTTCGTCGACGTTCGCTTTCAATGGAATGACCGCGCCTCTGCGATAACCGCCGTCCGCCGTTACGACAAGCTTTGCTTGTGCATCGTTGATCCGATCCTTCAACGATTCAGCGCTGAATCCGCCGAAGATAACACTGTGCGTAGCGCCGATTCTCGCGCATGCCAACATCGCGATCGGCAACTCCGGAATCATCGGCATGTAAATGACGACGCGGTCCCCTTTCACGACTCCCAGTTTCTTCAACACATTTGCGCATTTGCAAACTTCTCGATGAAGGTCGGAGTACGTCAATGTGCGCGAGTCGCCCGGCTCCCCTTCCCAGATAATCGCGGCTTTGTTTTTTCTCCAGGTTGTCAAATGTCGGTCCAAACAATTGTATGAAATGTTGATTTTCCCTCCGACAAACCATTGAGCGAACGGCAGCTTCCAGCGCAGCACTTTGTTCCACCTCTTGTACCAGACAAGTTCTTCAGCCATCTTCGCCCAAAATTTTTCAGGCGATCGAATCGATTCGTCATACATCTTCTTATACTGGGCAAAGGACGAAATGTGCGCGCTCTTCGTGAACTTCACGTTTGGTTTGAACACTCTGTATTCCTTGAGAGTCGACGTGATGTTGACGGTGCTCCCCACCTGACTTGGTTTAGTCATCGACGTTCTCCTTAGAAAAATGAAGCGCGAATATTTGGCAACACTACAAAAGAGGTGCGAGTATTTCCTGTAAAAAGATCACGAGATCAACTTATAACCCATGATCACGCTGATGATGAGCAAGACGACTCCGAAGGCGCGGGTGATTTTCTCTATCTTTTGCTTGTCAAGGCGCATCTTCTGTTTTTCGACAAGTTCAAGAAGCGTGAAGAACCAAGCGGTTGTGCCCACACCTGTGCCGAGTGCGAAAAAAAGATTGTTGTACGCTGATTCTGAGAGAATGTGATAGCCGTGGATGATTCCTGCCACCGTGATCCAATAGGCAATGAAGGAAGGATTGGAAAGGTAAAGAATGATGCCGAAGAGAAAATATCGCTTGAAGCCCGGAGATTCCTCGCTCTTGGCAGGTCTTGCTTCCGGGGGTTTGAAAAAAGTCGTCTTGATACCCATGATGAGGAAAACCACGAACGATGCAATCTTGAAAATTAGATCGACTTTGGGGTTGGAATTAAATGACGAGATACCGAACATCGCCGCGGCACAATACACAAAGTCCATCCACCCCGAGCCGGCGCCGATCATCAATCCCTGAGCGGTCTTATTCGAAAGCCCCTTCATCATTACTGCGATGTTGATGGGACCGATAGGAAGAGAGGAAAAAAAACCGATGACAAATCCTAGTATGAAGGCAATCATTCAGAGTACGTGACTATGAGGGGATGCCAGGAAAACACTTCGATTACCGACGAATTAGCCCATGGCGCCGAACGTCCGTCCGATGCGTCCGGCACATGAAGTGAGAAGATAAAAGATTTGGGAAAGAATCGCAAAGCGTTTAAGCGAAAATCTGCGCCGCCATCGCGCCGGGTTCCTTTTGCATTTCATCGACGAATCTTGCCAGTCGTTCGATTACAGGATCACCCGTTGTGTAGGTCATTAATTCCGCGCGGAGTTTCGCAACGCCCGGAAGGCCCCGCAGATAGCCTGAATAATGTTTGCGCATTTCCAACACACCTGTTCGTTCTCCTTTATAATCAATGGACAGACGCAGATGGTCGGTGCAAAGTGCAATTCGCTCATTTATTGAGGCTTGCTGTGGCGGAATTCCAGTAGCCAGGAATTCCTCTGATTGTCTGAAAATCCACGGATTATCAATTGCTCCCCGTCCTATCATCACGCCGTCGCAACCCGTCTCGTCAAAGACGCTTTTGACGTCTCGCGGCTCGAAGATATTTCCGTTGACAATAACCGGAATCGATGCAGCCGCCTTTATTCTTGGGATCCATGAATAATCGGGAACGCCTTTGTGCGCTTGGGCCCGGGTTCGACAATGGACAGTCAGGCCACGGACTCCTATCCCTTCCAGCATTTTAGCCACTTCTACGATGCGAATGGAGGATTCATCCCACCCGAGCCGGGTTTTCACGGTGACGGGCTTGTTCGTTGCCTTCACCACCGATGCCACAATCCTCTCCAATTTGGGAAGGTCCTTTAACAAACCGGCGCCGGCGCCGCGCATCGCAACGTCCTTCACCCAACAACCGCAATTGATGTCAATGATGTCTGGATTCAACTCATCGGCGATCCGTGCGGCACCCTCCATCGAAGATTCTTCTCCCCCATAAATCTGAATCCCGAAAGGTCGTTCCTCTTCCGAGAAAAACATTTTCTTTTTTGTCTTTTCCGAGTTGCGGACGAGCCCTTCGGAATTTACAAACTCGGTGTAGACGATATCCGCCCCGAGTCGCTTGCAAACGAGGCGGAATGGAAGGTCAGTGACGTCCTCCATCGGTGCGAGAACAATTGGGTGGTCTATCTCGATTGGACCTAATTTCATTTTAATACCCCGTTAATTTACAGTATCGCCGGGAAGTATGTCAACCACTTTGTTTTTCAACGGCGCAGGCAAAAGATTTTTTAATTCAACGGGCGATCCGGTCAGCGCCGGGAATGTGTCATAGTGCATTGGGATGATGCATTTGGGATTGAGAAGCTCGCATGCTTTCGCCGCTTCCTTCGGCCCCATCGTATATTTGCCGCCAATGGGAATCATCACGACGTCCGGTTTATATAATTCGGCGATCAATTTCATGTCGCCGAATACCCCTGTGTCTCCTGCATGGTACAAGGTCGTCCCATTTTCACATTGAACGACGAAGCCGGCTGCTTGACCGCCGTTCATTCGCTGTCCATTGTTATCGAGACTCGAACCGTGATCCGCATGTACCATAGTTATTTTGATGTTGTCAACCTCATAGGTCCCGGAATAGTCTAACACCTCGGTCTTCTTCACACCTTTGCTATTAAGATAATCAGCGACGTTGATGTTGCAGACAACCGTCGCCTCAAATTTTTGCGCGAGGTCGACAGTGTTTCCGATATGGTCGGCATGGCCGTGGGTCACCAAAATTAGATCAACTCTATCGATATTGCGCGCGCTGCTTGGCGCTTTCGGATTGTCGAGCCATGGATCGATGAGAATGATTTTTCCCTTTGGCGACTCAATCTTGATTGCGGCGTGCCCGTACCAAGTTACTTTAACGTCGCGTCCGATTCTCTTGACTTGCCCGGAAAGAGAGAGCGACAGAGCAATCGTTGCAATTAATGTTGCGACCGTGAGCTGATAAACGAGTTTCATGCGTTGTCACTTATGCGTTTGAGCGAATGGTTTTTATTATTTCGTCAGCCATTTCCATTGTTCCCGTCGTCGATTGTTTATTTAGGTCTCTTGTCACGTGCGTGCCTTCTTCTAACACTTTTGCGACTGCTGTGTTGATCTTTGCCGCTGCATCCAGTTCTCCCAAATGAATCAACATCATTGCTCCGGCAAGGATGATGGCGCAGGGGTTGGCGATATTCTTGCCGGCGATATCAGGCGCACTGCCATGGACTGCTTCAAAGATCGCCGCGTTCGTCCCGATGTTTGCGCCGGGAGCGAGCCCTAACCCGCCGACTAAGCCCGAACAGAGGTCGGATAAAATATCCCCGAAAAGATTTGTCGTGACGATGACGTCGAATTGATACGGATCGAGGACAAGCTGCATCGCCATGTTATCCACGATACGGTCTTCGCAGCCGATGTCGGGGTATTTCTGCGCCACTTCTCTCGCGACTTCGAGGAACAAACCGCCGGAGAATTTCATGATGTTGGCTTTGTGGACGATCGTCACTTTCTTTCTGCCATGTTTGCGTGCATAGTCAAATGCCGCTCGAACTATCCTCTCCGAGCCGAAGCGGGTGACGATACCGATTGTCTCCGCCGCGCTCTTTTGCGCGTCTACGTAATGTTCGATTCCCGAATAAAATTCTTCGATGTTCTCCCGGATCATCACAAGATCGACGTTCGCATAGCGTGAAGCCACGCCTTCAAATGATTTCGCCGGGCGGAGATTGATGTACAAATCGAATTCTTTACGCAGCGCGACGTTGATGCTCCGGTATCCCTTACCGCTGAGTGTTGTCAGCGGGCCCTTCAATGCGATTTTATTCTTTTGGATTGACTCAATAGTGACCTGAGGAATGGGATCCTTGTATTGTTCAATCGCTGCAACGCCGGCTTGGGCAACTTCCCATGCAATCTTCACCCCCGTCGCTTCGATAACCCGGCAAGCTGCCTCTGCAATGCTCGGACCAATGCCATCACCGGGAATCAATGTTACAGTATGCATTCTCTGATAAATTATTCGTGGAAAAAATGTACATAAATATAAGAAATGCGACCGGGAGTTCCAAACACGGATTCGGGCATTCCTTGACTCGTCGCTTTTTTTTGGGTAACTTTATAAAAGTCCGATCAAAGTCGGGCGCGACAAGGCTGGAATTCGTCTGAAAATCCAATAAACTTATCTTTGAATCGTTTGAAAAAATTTCTTTCCTTTATCAAAATCGAACATACGCTATTTTCGCTGCCGATGATTTATAGCGGGGTATTCCTCGCGTCAAAGGAAAAGCCCTCAAACGAATTGCTCTTGCTTGTGCTCCTGGCTGCGGTCGGAGCGCGCACTGTGGCAATGACGCTCAATCGTATCATTGACCGGGAGATTGACAAAAGAAATCCCCGTACATCGAACCGGGAACTCCCAAGTGGTAAGCTGCTTCTTTGGCAGGTGTATTCGGTTCTGGCAGCCGGATTTGCACTCTACCTGATCTCAGCACGGCTTATCTCAGAATTCTGCTTCTTTCTCTCGCCGATTCCGCTCACTGTTTTTATTATTTATCCGTACCTCAAACGATTCACGCCTTTGGCACATTTTGGCGTGGGTTTGGGTTTAGCAATGGCCCCTCTGGGTGGATGGTTTGCCATAACGGGCTCTTTTCTCAATTTCGCCGACGCGTTGATTCTCCCAATATTTACTTTCTTTTGGGCGACTGGATTTGATATCATCTACTCGACACTCGACGAACAATTTGACCGCGAACAGAATCTCTTCTCGTTCCCTTCTCGGTTTGGCAAGGAACGTGCGCTCCAGATTTCGGCCGGGCTGCACCTCCTGGCATTCCTCGTTCTTGTTTTGCTGTTCTTTCATTCTCTCAAAGGATTTGTCGCGATCCCGCCGCTCTTGCTGAGCGGCCTTCTTTTGTTTCTTGAGCAGAAGAAAGCGCAGGACGTTGAGTTGGCATTTTTCAAGATCAATATCCTGCTCGGCTTTAATGTATTTATTATGGTCATCCTCCCCTTCGCCCTCTCATGAAAATCATAGTCGGAATTACAGGCTCGTCCGGCGCCGTTTACGCGTTGGATTTCCTTAAGCAATCAAAGGCAGACAAGTATCTCGTCGTCAGCAAATGGGGAAAAGCGTTGCTGAAAGACGAATTGAATATTACGGAAAAAGAACTGCAGCCGTATATCAAGCGCCAATTTTCGAACGACGATCTCGCAGCGCCGATCGCCTCCGGGTCGAATCATTTTGACGCATGCGTGATCCTTCCCTGTTCGACCTCGACGCTCGGAAAAATTGCGTCGGGGATTGGCGACACGCTCATTACTCGCGCCGCTCAAGTGGCGATGAAAGAACGATTCAAGCTCATCCTCTGCATTCGTGAGACGCCGCTCTCTACCGTTGCGTTGGAACAATGCGCACTCCTCTCTCGGCACGGCGTTATCATCATGCCGATCTCATCTCCTCTCTACTTCGTTCCACACTCTGTCGATGAATACGTTTCCGCCTTTACAGATAAACTTCTCGGACTGCTCGGCGAGAGGAAATCAAAGGGCTGGCGATCCGAGGAACTAGAATAACGCCTATGCGATTTACCGCTCTTCGCGAATTTGTTGAATACCTCGAAAAGTACGGCGAACTCTACCGAGTAAAAGTCGAAGTGGATCCAGTATTGGAAATCAGCGAGATCGCAACGCGCGCCTTGAAGGAGGGAAAACCTGCACTCCTTTTTGAAAATGTGAAGGGGGCAAAATACCCGCTCGTCATTAATGCGCTTGCGAGCGAACATCGCATCGAGCTTGCTCTTGGAGCTCAACCCGAAAAGCTTGGCGAAGAGCTTATTAACTTCTTCGAAGAAGCAATCCCTCCAACACCGAAAGCGCTTTTTAAGCATCCGAAGATGCTGCGAAGACTTCTTTCTTCGCGGACAAGCGATATTACGATCGCCACGTCGCAGGAGATTGTCGAGAAACCGAACCTTGACGACTTGCCGATCATTAAATGCTGGCCCCATGATGGCGGGAGATTTATTACGCTTCCTCAAGTCTTCACGTACGACCCTCGGAACGGAAAACGAAACGTCGGGATGTATCGCATGCATGTCTTCGACGCTCAAACGACCGGCATGCATTGGCAAATTCAAAAAGGGGGAGGTTTCCATTATTATCAGGCGGACAAAATGAATCGCCCGTTCGAACTCGCTGTTGCGCTGGGCACTGACCCTGCAATGCTCTTGGCAACAATCGCCGCTCTGCCGGAAGGAATTGACGAAGCGATGTTTGCAGGCTTCCTTCGCAAAAAAGGAACGCAACTCGTCGGCGGCCGGTCGGTTTCAATCAGCGTGCCGGCAAACGCAGAATTTATTTTAGAGGGGATTGTGCGGCCGAAAGAGCGACGCATGGAAGGTCCGTTCGGCGATCACTTCGGACATTATTCCGCAGCGGCCGAGTTTCCCGTTTTCCACATCACGGCAATTACCCGGCGAAAGAACCCGATCTATCCGGCTACGGTTGTCGGCATCCCACCGATGGAGGATAAATTCCTCGGCGACGCAACGCAGAAAATCCTTGGGCCTCTCGCCAAAATCCTCCATTCGGAAGTACGCAGCCTGTGGGCATACTACGAAGCAGGATTTCATAACCTTCTCGCTGTGTCGATAGAGGAACGATATCAAAAAGAAGCGATGAAGACCGCTCTCGGATTGATGGGAACACAACAGCTTTCACTGACAAAATGCCTTATCACAGTGTCGGAAGATGTCAACCCGAGAAATTTTAGGGAAGTGTTGCACGCAATCCGCGAAAATTTCGATCCGCACAATGATTTCATCATGTTGCCAAAAGTCCCGCTCGACACGCTTGACTTTACGTCATTCAAAATGAATCTCGGCAGCAAGATGATCGTTGATGCCACCAAAAAGAAGAAGCCGCGATCCAAATTTCATCTACCGAAGAAGAACGAGGTCTTCATTAATCAGTTGGCTTCGCACGACCGAAGAATTATCGAAACGCGGCTGATCGAAGAAACGTTGCTCCTCGTCAAAGTAAAAGAGGACGGTGCAGCCGTTCTGAAGAAACTGCTGAAATCTCCAATGATTGATGGCGTGAAACTCATGGCGGCCGTCAGCGAGGATGTGGATATTCACAGCCAAGAGAGTTATATTTGGGGTGTTTTCACTCGGTTTGACTGCGAACGAGATATCAATTTTACTCAACAAAAGCTCATTGGCATCTCCCCTATTTATAAGGGAACAATGGGAATTGATGCCACGTGGAAGGTCGGGTACCCCGAGCCCCTCGTGATGGACAAAAAGATCGTTCGCCGAGTTGAAGAACGCTGGGAAAGTTACTGGAAATAACGATGAATATGAATTCAGTGTCTGACATAAGCTTTCGTGACAAACAACTCATTCCCATTTGGAATAAGGTCCAAAATGGCGAGCGTCTGTCGCTCGTCGACGGCGTGACCATGTTCCGCTCGAACGATCTTATTTCGATCGGCAAAATGGCGCACGAAGTCCAACAACAGAAGAGCGGCGATGCTGTCTATTTTGTTCTCAACCAAAAGATCGAGCCGACGAACATCTGCGTTCTTTCCTGCAAATTCTGCGACTTTGCAACGAAACTAGGAAGACCCAATGCATATGAAATGACCATCGAGGATATCTTAAGCAAACTGACGCCGGAGATCCACGAAGTCCACATAACCGGGGGTCTTCATCCTGATTGGGAGTGGAAGTACTACCTCGACATGGTTCGGGAAATCAAAAAGAATTTTCCCGATGTTGATGTGAAGGCATTTACAGCAGTAGAAATTGACTTCTTCCACAAGAAATTCAAACTTCCGATCGAAGAAGTATTGCTCCAATTAAAAGATGTAGGACTGCGGACGATGCCGGGAGGCGGCGCAGAAGTTTTTTCGGAACGGGTTCGCAAGCTTCTATTCAACCAGAAGATCGGCGCGAAAACCTGGTTTGAGGTCCATACGACAGCGCACAAGCTCGGCATTCCAACCAACGCGACGCTTCTCTACGGCCACGTCGAAACCTACGAGGAACGGGTCGTCCACATGATGAAGCTGCGCGAGGCGCAGGATGAGACCGGCGGCTTCCTGACATTCATCCCGCTGGCATTCCAGCCCGGCGACACCACAATCAAACCAAAAGATGAATTCACTTCGGCGATCGACGATTTGAAGACCATTGCAATATCGCGATTGATGCTCGACAATTTTCCCCACATCAAGGCGTATTGGGTGATGTTGACCGAAGAAGTCGCATCGATTGCGCTCAATTTCGGTGCGGATGACATGGACGGCACCGTAGGCGGCGAGAAAATAGCGCACGATGCAGGCGCCGTAAGCCCGATGACGCTTGCAAAAGATCAGATCATCAAGATCATCAGAGATGCCGGGAAAATTCCCGTCGAACGCGATGTCTATTATAATCCGATCAACATATACACTGACAATGTCATTGGAAAAATCCCTTATCTCAATTCTGTCCCTTTCTATTCGCACTTTGAGAAGAGGCAGTTTAGAATTCTGCCCGTTGCGCCGAGACGTATGGGTAAACTGTCATCGAAGGAGCTCATCGACGCGGGGCTATTTTCTCTGATGAGCTATTTTGAACAGGAAACAAATCTTGAGTTGATGAATTATTGTATCGCCACAAGAGACCAGGTGAAGAGTGTCATGCTCTTTTCAAAGGAGGGCTGGAACGGTCTCGAGGGAAAGACAATCGGCATAACCGACGATACAGCTACCTCAGTTCGCCTTTTGCAGGTTCTGTTAAAAAAGAAATATGGCGTAAAGTCAACTTTTGAGAGAATGCACTCAGGAGTGAATGATCACAGCAATTTCGATGCAGTGCTGCTCATCGGCGACGAGGCTCTGCGAAGAAACAAATACGGACTTCCCGGATTCGAACTGGTCTTTGATCTAGCACGGGAGTGGTACGAATGGCAAAAGCTCCCGTTCGTTTTTGCAGTATGGGCCTTGAAGAAATCATCCCCCGTCGAGAAAAAAACCGAGTTGCGGCAACTACTTCAATCCTCCCTCGAGAAAAGTGAAGCAGCGCTTGAGACTATAGGCGCACTGCATGGAATGCGGATCGGATTGACTCCGAATGAAACAAAGGAGTATCTCGAAGGATTCAGTTACAGGTTGGGCGAGCGGGAACGCGAAGCTATGGACGTTTTTAGAAAACTCTTTGATGAAGTTGCGGTGAGCGTCTAATCTTGATCTCACGAGGATCACGATCTTTTCGATGGTGTGATTACTCATAATGTTCGATTATCAAATTCTTGGTACGTCATGGATGCGGCATTAAATTCAAAATTGCAGGAATTGATTCAACAGGGAGAGAAGCTCGTTCCTGAAGGGGGGCTCGAGTTCTCAGGGTATAATGCGAAGATGCAAAGTCAGTATTTGCTTTGGCGCAAGAATTCTCTCGATGGCTTGAGCAAGTGCGGAGAAAAAGGAACAACGCTTCGCACACAGCTCGCGAGTGATGAAAACGGGACGTACTTTTATCAATCTTCAGCTCAAAAAGTCCTCGACGCGCTGAAGGATGCTCTGAAATTTGCCGAAGCGATACCTGCTCCAACATCGGCGAGTGCTCCACCAAAGAAACCTCCCGAGGTTGAGAAACCGAAGCCGGAAGCTGCAATTGCCGAAACTCAGAAGGCGCCGGTTGTGGCAAAACCCGGGCCGACGCAGGGCAATCGCGTTTTTGTTGTTTCGGCGGCCAATAATCCCCTTCTTCAGCAATTGACTTCTCTCCTCAAGGAGTTGGGAATCGACGCGTCCGTATATCAAAGGACGGGGGGCGGCAGCGATGCGTTGCTCGCGCACGTCGAAAAACATCTCGATACGCACTACGCATTTTATCTTTTTGGATCTGACGACGTCCCTAGCGCTATGTTCGAGTTGGGATATCTTGTTGGCAAACTTGGGATGAACAGAGTCTGTTTCATTTATCAGAAAGACGTACAAGTTCCAAAGAACATCCCCGGCGTCCAGAGGAAAGAGATCATAGTGAAGTTGGAAGAGATCAGTTTCAGTCTGATAAAAGAGCTGAAAAGTGCGGGATATTCAGTTTCAATTTAAATTCCGGTGAAGAAATGCAGGCTGCTCTATATTCTAATATCCGCAACGGCGAACGCATCACAAAAGAGGAGGGGCTCTTCCTTCTTCGCAACGCAGAGTTGCTCGACCTTGCTGATCTTGCGAATGAACTACGTTACAGGAAAAATCCGGCTTCGCAAGTAACATTCGTCGTTGACACGAATCCAAACTATACGAACATCTGCGACGTCGATTGTATTTTCTGCGCTTTTTATCGACATCCTGGCGACAAAGGCGAATATACGTACTCCGTCGACCAGATGATCCGTAATTTCAAGCAGTCAGCCGCGAAAGGCGTCACAACCGTGTTGCTGCAAGGCGGAGTGAACCCCGCCCTTCCCTTCGAATACTATCTCGAGATGATACGCCGAACGATCGCCGAAGTACCCGAGATTCATCCCCACTTCTATTCGACGTCCGAGATCCTGGGCATGGTGCGCGTTTCAGGATACACGATTCAAGAAGTATTGATAAAACTGTGGGATGCCGGCCTGCGTTCGATCCCTGGTGGCGGAGCTGAAATACTCTCCGACCGAGTGAAGAAAAAAATCAGCCATAAGAAAGGGACTTCGGAAGATTGGCTTACCGTTATGCGCGAGGCGCACAAAATCGGCTACAAGTCCACGGCGACCATGACGTACGGCCACCTCGAGACCGATGAGGACATCCTTACACATCTCGATAGTGTACGTGCACTTCAAGACGAGCACCGGGGCTTCACCGCTTTTGTGCCATGGAGCTTCAAACCCGGCAACACACCCCTAGAAAAAATAATTCCTCACTACGCCACGCCGACACGATACTTGCAGATGATCGCATTCTCCAGAATTTATCTTGATAATTTTCCGCACATTCAAGCCTCTTGGTTTTCCGAGGGGAAAAAGACGGGTCAAATTGCGCTCCACTTCGGAGCCGACGATTTTGGCGGCACGCTGTTGGAGGAAAACGTTCACGCCGCGGCAAATTTTGTTAACAAGACGAACACCGACGAGTGTATTCAGATGATTCATGAATCCGGTTTCGATGCCGCGCAGCGAGGGACGTTGTATGATATCAAGAAAGTATATCACCGGTCGAAAGCGGCATAGCACGCGCGCGTTCAATTGAGTCTACAAAAGCGGGAACCTACACACTCTCCGTTCTCAATCTACGGGAAATATCCTTCAGCGAAGTCCAACTCTCCATCAACTCCGGCAAATATTCCGATGAAGTGACAAATGTCCATAAATAGGCGACGATTGAATAGATATTTCCCGTGCTGAACTTGTCGAGGTCGATGGCGATGTAAAGTACGACGAGAAAAATGAGGAGAAGGAAAATTCTCATCGCCCCGAAATTGAATGCACCCCAATTCGCGATCTTCAATTCTGCCCGTGTCTGTGTTGAGTAGTACGCATGCACCTTGTCGGGGTCTTTCGTCGAGAAGACTTCGTACGCCTCTTCGCGCGCGTCATGAAGATCTTTTTGCAGACCGATCACTTTCTTATTGTACAACTGGGTGATCACAAGAAGCGGCAATACGATGAAGAGACAGGAAAGAGCGATCCTCCAGTCAAAGAACATGAGGGCAAATACCGCGCCGCCGATGGAAATTGATTGTTCGATTATCTCAGGAACACGGTACTGCGCAAAGGTAATAAATTCACGCGATAACTCGGCTCGTGCGGCAGTCTTCGAGACCGAGTAGCCGTGTTCTTTACCCGATTTTGCAACATCGGTCGCGATCTCCGTAAAAATCCCTAAGAAAATTTTCGGGTCGACTGATCGGCGTATTGCGCCGACCCCGGAATTGACAAGAAACACACCAATCCAAATGAACAGCGGTCCGAGGTATGCGACCGCGGTTTCAGACGCCGCCTTCTCAATGAATGCGTCGATGACGTTTCCGAATAAAGTCGGTTCGGCGATCCATGCGACGTTTTCAATCACTACGAGAGAAGTCGCGAGAATGATTCCCCATCGGAACCTCCGGAAGAGGTCAAAAAGATGCGTTAATGAGATCGAATGTTCAGTTACTCAAAAGATTTGTCCACCGAGGTTTACGAAGCTCTCAACGAAAACTCACCAAAAGAGAAATAGTCCATTGGACCTTTGGGTGCTAGTCCGTTTGGGAGCTATCCGATTGCTGGGAGCAATCGGATAGCTTGCTTCATTCAGTCAAAACGTTTTGCGCTGGGACTTTCGTGACCTGCCGCCCCAAAAATGCAACTAGAAAAGGCGTATCGCCGGCACCGACGGAATCAATCCCTTCTCCCGCCCAAGTGTGAAAAGGAGCTCGAGCGCGTGTTTTCCCTTTTCACCCATGTCGACCGTTAACTCGCTGACGTACATTTTCACAAATTTTTCACCGAGTTGTTGATTGATTCCTCTCCCCCATTGAAGCGCGTAGGGAATCGCTTCGCTCTGGTGTGTGTAGCCGTAGTGGATGCTCTGCTTCAATCCGAACGAAAGCTTTTTCGCCAATTCTTCGCCCAGGTCACTTCTGACAACATCCAACCCAAGTGGGAGAGGCAAGCCCTTTGACTCTTTGTGCCACAACTCTCCAAAGTCCAAAATTTTATTAAAACCCTCCGCTTCGTAGGTGAGTTGTCCTTCATGAATCAACAAGCCCGCATCAAACTCTCCCGACGAGACTCTTTCCATAATTTGATCGAACGGTATATCTTCATGATGTATGCCATCGATGAATATTGTAAAGAGCAACGTCGCGGTCGTGAGCTTCCCTGGAGTTGCGACTCTTTTTCCTTTCAGCTCGGCGAGCGTCTTGAATTTCTTTGACACGATAACAGGACCATATCCTTCTCCCATGCTTGCGCCGGTCGCCATGATCCAATACTTATCAGCGACGTATGGATACGCATGAGCAGAAATCGCCGTCACTTCCAATTCGGCGTTCATGGCTCGCACGTTAAGAGATTGGATATCCTCAAGTATATGCTCAATTGTGATCCCTTCCAATTTCACTTTGCCGCTCGCGAGCCCATAAAACATGAACGCGTCATCGGGATCCGGACTGTGACCGACTTTGATTGTCCTATCAGACATGATTGTTCCTTTTTTCCCTCGTCAGAGATGTGAACGGGCTCTATCTTCTCGAAACGCACCACCCCTGACGCTTCGCGTCTTCCCCTCCTCATTGAGGAGGGGAAGGCCCAACCTGTCCGCTCAACGAGTCGAGTCTTCGACCGTTTTTTGGCGGAAGGGCCAGGGGTGGTGACAAACAAACCCGATTGAAATTCCATCTTACTACTTTTCACCACAATATATAGTCGCGATTCCGAACGTCAGTGATCGCCGACGCACCGAAGAAAAGCCGATCTGTCGCAGAACATCGAGAAACTCCTCACCGTCCGGGAATTGAATAACGGTATCTGGAAGATATCGATATGCTTCTTTGTCTTTCGAGACAATTCTGCCTATCAACGGAAGAATATTGAGAAAGTAGAAAAAGTAGATTTGCTTGAATAGAAATTTTCGCGGCCTCGAGAACTCAAGCACAACAATTGTCCCATGCGTTTTCAAGACACGCCTCATCTCGCCGAGCCCGCCTTCGAGATTCTCGAAGTTGCGCGCTCCAAAGGCGACTATCGCGGCATCAAAGTGATTATCGGGAAATTTCAGATTTTCCGCCTCCCCTATCTCAAGGCGAATCTTGTCGGAGAGCTTCTTCGCAGCAAGCTTTCGCCTGCCGAATTCCAACATCGCTTCCGAGATATCGACACCGACAACTTCTTCGGGGTTTAAGCGAAGGGCTGCAATGGCAAAATCCGCAGTGCCTGTTGCAACATCCAGTATGCGCTTCGGTTTGCGCGAAGCAAGAGTCTCGATCGCGGTGCGGCGCCAATAGAAATCGACTCCGCCGCTGAGAAGATGATTCAGAAGGTCGTAGCGGTAGGCAATGGAATCAAACAACCGTCGGACGTATTGTTTCTGCATTCAGTCATTACGATTTTCAGGTTCGATGACAAAGTACGAAATATGGGAGAGATTTACAATTCAGATAAGCCATTTGGAGGGAACCATTGAACCGAATTGCTCAATTGACCGCAGTGCCGTCTCCGGTGCTATATTTCATTTTAATTCATCCACAAATTTCTATCAAGACTTCGATACTGGATTGCTTCTCCAAGATGCTCCGGTTGAATCTCGTCGCTTGCCCCAAGGTCGGCAATGGTTCGAGCAACTTTTAGGATCCTGTCGTACGCCCGTGCAGAAAGTCCAAGCTTCGTCATCGCCATTTTCAGGAGC
>JAGVPT010000224.1 GCA_020052095.1 Bacteroidota bacterium | reverse complement strand
TCAGCCACTAAGGCACCCCGCCTGCCAAAGCGCAGCCTGCTTGCCGAAAAAGCTGTTCAGCAGGCAAGCGGCGGGCAGGCAAGGCACAAAGAAAATTGTGGGTTGATGATCTTGTTATCTGTGAACTCAAAGCAGATGATGAAGTAAACCCTGTGTGGGGGGCTCAACTCCTCAGTCATCTGAAACTGACCGGTAAACGACTCGGCTTTCTGATTGAATTTAATGTGTCTGTGATAAAAAAGGGAATCAAACGATTTGTTCTCTGATTTCCTTCGTGTCTTTGTGACTTCGTGGCTGAGTAGTTACTAAAATTAGTTCTTTGCATAACATCAGTAAGTAAGTATTTTTGAAAAAAACGCAGCGAGAACAGAAAGACGGTGTAACTACCTCCTTCTGTATGAGGAGGAAGAAGGGGGAATCGATATGTGACCGTTGTGTTTAAAGCAACGGTCGATTTCATGTACGAGCTTTCCCTTCCAATAAATCCACTTGATGCTGAAGCAGAGTTTCAATACTTTATATTTATGGGGGCAAAATGGCGTCGATGCAATCAAAAGGAGCATGACGAGAATGGGCAATAATCTTAACAAGTACAGTTCGCAATTAACGCAGAAGCGTTCTCAAGCCGGTTCGCAAGCGATGTTATACGGCATCGGTCTGACGGACGAGGATATGAAGAAAGCTCAAGTCGGAATCGCGAGCATGGGATGGGAGGGAAATACCTGCAACATGCACCTGAATGACCTCGCAAAAATCGTCAAGCAGGGCGTACAGGAAGCCGGACTCGTTGGACTTATCTTTCATACGATCGGCGTCAGCGATGGCATCTCGATGGGTACGGAAGGAATGAAATCGTCTCTCCCTTCGCGTGAAATTATTGCCGACTCCATTGAAGCAGTAATGCGCGCACAGTGGTACGATGCAAACATTTCTCTCCCCGGCTGCGACAAGAACATGCCCGGCTCGGTTATCGCGATGGGACGACTGAACCGACCGAGTATCATGATCTACGGGGGCACAATTAAGGCCGGCCACCACAACGGCAAAACGCTCGACATCGTCTCGGCGTTTGAATGTTATGGACAATATATCGCAGGAAAAGTAACCGAAAAAGAATTGAGCGATGTATTGCACTATGCCTGTCCCGGGCAGGGAGCGTGCGGCGGAATGTACACCGCCAATACAATGGCGTCGGCAATCGAAACGTTGGGCATGAGCCTTCCGTACAGCTCCTCAACTCCCGCGACGAGTGAGGAAAAAATCCGCGAGTGCAAAAATGCCGGGAGAGCGATTTTGAATTTATTGGAGAGGGACATTAAGCCGCGGGACATCATGACGCGGAAGGCATTTCTCAACGCCATTACGGTTGTGATCGCTCTCGGCGGTTCCACGAACGCAGTTCTTCATCTTATCGCAATGGCAAAATCTGTAGGAGCAAAATTGACGATCGACGATTTTCAACTGATCAGCAATCGCGTTCCATTTCTGGCCGATCTGAAGCCGAGCGGGAAATATGTGATGGAAGATGTGCAGGCGGTCGGCGGCGTCCCGGCACTTCAAAAAATGCTTCTGAAAGAAAAAATGCTGGATGGCAGTTGTCTCACCGTTACCGGCAAGACGCTCGCCGAGAATCTGGAGAGCCTGCCGGGCCTCAAAGAGGGACAGACCGTAATATTTCCGCTATCCAATCCGATCAAGAAGAACGGACATATTCGGATTCTCTATGGCAACCTCGCGAAAGAAGGAGCTGTCGCAAAAATTACGGGGAAGGAAGGAACGCGCTTTTCTGGACCCGCAAAAGTTTTCAATTCCGAAGAAGAGACTCTTACCGCGCTTGAAAAGGAAAAAATTAAATCTGGCGACGTTGTCGTGATTCGCTACGAGGGCCCGAAGGGGGGACCCGGAATGAGGGAAATGCTCACGGTGACCTCCGCAATTATGGGAGCGGGACTCGGCAAGAGTGTCGCATTGATCACCGACGGAAGATTTTCCGGCGGCACACACGGTTTTGTGGTCGGTCATATCACTCCCGAGGCACAAGTCGGCGGAGTTCTTGCGCTCGTTAAGAACGGTGACATTGTCACCATTGATGCCGAAAAAAATAGGCTTACCCTCGACATCCCAAAAAAAATGATCGAACAGCGACGGAAAGAGTGGAAAGCGCCGCCGTTCAAGGCAAAGAGCGGGATGCTCTATAAATATATCAAGAGCGTTTCGTCTGCATCGCAAGGTTGCGTTACGGATGAAGGGTAGGAAGTAAAGAAGACTCAAGGTTCACGATTCACGAAACAAGTACAGAACTGTCCACAATATATTATCAAGATCAAGAAAAGGGTAAAATTCAATCAAGAATGTGCGGATTGAATGTGAACCCGTGGAGTAAGCCCCCAATGCTGTGCAATGCAAATTCAGCGTCGGAGGGAAACCGAAATCGCGGCCGTGTGCGGAGAAAGTGATGGCGTGCGTTCCGATTTCAGCCAAGAGATACGGAAGGCATAGAAGGGCTGAAATCGACGGCACGCGCGAGGGAAGCCATCACGTGCGTTCGATTTCGGCGTCTTTTCTTTGGTTACTTTCTTTGGGACGAGCAAAGAAAGTAACAAAGGCAAAAGAGAGTAGTTCTCTGAGATTTATTTTGGACAAGTCTGATATAAGGAGAAGAGTATAAACGCCGACTTCACCCATACAACTCTTGGACACACTGGTATGCCGGTTCATCGTCTTGGACTATCGGCAAGCTACCGTCCCGGCAAAAAGACAATCTATGAGGCGATCGACGCAGGCGTCAATTATTTCTTTGGATATGGTATAGACACGCAAATGACAGGTGTTCTTCGCGAAGTTCTCAGACACAACAGAGAGAATTTCGTTTTTGCCACCGGCGCGTACAACTATATTTTCCGGTATCAAAACATCCGACGGCCCTGGAGAAGCGGTTGCGCCAATTTGGTACAGATTTCATCGATGTATTTCTTTTTCTCGGCGTGATGAAAGAGAAAGAATTTCCCGAGCGTGCCCGTGACGAGATGGTTCGTCTGCGCGAAGAGGGAAAAGTCCGCTCGATAGGCATGTCATGTCACGATCGAAAATTTGCCGGCAAACTGGCGGCAGAAGGCGCGCTCGACGTATTGATGATTCGTTATAACGCCGCGCACCGCGGCGCCGAGCAGGATATTTTTCCGTATTTGCAGCCTGATGATCCCGGCGTCGTGAGTTACACTGCCACGCGCTGGACGTACCTCCTGCGACGTCCGAAGACATGGCCCAGAGACGGACGCATTCCTGACGCGGGTTTATGCTACCGCTTCGTTCTCACCAATCCTAATGTGCATGTCTGTATGACCGCGCCCACGAACGAAAATCAGTTCCGCGAAAATCTTGCTGCGCTTAACAAGGGCCCGCTCGATACCGAGGAAATGGAATTTATGCGAAAGTTTGGCGACGCTGTCCATCATACCAAGAAGTGGTTTATGTAGAAGCGAACATGGTGTCGGACACCTGTGCTACGGCCACGAATATATCTAATACAAACGTATTAACAAATGTTACATAATCTTCGGATTTTCTGACAAGACCATGAGCGAGTTGTCTTACGAACAACGGTCCAGAGATTATCGAGG
>JAGVPT010000018.1 GCA_020052095.1 Bacteroidota bacterium | reverse complement strand
GATGCAAATCGAAACCACGAAGGAACGTTTGTTGCTTCCACTTTAATGTGAGAAACAGTAACAGCGGAAGAGTTTTGGATGGATAGCTCGATTGTGTTGCTCGCCGACGCAAACGGAAGTTGATGCGCTGGCTGAGTAAAAGCAGGGACACAAGCACACGGTAGCATTAGCAGTGTTAGATAGATTGTTTTCACTATTCTTTACCCCCTTTCTGTTTCTTTGGCAATCGGTCAATTAAATATTCTGCATTGTATTTCAATAATGCGAATCCCTCGCTTGTGATGACTACTTTTTCAGGCTTATTCTTGCCTTCCTCCTCATCGCTCTCTTTGTAGAGCTTCTCAACTTTCTTTACGAATTTTTCCAGTTCCTTTCGTGCTTTGATTGAATCTCCTTTGAGTAACTCCGCACGGGCTTTCTCCAGCCGCTTGTCTAACTTTGCAACAACACCATCTTCTTTTTCTTCATCATCTTCATCCTTCTGCTCTTCTTTTTTATCTTTAAGCCAACCCAGAGTTACAGCTTGGTGTTTGTAGGAAATGAGAGTGTCAATCCAGATGACTGGCACAAAATTCAACGGCGGAGCAGTAGGACCAATTGTCCAACCTCGAAAATTCACGGCTTCTCGGATCGAGTCCATTTGGGCAATAGTCAAAGTGCGAGTGGTATCCTCAATGTCGGGGAAAAGTTCATCCACATCAAATCTTGGACTCACAATGCAACGACGAATGCCAGGAATACCTTTACTCATTATTATGAAATCACCAAGAGTTTCGCCAGGTCTGATCAGAGGGTAACCATTCCAACCCGCGGTGAGATTATTTGAAAACAGACCACCCCATCTTCCGGGCGAGCTAAGAAAAGAAACTGGAACAATCTTATCTTTGAGTGTGGGAAAACGCCTTCGAAAATGTCCTTCGGTAAAACCATCATTTTCAAAGCGTAATCCTATGGTATCTAGTTTATTAGAATTTGGGGAAGCAGAAATATCAATGTCATAGCTAATGATACTTCCGACATTATTGACAGAATTCTTTAAGGTATAGTCAAAAAAGAACATCGAGTTAGACTTCTCGATCGAAACCGTTGCTGAAATAATGACTGAGTTCAGGCTTGGATAGATTTGAGCCAAAGTTGAACTTTGAAAAAGAAAATATGTGAGTAAGAATAATATTTTTTTCATAGCTAATTTCCTCCGTCAAAACCATAATGAATTTGCGGCTTTTCCGAATTACGTATCCCGCCTAAACTTTTCATCACTTCTGTTAGTTTATCCAGTTGTTCATCTGTCATTTTACTTCTGTCAATATCAACACTTAAACCTATTCTATGAAAAGAATGCTTTACTCCAAACTCCCATTTGCCGGGGTATTCAAACACACCACCCCATTCTAAACCCATATCATTTACTCCAAGCTTTATAGCTTTTTCCCCACCTTTCACTGTTAAAGTCCATTCATAAAATTCATGGATCGCCGCTTCCAAACTATCTTTCGCTTTCTGAGTGCACCAATGATTGCTTGGGTGATTTTGTCCTTCAATGCTTGTGTTGCCTGTCAGGCTCCAGTAATCACCTGTTCCGAACTCGACAAACCCTGGAACGCGTATCATTAAATTCACTGTGTCTTTCGCGGTAGTATCAATCTTGGACTGCGCCGTGATGAGAAATTTCCCCGATACCTGTGACGCCAGAAAAGAATCGATTTTTACAGTTCCATCAGCTTCAGTAGTCAATTTCAGAGGATTGTCGTTCTTGCCTTGTCCATAAAAAACACCTTGCTTGTTTTGAGGAAGGGCTTTATCGCCATTGACATGTCCGTGTCCGCCGCTTTTTTCTTCAAATTGTGTAGCAACTTTAATCTCTTCGTTAGCAACTGGTTGCCCTGCACCGTCAGTCACTTGAATGGTAAAACTCCTCTTTGGATTGTACCCAGGCCTGTCAGCACCCCTACTTTCTCCTTTACTTTGAGGCGGCAATGTGGGCCAAATTGTCCACGGTGGGTGAGTAACAATTGTAAGTTGCTTTTTGGCGCTCAGGAGAGATAACACAAGCGTGCCGTTGATTTGGATATAGTCTGATACGTTCGTCGTAAAAATGAATACTGCAGTATCACCTATCGTATTCACACGAACAGCGGCGGGGAACCCCCCAAAACCCACCTGAAAGGCGTAGCGGGAATAATTCGAGGCAACGATAGCTGAACCGCTTAATGTGGATGTTCCTGTATAAGGAAGAATGACCGTTTGGTATAGTCGGCTAAATATCCCTCGCGGTGCATCTGAAAGATCAAAACTCCAAGGATCTGCACTGTCATAAAAGTTAGCGACAGATATGTTCCAATCAATCTTTACTTGAAAGCTATCGGGATTAAAGTTAGGTTTTATTGATTTCCAGTCGTAGGTGGTGCTGTCGACAAGTAGTAATTCTGAATGTTTTGTGGTATCCTCTGGCGGCGGGGGAGGTATCCACAACTTGAGTGTCAAGGTCCTGTTTCTCTCTTGAATAACAACAGTGTCTCTGATGATAATTTGAG
>JAGVPT010000246.1 GCA_020052095.1 Bacteroidota bacterium | reverse complement strand
TCGTAGAGGCAGCATTATTGTAACCGCAAACCTGACCACATATACAAAATCCTCGTAGAGGATTCACAAAAGTATGCACGCGTTTTGTCCGCTGAGTAGTTACGTTTTGGGTATGCAACAATATATTGAAATACGCCGCAAGATTCTCATTTCCCGACGGTATTCGCTATCGTGCCAAATACGGATTTTTTTTGTCGGGTCTACTACGGATGACGATCAAGTTTAGCTATCCCCTTGGTAAGAGCGTAACGTGTAAGACCCGCCACCGTGTGGATGTCCAGCTTACGGATAATCCTCTCGCGGTGGGTTTCAACGGTACGCACACTCACGAAGAGCCGACTCGCTATTTCTTTATTGCTCATTCCTTCGGCAATGAGTCCCAGCACTTCCGACTCCCTTTGCGAAAGTTCCACTCCTCCTTTCTTCGTCTTCGTCCTGACGGTCTTCACATAATCGTTCAACACTGCCTGCGAGACTTGTTTACTGAAGTACGTTTCTCCGCGATGAACGGCTGTAATGGCAGCGATCAATTCTGCCGGAGAAGAATCTTTGAGCACATACCCTTGAACACCGCTCGAGACCATTCTCTTGACATACTCCTTGTTGTCGTGCATGGTCAGGATGAGTATTTTGCTTTTTGGAATGACTTTGTTCAAGAGGCGCGCCGCTTCCAGCCCATTCATGCCGGGCATATTGATATCTAAAAGTATAATGTCCGGGAGAAACGTCTTTGCCTGTCGAATAGCCTCTTCGCCGTCCGCTGCTTCTGCGACAATCTCAAAGTTTTTTTCCTGAACGAGGCATGAACGGAGGCCTTCCCGTACGAGCGGATGATCGTCCACAAGCAATAATTTGATTTTTGATGTTTTCACGGGGTGTTCTCCCTTAGTGATGTTACGCAGAGTTTAAAAGCCTTGCCACCAAGGCACTAAGGCACAAAGACTTTTTAAGGAAAGCTTCATTTTGTAATGTCCATTAATAAAAAAGATTGTTCTTCTTAGTGACTTTGTGACTTCGTGGCAATAATATTAGCGTTTTGCGTAACTTGAGTCAATAAACATTTCTTTATCAAAATTTTGTGACTTAGAGCCTTCTGCCAACGGCATCCCGTCGGGAGTGGCAAAGCTTTCATACTGTGCGTAACGCGAGTCTGTGGTTCTCGGAATCAAAATGGAAGTTGGACTTTTATCTCCATCCCTTTTCTCGGGGAAGATCGTATTGAAACCGTTCCACCGATAAACGCTGCCCGCTCTTTCATATTCAATAACCCCATGCCGGAATTTTCGGGGGCGTTTACGGCATGGCCATGCTGATCGAATCCTTTTCCGTTGTCTTTTATTCTTATCGTGAGCGAAGATCGATCTTTTGCGCAATGGATGGATAGTCGGGACGCTCCCGAATGTTTCGCCGTGTTGTTCAATGCCTCCTGGATGATTCTGTACATCGTCACTTCAATCTCGGGAGACAGCGTCTCCGGAAGGCGCGAGAACTTTAAATCGACGTCGATTTTTGTTACTTCTTTGAATTCCTCGCACATACTTCTCACGGCAGGGATCACGCCCAGGTCATCGAGCTCGCTTGGCCGCAAGTTGCGCGAGATTCTCCGCACTTCATGCATCGCGTTTTCCAGCGAAAGCTTAGCGTTTGCCACCTCTATTCTCATCGCGTCATCTTTGCGATGGACTTTCTCTTCAACGCTTTCCATCCTGAATTTCACCGACGACAGAATTTGATTGACGCTGTCGTGGAGGTCGCGGGCAACCCTCCGGCGCTCCGTTTCTTGTGCGTTGATGATTCGAATCGGCAATTGTCTCAGCATCTCTTCCGCTACCCGCCGTTCGGTAATATCCCGGAAATTGACGACGATAGCGTTCACCGCCGGCTCATCGAGCAAGTTCTTTCCAACGCCTTCAATCCAACACCACGATCCGTTCTTATGCCTGATCCTGATTTCCGCGTTGCCGATTTTGGAGGGCTCGCTGAGAATTCCCTCGAGCATTTTTTTGATCGAATTGAGGTCGAACGGATGAATCAACTCGTAGGTATTTCGTCCGATGAGTTCTTCGGCCGTGTATCCGAGCACCTTGCTCACAGAGGGTCCCGTGTATCGGATGATACCTTCACGATCGACGAGAGCAATCACATCCGAGCTCTCTTCGATCAGCGCCCGGAATCGTTTTTCCCTCGAGATAAGTTCGTTCTGGGCGTGTTTTCTTTCGGTGATATTCCGCACAACGTTGCGGAATTCTATGACCTTGCCGATCGGATCGCGAATAATCCTTGTCGATTGTTCCACCCAGGTCAGTCGCCCGCCTTTATGCCTTCCGCGGAATTCGCATATCGTGTCGAGTGTGCCGTCTGAGGTCCGGGCACGGTAAAATGCGAGCACCCGCGCGCGGTCTTCCGGCGCAATCAAGCGGAGAAACGGCTGGCCGATAATATCCTTCAGGGTATAGCCCGTTTCCGAAAAAAAATTGGGACTGCCATAGACTACCATCCCGCGATCATCGCATACAAAGTACACTTCGCTGATGTTTTCGACGAGGTCTCGATAGCGTTTCTCACTTTCCCGCAGAGCCTGGTCCGCAAGATTCCGGTCCGTGATGTCGATAATAGAGACGAGCACGCGCGAATAGTCACCTTCATGTCCCGGCACGACAGACCATTTCAGAAAAATATCCTTCTTCTCTCCGGTAAATGTCCGGTTGGAATCCTCACTCTCGAACGAGGCCTTATTGGACGCGATAGCGACGAGTTCCTCGATAAACGCATCGTGTATCTCCTGCCCGAAGACGATGTTCAATCCGGTCAGAAAATCTCTCTTGTTTACGGCGTTGTACAGTTTTAGAGTTGCCTTATTGACGTCGACGATTTTCACCATACCCGCGCACGCGACAACGTCCTCGGAATGCCATTTGAAATATGCTCTAAAATCCTTGACTCCTGAACTCCGGAGTTGCTCAATAAATACTTTCGCTTCGGAAAAGTCCTCCTCCCAGAGCGAAATGGGAGAATTCTCGAAGAAGGTATGATACCGCGCCTCGCTTTGCTGCAATTCTCTACTGTATCGCCTTTGTCGGAGCAACGAGCTCAACAGCATCGCGAAGAAGCCGATGAACATTAATCCGACAGAGAGAAGATAATAATTCAGGTGTATCATCAAAAATACTGAGCTACGTTAGGAACAACAGCGTTCGCGATGAGTGAGACATGCAAGACAAACGAGGACGGTGCAAAACAAAAAAAACTCCACCATCAGCAGAACGCGGACTTAAGAGGTATCGTTGCGAGCAGGGCCGATCCATCAATACATTCCCGGATGAGACACACCATAGAAAGACGCAAAATGCGTCGATTTCCCGGTGAGAAGCGTGCGTTGCTCGTAAAATTGTAGGAATAATTGGAGTAAAAATCAAGCGGGTGAGTCGGTCGGCGGTGACTTAATTTCAAAAACTGATAAACAAGGGTATCAATCAGTGAACAAGTTGGACTAGAACCCCGATGCAAGGGATGTCGTAACGCAGTAATCCTGGGCAATGGAACATTATCCGCGTGACGGGGAGATCATTAGGGGGTGTTTTGCAATTTGGGTGGATGGTGGAAAGTGGCGAGGATTCAGCGAAACTCCATTTATATTCTTTCTTTTTTTGTTGACATTACAATTTCCTTAGTATATCTTTGTAATGAAGTTAATGCAGTCAAAGGTTCCGCCCCAATGATACGTCCCCCTTCGGGACTTCCGTAAGGATAGCTGGGGCGGTCATATTTTTACACCCTACTACTCCAAACCCTCAGTAAAAATAAGTCCCGCCGTGTTGGAAGACAAGAAATTCACTCTTGACACACGAGTGGATCAATTTGTAGCTTCGAAATTCCCCCCTTTCCCACTTTACGTACACAGCCCAATTCAAATAGTCTACCATCTGCAGGTTAACATCAGACGCAGAGGAAAAATGAAAAATCTTGTAGGGCTTCTTCTTATTCTTTGCCCAAACGGATAATTCTAGTTTTAGAGCCTTTGTGAGATTGGCATTCTTTGAGCCCGTTGGCAGCGTGTCTGTTACGACAATAATCTGGTCAAATGCCCCGGCATACCCATTGTCAATTTAGTCCATGAGAATTTTGAACATCGTCCGATAAAACCTCACCATGTCGCTCTGGAGCATTGGATTTGTTTTCCTTTTTTCAATAACAACCGTATCCAGGCGATAATTAGAAAGATTTTTGCACAGAATCTGAAACACGCTGTCACGGATAAATTGTAGGTCTTCCGTTGCATGAAATCGCTCTAATTCATGCCCATCCCTCCACAGCGAGTATTTCAACAGTGAAAGTTCTGGTACTTCATCAAGGGGTGTAATCTTTGAAAGTGCCGAGAATGTGAGGAATTTCGTGCCACTAACCGAGAAATCGAAATTGCCTCCTTCATCTAAGAAGATATAGAGGACTTTGTTATGTGCAATTTCAACCAAAATCTTTGTTATTCCTCGGGGTTTTCATTTGTTGTCGAGTTTCGATGGTGGTGCGTTTTCGTATTGTGGTACGCCTTCGCAACCTAGGGCTCCTCGAAATATTCCTTTATCTTGCCCGCAGCTTTCTCTCCCACAATTTCCGCCAACTGCGTTTCGGTCGCGAACTTCACTCCCTGAACCGATCCGAAGGCTTCCAGTAATTCCTTTGCACGTTTCTTCCCGATTCCTTCGATCAGATCGAGCTCTGTTTGCAAAGTTCGTTTGTCACGCAGCAAGCGGTGAAAAGTGATTGCAAACCGGTGGGCTTCATCGCGCACTTGCTGGAGTAGACGCAGTGCTGAGGAGGATTTTGGGATGACGACAGGTTCGCTCTCATCCGGAACGAAGACATCCTCGAGCCGTTTTGCGAGGCTGATGATCGGCTGCGAGCCGAGGTTCAATTCCTTTAACACCGCGCATGCGCTTGAAAGTTGTCCTTTTCCCCCATCCACCATTATCAAGTCCGGGAGCTCGGATTGTTCCTCGAGGACACGCGTGTAACGCCGCCGGATTACCTCGCGCATGCCGGCAAAGTCATCGACAATGTTTCCCTCGGCCGCAGCCCGGATCTTGAATTTCCGGTACTCACTCTTCTTCGGCTTGCCGTCGACAAAGACGACCATGGACGCGACCGTTTCGGTCCCTTGCAGATGCGAAATATCAAAACATTCGATGCGGCGGGGCACGCTTTTCAAACGTAAGTCTCTTTGGAGTGATTGCACGGCATGGGGGATGAAATCGTCGCGCTTCATCTTTTGGAGTTTCAGTTCATCCAGGAGGTATTGCGCATTTTTGCGGCACATTGAGACCAGTTTTGCGAGTTCGCCGTCGTCCGGCGATTTCACCCGGACAGGATTTCTGCGCAGGCTCGTCAGCCATTCGCAGACCGCCTCCTTCGTTTCGACCGGAGAAGAGAGGACCAGCTCCGAAGGAACGTCGCTCGACTCGAGATAGTATCGTTGTACGAGCGCTTCGATGATTTCGGACTCACTTTTCCCTTCCACCTTGCTTAGATAATAATGCTGCCTACCGAGGACTTTCCCTTCGCGAATCTTAAACACGACGCCGCATGCGTCGTCACCTTCAGCGGCAACCGCAACAATGTCGCGGTCGTGCAAATCAACATCGACAACCTTTTGCTTCGATGAATAGACCTCGAGTTCGCGCATCCTGTTCCTGAAAATCGCGGCGTCTTCGAATTTCAATTCTGCCGCCGCCGAATTCATTTGGGCGTCTAGTGTTTGAAGCACGCTCGTGGTCTTTCCCCGCAATATCTGCGCCACCTGCTCGATCATCTGGTTGTATCGTTCCTGTGAAACCAGTCCTTCGCACGGCCCTTCGCATTTCTTAATATGATAGTCGAGGCACACGCGGGTCTTCTTCTTCTCGATGAATTCCTGGTCGATACGAAAATTGCAGCTCCGGATCATAAAGATATCCCGGACTGTTTTCAACGCAGAGCGCATCGTGTGAACATCCGTATACGGGCCGAAGTAACGTCCCCCATTACGGTAAACCCGACGCGTAACAAACACCCGGGGATATGGCTCGTTTGTGATGACAATGTACGGATAGCTCTTGTCGTCCTTGAGGTTCACATTGTAGCGGGGCTTGTGTTTCTTGATGAGGTTTGCTTCGAAGATCAGTGCCTCGACTTCAGAGTCGGTTGTGATAATCTCGACATCGGAAACCTTTTCTACCATCAACGCTATGCGCGGATCGAGCACGCGCGACTTGTGAAAATACTGCCGCACTCTATTGCGAAGGATTTTTGCTTTGCCGACGTACAGGATCGTCCCTTCTTTGTCTTTAAACTGATAGACGCCGGGCGAGACTGGAAGATTGTTCAGCTTCTCGTCGAGCGAGATCTCTTCCTTTGTAAACGATATTATTTTCCCTTCATTGGTCATTAATGTCCTTCTGTCAGATTTACTAGCGCGAAATTCGCCACCAAGTCACTAAGGCACGAAGAGATACTAGAAGCTATCTCAAATAAATATTCTTGTGCTTGCTCGACAGCCAGTCATGCTGAGCAAGGCCGCGACAGCCTCCTTCCCGACGGGTCGACGACCCATCGGGTCGTTGACGACGCGCTTCGCTTGCTCAGACCTTATGTTTAAAATAGTGCAAGCCTCAAAGCAGTTGTGTAGATTTCAGTGTCAACCAAAAACCCACAACAAAGCTC
>JAGVPT010000249.1 GCA_020052095.1 Bacteroidota bacterium | reverse complement strand
GTCTCCTCGACGCAAGCGTCGAGGTATCTGAGTTGAATAAAAGATCTGATCATACTTTATGACCCCGATGCAAGCATCGAGGAATTCTTTAGATTAAATTCTATATTGATGGCACTTTGGATTCGGCGATGACCTCCTTTACAGGACAACTCGTGCCAAACAATCAAGCTCTGACTATCGGTGTTGATTTCCCTGGAACCGCCGAGTACTTCCCAGGTCAACTTGACGAAATACGATTGTGGAATGTCGCTCGTACACAACAACAAATGCAAAATTACATGCACCGACCCTTAACAGGCATGGATACAGGGCTTGTTGCATACTGGAGATTTGATGACGGAAGTGGTTCAACGTTAAGCGATGCAAGTGTAAATGGAAATACTGGAACATTGGTAAACAATCCCACTTGGGTACTTTCTGGAGTACCATTTGAAATGAAACCAAACATCGTCGTACCGGACACGGTAAAATTTAGAACTGTGTTCCTAGGGTATTCGGATACAATAACTGTTTCGGTACTGAACAACGGTAACGATACCCTTTCGGTATCGAATATGACGCTTGATAATCCGGAGTTCGGAATTATAGGTCCAGCGTCGTTCACGCTGGCACACGATTTAACGAGAAGGGTGGGTGTGGCAGTAACGCCGACCTCACTCGGATCAAAACAGGCGACGCTCACAATCCTGAGTAATGCGGTCGACTCAGTGAAACGAGTGCGTCTTGTTGGGGTTGCCGCAGTTCCGCCGCTGATCGCTGTGACACCGGATTCACTCACCTTTGTCGTGAATGAAGGAGATTCGGCTGCTCAATCGCTGAGTATTCAAAATAGCGGCGCCGGTGCGTTGGAGTGGAATATCACCCTTCAGTCAGCCGACGCGACGACATCGACAAATTTTTCGCTTGGTGACGGGGCAGCAAATATTTCTGCTCCTCGTGATAAATTTGTTCCGAACTCGACGCTTCCGGCGAGGGGTATGGTTGTCCAAGTTCCTTCTGTTGCCGGTGTGGTTTCAAACAATCCAACAAGAGATGCAAGCAGGGACATCAAGCGTACGACACTGAGCGCAGAAGAAGGCGGGTCTATTGGAAAATTTGTTAGTTCCGGTAGTTCGCTGATGATGCCAGCAGTTGGTTTACCATTCTTTGATGGTTTTGAGAGTGGAAACTTCGATCAATGGCAGATCGATGGACAAAGTGGTGTGCGGGAAGTGACAAATGCAACTGCGGCTCAAGGGTCGTATTCATTTCACCACCAGAGTGCGGTAAGCGGCCAGCATAATCAGGGGATTCACAAGGACTTCGCAGCCGGTTCACAGCCGCAGTACATCAGCTTTTATGTTCGGCCTGGGTCGAGTTCACTGGCCAATGCTTACTGTGTTTTCTATAGTGATACTTTGGGGCAAGTCTCAAGTGGGCAAGCGATCTGGTTTTTAGCAGTTAGTGGACATTTCTATATCAATGGTGATGTCGGAGGAGACGAGTCGTATACATACAATGCACTGCAATGGTACTTTATCGAATTTCGAAATATTGATTGGGTTTTGAAAAACTTCGACTACTTCGTGAATGGAGGTTTAATCAAAGCCGATATTCCCTTCCGTAATGCCAACATTGTGAATCAACTTCGGCGGCTGTATATCTATAATTATCACATTGCTGATGCATGGTGGGATGATATCAATGTCGGTTCGATTAATTGGCTGAGCGTTTCACCTCGATCTGGAACAATCCAACCGGGCAACACGACAATTGTCGAAGCGAAAATCAAGACTGCTAACCTCGGCAGCGGAGATTTTAGAGCACTCATCAATGTCAATAACAACGATCCGCAGAGCAGAGTAAAGAAAATCCCTGTCACTATCCATGTCGTTCCAGCTCCCCACCTGGTAGTACCCGACTCGATTGAGTTTAAGAGCACAACGTACGTCGGCGTACCAGACACATTTCAGGTTGAACTGCGAAACACTGGCTCCGAGCACCTCATCGTGTTCAATCTGACGAGCACTAATCCTGAATTCTCGATTCTAGGCAATACGCTTTTCGTCGTACCCAGCTTCACCTCGCGGAATGTCCCCGTGCGCTTCAACCCGGGCACTCCGGGAACTAAAACGACGACCTTGACATTGACCAGCAACGATCCAGATTCTGTTCATCAGATTTATCTTTCAGCTTTGGCTGCGTACCCACCTGCAATGGTCGTAACTCCGGAGTCCTTGTCCGCCGCGCTGAATGTGGGCGACAGTCTCTCCAGCCCGATACACATCTCAAACTCTGCAGGGTTGGGTGAATTATCGTTCAGCGTAGTAACCCAGGAAATCTTCGTGAGTCCCCCACCTGGCGCTCCGCTACGCCCCAGCCAGAGTGTTTCCTCCCGGGAAGAAATTGCTGCCTGGCCATTTCCCCGGAATCCGATTCTTGCTGAATATCGTTCTTCATCACCCGGACAGAAGAAAACTCGGATCACCGTTCAAACCAAACGTGCTTCGTTTCTTCCACTTTTAGTGAAGGACAAAATCGGAGATGGTGGTACGGCAGATATCGACGAGATCAGGGGCTCAGTGAGTAACGGAAAACTCAACATCGGTTTTGCCTTTGCCCCGGGTGTGATGCTTGATTCCGTCATTGCGGGACTTTATATAGACATCGACAGAAACGCGGTAACAGGTAGGCATAACTCATTGTACTTTAATGGCTTAGGAGTAGAATATTTTGTGTTCTACTATGGAAAGATGTTCAGTTTTGGTGATTCAATCCTAGTAACTGACACAAATGGCACCGAAAAGCGAGTTCCCTATCAATTGAACGGACAGGAAATCCAATTCTCGGTACCCATTTCAATGTTGGGGAACGATGATGGCGCTATGGACCTCGTCGGCATCTCTGGGAACATAAGCAATGCGACAGACTGGGCGCCGGATGCCGGACATGTCACGATTCTGCCTACTCCATCCTGGCTTGCAATTCAACCAGATTCCGGAATTGTTGCCCCCGGTGGAGCCATGGATATCGTGGCAAAAGTGAGTACTGCCAAAATGATCGGCGGCCAGTACCTGGCATCTGTTATTGTTGCCGGAAACGATCCGAAGATGCCCTTTAAGAATGTTCCCTTCATCCTAAAGCTGACTGGCACTCCAAAGATCGCTGTATCCACCGACACCATTGATTTTGGTAAAACCTATCTCGGTTACAAGTCGACCAGAAGCATTTCGATCAATAGTATTGGAAGCGATAAATTGATTGGTACGATCAGCACTGATAATTCTCGATTCAAAGCGTTGGACTCGGCATTTTCAATTTCACCGGGTGAATCGAAGAGTATGGGTTTCCAGTTCATCCCTTCGGCGACCGGTACGGTCATGGCCTTAATGACCATTGCGTCGAACGCAGACACACTTCCAAAACGCATCGTGTTGCGCGGTGAAGGCGTCGTTGCTCCGAACATAAAGACAGATTCGACTTCTTTCAAATTTGCCGGGGGTAATCGTGACACAATTTCTTCATCCTTAAAAGTCTACAACACTGGTGGAAGCGATCTTATACTGAAAATCAGCGATGAGGAAGGAACTGGCGCCGAATTCATTTATGCGGCAACGTCCACTCAGATTCATAAGATTGACTTGAGTACGAAAAGAATCGTACAATCGTTACCGCTTCCATTCTTTGCTGGTTCCAATGAAGGCCTCGCTTATTCGGGGAAGGAGCTCTACATAAATAGTAATTCACAGATCTATGTGCTTAACTCAAAGGATGGAACAACACTGAGAGTTTTGAATACAACGCTCTCGCAGATTGATGGATTGGCATATGTAAACAGTAAACTGTACGCCCTCCATCCGTACTTAAATCAGATATACGTCCTGAACCCCGTGAATGGTGCAGTGACCGATACCCTGAAGCTGTCGTTCAGCGTGTGGGGAGGTCTTGATGGCGCCAACGGAAGACTCTTTGCAAGCGGATACAATGCAGTGTATGAGATCGATCCTATCAACGGTTCAATGGTTCGCAAATTACAACTTGCCGGTAATGACTACCTTCGCGGACTTGCTTTTACCGGTTCGAGGTTATTTCTCAGCAACGAGTCGTACCCGTCCAATATTTTTGAGATCGACCCATCGACAGGTGTTCGGAAAGATTCGATCAGTTTCTCCTCATTTCAATATTGGGCACTCGCCGGCGGTGGACCGGCCGATGCATCATGGCTGACGGAAAATCCTTCTACCGTAACTCTGCATGGCGGCGATAGTGCTGTCGTGAAGATCAAAATAGCTCCTGCCGGTTTGGCCAAAGGAAGTTATCAAGCGATTATTGTTCTTTCTTCGAACGATCCGGATTCGGCGAGAGCGACGATTCCTGTGACGTTCAACATTGTAACTGGCGTAGTGGAAGAGAATACGCTTCCATTGGTTTTCTCTTTGTACCAAAACTTTCCCAATCCCTTCAATCCGTCTACGACCATCAAATTCGGAATACCTGAAGCGAGTAAAGTCAGCTTGAAGATCTATGATGTTCTCGGGAGGGAGGTTGCAAGGATCGTCGACAAAGACCTGCAACCGGGATACTATGCAATGCCGTTTAACGGAGCCAATCTCTCCAGCGGAGCGTATTTCTATCGCATTATTGCGACAAAAACAAGTGATCAAAGTCAGACATTTGTAGAGACAAAGAAATTATTACTTATGAAATAGGATGGGAGCGGGGGAAGAGAGTGGTGGAGCGTTGGAGTATTGTGCGCCAAAGGCGCATGCGCTCAACGAGTCGTCTATGACCCGACGGGTCGATAGACCTCGACGAGTCGAGTCGTCGACCGTAGGGAGTCTTCGACCTCTGGCGCACATTATCCCACTCCTCCCTATGGCGCCCACTTCTTCAAAAAGGCAAGCACCTTGTCGTGATCGTGTCCTTGTCCGGCTTCCAGTTCGCCTGTTCCCTGCGAGTGGAGAAACTTCCCGTCGCTGTCGAGGACCAAAAAGTGCGGATAGCCGGGAATCTTCGGATACCGGGAAAGAAAACCTGTGTTCTCGTTTTCTTTGCTGAAGTTGATTTTCACTACGACAAATTTTTCGTGGAGGAAGTCCGTCACATCTTTATTCTGTTCAAAGAACCTGTCGAGATGGTGGCACCACTTGCACCATTCGCCGCCGACATCGAGAAGGATGCGCCTTCGGGTACGTTGCGCGTCTTTGATAGCTGCCGCAACATCTTTTACCGGGTCGCGCGAGGGATCGAATTTTTCAACGGTAACAGTCTGTGTGTGCGACGTATCAGTTTCTTGGGCAATAGCGCGTGAAGTACCCGTGAAGCAAACAATGAACAAGAGGAGGAGAGTTTTTTTCATCATAAGATATTTCATCCGTTTAGTGTGATTAGAGTAACGAAAATCGAGAACAAATTAGCTTATTACTGACAATTAAATATACAATGGATACATTTGTTATTTCCAATTGAGATCGGCTGCGTGAATGCAGGAGCGCAATAATGGTTGTGATTGCTGGAGTCG
>JAGVPT010000230.1 GCA_020052095.1 Bacteroidota bacterium | reverse complement strand
TTTTGTCGGATCCGAAACATTCTAACCTTTCTCGAGCGATGCGAGTGAAGCTAACTTCATGAAATTTTCAGGATCCGACGCTTTTTGTCGGATCCGAAAGATAACACACGGATTTAATATACAAAAAAAAGTTCTCTATCAAAAGGGCTTTCTAGTGAACAGAGGGGGAGGCAGGAATTATGGATTAGGAAGGATGAAAACGCACGAGTCGCCTCATACCCATCCTTCCTAACCGACCACCCAATTCCTAGCTCATAATTCCTAATTCATCCTTCATAATTAAATGAAGAGTGGTGCCAGCACCAACGTAAGTGTCGACAGCAATTTAATCAATACATGCAGCGACGGCCCCGCTGTATCTTTAAACGGGTCGCCGACTGTGTCGCCAACAACCGAGGCTTTGTGCGGATCGGATTTCTTACCACCGTAGGCACCCGCTTCGATATACTTCTTTGCATTGTCCCACGCGCCACCGCCATTGTTCAGGAAGAGCGCCATCAGAATCCCGGTGATCGTTCCCACCATCAAAAACCCGCCGACAACTTCAGCACCACTCGCTGCCGTCACTGATTGTCCGCCGGCATAGTAGAGCCACTTAAAAACAACACCAACGCCGACGGTCATCCCGACAATAAGCAATCCGGGCATCACCATTTTTTGGAGCGCGGCTTTCGTCGCGATGTCGACACACTGGCCGTAGTCCGGTTTCGACGTACCTTTCATAATCCCCGGATCGTTTTTGAATTGCTCACGCACGTTATTGATGATTGCATAAGCTGCTTTTCCAACCGCTTTGATGGCGAGAGATGAGAAAAGATAGACAAGCACGGCGCCGAGCATTGCCCCGACAAAAACTTCCGGCTTGTTGAGGTTGATGACGCCTTCAAATGAGGGCATGTAATTCTTCACTTCATCGATGTACGCTCCAAAGAGAAGAAATGCTGCCAACGCCGCGGATCCGACCGCATATCCCTTTGTCAAGGCCTTCGTCGTATTTCCGACTGCATCTAGGCGGTCAGTTTTGTCCCGCACTTCTTTTGGCTGCTGGCTCATTTCAACGATGCCCCCGGCATTATCGGTGATCGGCCCGAAGGTATCCATAGCAAGGATGTATGCCGCTGTTCCTAGCATTCCCATGGTGGCTACCGCTGTGCCGAAAAGTCCCGCGTGCTGCAATCCTGAATGTTCCCCAAGAAAATATGCGGAGATGATTGCCGCTGCGATGACGAAGATCGGATATCCTGTCGATTCCATCCCGACCGCGACACCAGCGATGATATTGGTAGCCGGACCGGTCTGTGAGGCCTCGGCGATTGACTTCACCGGGCGATAGCGATACTCTGTGTAGTATTGCGTAATGAGCACGAATGCGATCGAGGTGATGACTCCGACGACGCCGCAGAGGAAGAAGTTGAAATAGTAGTCGGGCCCAAGAAGCCAGCGGGCGGCAACGTAGAAGCCCACCATGGCAAGAGCCGCAGCGATGTAGTAGCCACGGTTGAGTGCGTTCATCGGATCTTCTTTTTCATCTGTCCGAACCGCCATGATGCCGATCGCGGATGCGATGATACCAAATGCGCGTGCGACAAGAGGGAAGAGAAGCACTCCAAGTAGCGACAAATCTTGCGATTTGAATACAGGAGCATTTGCGTTGTAGAGACCTGCTGCAAGAATCATTGCGCCGATATTTTCGGCAGCGGTAGATTCAAACAAGTCCGCCCCGCGCCCCGCGCAATCGCCCACATTGTCGCCGACAAGATCTGCAATGACTGCCGGATTGCGAGGATCGTCTTCAGGAATTCCTGCTTCAACTTTCCCGACAAGATCGGCTCCGACATCGGCTGCCTTTGTATAAATTCCGCCGCCGAGCTGTGCAAAGAGCGCGACGAAACTTGCGCCGAATCCATAGCCGACAATCAGCAGGGGAATTTTTGTCACATCTTCCGTAACGCCGAGATATTTCACGATGCTGAAGAGTCCGGCAACGCCGAGCAAACTCATTGCAACGACGAAGAATCCGGAGACCGCTCCGCCGCGCAGCGCAGTCTGGAGGGCGCTATTCATGTTCTTCATCGCGCCGGCTGCCGTTCTAATGTTCGAACGGATTGCGACCCACATGCCCATGTATCCAGCCGCCACGGAGCACGCAGCGCCGAGAACAAATGAGAGGGTGGTCCACAATGCGAGATTAGCGGTGCTAGCCGGATCATGCTCGTTGTGCGCGCGAACAAATGCGTACAAAATATAAATAAGCGCTGCAAGGGCAACGGCGAGATATGCGATCGTTCTATTTTGACGTCGCAAAAATGCCTCCGCGCCGGTTTTGATTGCATTGGATATCTCTTGCATCTTCTCCGTTCCCGTGTCGCGTTTTAGCACGTCGCGGATGAGATAGGATGCAAATAAAAGTCCGAGAATACTTATTCCGAGGATTAGGGTGAGTTCCATACTTCTCGAAGAGATCCTTTCTTTACATCTAAGGTGTAGTGAGTGTATTTAGTTATTCAAGTTGACCGTTATCTTTCCTATCCCGGGACCTTCTGCGAAGTCCACAACGGATCGGAGGGGCGAAGTTTCAAACAGAGTGAAGATAACGGTCAACTCAAGTAGTTCTTTAGAATTTCACGACGCAGTGTCTATTTTCTCCCTGTGCCAGAGCCAATAGACCGGAATGCCCAACAACACGATAATTAATCCGGGCCACGTATAATTCGGCCGCACAAAAAGTAAATCAACGCAAATCAAGCTCGCGATAATAATATAGAGAGCGGGGATGACAGGATATCCAAACGCTTTATATGGTCTCTCCACATCAGGCCTTTTCTTTCTCAGAATGAATAAGCCCGCGATAGTCAGTACATAGAAAATAAGTACGGCAAAGACGACATAGTCGAGAAGATCGCTGTACGTACCGGAGAGGCAAAGGGCGCTCGCCCAAATTCCCTGGGTCACCAATCCGCGGGACGGGACACTATGCACGTTCAGTTCGCCTACGTTTTTGAAAAACAGCCGATCTTTTGCCATCGCGTAATAGACGCGCGCACCCGCGAGGATCAGGCCGTTGTTGCATCCGAACGTCGATACCATGATGAGACCTGCCATCACAAACGCCGCGCCGTCGCCGAAGATCGCTTGCGCTGCCGCCGTTCCAACCCTGTCGGACGAGGCGAATTGAATTCCACGCTCGGCGACCGTTGCACCGGCTGGTGATCCGTGCAGCGGCAGGACGTTCAGGTAGACAATATTTGCGAGGATGTAGAGAACCGAGACGATTCCCGTTCCGAGCGCCAGGCTCAACGGAATGTTCCTCTTCGGATTGATCACTTCTCCCGCCGTAAAGGTGATGTTGTTCCATGCATCAGCGGAGAAGAGAGATCCAACCATTGCGGCTCCGAGCGTGCTGTACAACGCCATATTCATGAGAGGACGAACATTCAACTGCCCGTTCTCAATCTGGGTGAAAGTAGCGTTCCAAAAATTCGAAAAATTTGCCGCCACCGCTTCCGCATTTTTTCCTAGAATGAACCCAATCAGGATCAAACCAAGAAGAGCCGCCGTTTTTGTGAAAGTGAAAATGTTCTGAACAATCTTGCCTTCATGAATTCCTCTCGTGTTGACCCACGACAGCAAACATATCGATGCGATCGCAAGGAGGTTTTGCGTGTGGAGACCGACGTTGTAGGGACCCATCGATCCGAAGGGCATGTGGTACGGACCAAACGTGCCGATCTTCAAAATCCAATTGGCGGGAGAAAACCAGGGGAGGAATACTCCTGTAAATCGCGAAAACGCAATAGCAACGGCGGCGATCGTTCCGCTTTGGATCACTAAAAATAAAGTCCATCCATATAGAAATCCAATAAGCGGACCGTATGATTCGCGCAGGTAGACATATTGGCCGCCGGCATGAGGCATCATCGCCGCAAGCTCGCCATAACTCAGCGCAGCGATGAGTGTAATGACGCCTGTCAGCACCCACGCCACGAGCAACCAACCCGGCGAGCCGATCGTACGCGCGATGTCAGCCGAAACGATGAAAATGCCAGACCCGATCATCGAGCCGATGACGATGGTTGTCGAATCGAGCAGATTCAGTGCGCGTTTGAACTCGTGTTTTTCGGGAGACGTCATCGTCACGTTATGGTATTATGGCGTTCGATAAAAAACTCTTCACCATTAAGAGTATTCTGTTTTTAACTGTTTCGGGAATAGTCAATGGAAAAAAATCACAGCAACTGGAAGTACGAACAGTGAGAACTAGATTTTGAACGCTTTCGTCGACCTCTCAAGGATGGCGCCTCTGCGCCAAATTAGACAAAACCCCCTCCGTTGGGGAATAGTCGGAGCACAATGGAGAATACGGGTAGTGTTATTTTTGGTTTTGATCTTTTGGTGAAGAAACATAAGGTATTTTTTCCTTTTTTGCAATTGGATTTTGTTAGTTAGGGCGAAATTGCCATCGAACAGGGATAGTGGAGTCGTGAAAAGTGATGCCATGACTCCCCCTATTTCGGTATCTCGTATCATAAGACTATTCCAGAGGGAGAGGAAAAGGCATGTCAGCATGCGGTTCCTGATAACTGACTCTGCGACCTGTAATCCACAATGCTTGGCTGGTGTCTCGTTGCTGTGCCACCGATCCTGATGGACGCTGTTACTTTCTTTCCAGGAAAGTCCCGCTGTACGGGATCCCGCTCTTTGATATTTTTAGTAGTTGCGGGAAAAGTAACCAAAGAAATCCGTCGAAATCGTCCCAAGGGGATCCCTTCGGGATAAGCTCGGATTCAATCCCAGCCGCCCATGCCGACAATTTCGGTGCGTCAAGCGAAGTAAGATTCGGTGCATTGGAGCAGAGCACCGAAATTGAAACCCTTCGATTGAATCCTCCCCCGCCGCGCACCCGACGATTTCGATGTGATAGGACCAATGCTGAGATTATGAGATCGGAATCGGCGGCGATGTGCGAAGGAGGCGATGCGTGCGTTAAGAAAACGGCTGGCTTGCGGGGAGGCTTGTGTGAGCCGTTTTCTTCGGAAGGTGCGTGAGCAAGCATCGCAGGGTTCCGATTCCGAAAAGCTCTCTTTGCTTCTTTCTCTGGCATCAGAGAAAGAAGAGGGCTGATAAGTCTCACTCAAACTGAGACACCTCCAATGCTTGCAATCGACCTTGGACTCATCTATATTTAAACAGAGGCGGCGCAATGCCTGATGGAACAGTCTTGAAAGATCTGCTCGCGGAACAGACAAAAAAGGGGGTACTGTACGAGCAAATGCCGAACAACTGGGTCCGTTGTTTTGCCTGCGGCCACCGCTGCAAAATCCCTCCCGGCAAAGATGGAATCTGCCGCGTCCGATTTAACCGCGACGGCACCCTTTTCGTACCGACCGGATATGTCGGCTCGCTCCAGCTTGATCCTATAGAGAAGAAGCCTTTCTTCCACGCCTACCCAGGTTCGAAAGCGCTGAGCTTCGGAATGCTTGGCTGTGACTACCATTGTGCGTACTGCCAGAATTGGATCACTTCACAAGTGTTGCGCGATCCTCTCGCTGATTCAACTCCACAAGCCATGACCCCCCAAGCCTTCGTCGATCTTGCTCTCGAGCGTGGCGCGAGAGTTGTCACGAGCACGTACAATGAACCGCTGATAACAAGCGAATGGGCGGTGGAGATTTTTTCGTTGGCAAAGAAGGTCGGCCTGGTAACGTCGTACGTATCAAATGGTAACGGAACGCGGGAAGTGATCGACTACATCCAGCCATATGTTGATCTTTATAAAATTGATTTGAAAGGATTCCGGCAAAAATCGTACTCCCAGCTTGGTGGCGCACTCCAGAATGTTTTGGATACAATAAGGATGGTCCATGAGCGAAACATCTGGCTGGAAGTCGTCACGCTTGTTATTCCGGGATTCAATGATTCAAACGATGAGCTGAAAGATATCGCCAATTTTCTTGCCTCTGTTTCGCCCGATATTCCGTGGCATGTTACTGCATTCCATCAGGACTACAAGATGACAGACCGAGACAACACCGATGCCGACACATTGCTCCATGCCCGGGAGATCGGCCACACGGCCGGTCTGCACTATGTGTATGCCGGGAATCGTCCCGGGTATGTCGGAGATTCTGAGAATACATTTTGTCCGTTGTGTAAAACAACTCTCATCGAACGATGGGGCTTCCGCGTGGCGAGCAACAGAATTGTGAACGGTAAGTGTCCGTCGTGCGGAACGGTAATTGCCGGCTGCTGGCAGTGACGCCGCCAAAGTGTCCGACACCTTTTCTGATTTGACGCCATACTTAGTATGCAGTGATTGGTCTCCCATAATCGTCTAGGTGTCGGACACTTTCGAATGGGAGAAACTTCATGTGAAGATTGAAATGTTCAATGACCATCAGCCGTCGATCTACGGACCAACCGCAGGTGAGCCTTGAATGTAAACAAAGGAGAAGGCCATCATGAAAGCTGGCAGCCCAAGATCCAAACAATTGAAAACAAAAGTGATAAAACAAAAGGTAACGATCCCTGCAACACCGGCAGAAGTGTACGATGCGTTCATGGACGCGCGAAAGCATTCCGCTTTTACCGGCGGAAAGGCAACGAGTGACCCGAAAGTGGGCGGAAAGATATCAGCCTGGGACGGATACGTCACCGGGAAAAATCTGAAGCTTGTTGAAGGGAAACGCATCGTCCAGGAATGGATCACCACAGACTGGATTGATGGATATCCGCCTTCCACACTCGATCTGACATTTACGAAGAAGGGGAGCGGCACGGAATTGAAAATGGTCCACTCCGATGTCCCCGCAACCCTGGCTTCGTCGTTCGCAGATGGATGGAAGGAGCACTACTGGACTCATTTGAAAAACTACTTCCGCGAGAAGCGAGCGAAGTGAAGATTATTAGGCCCATCGCGAATAGAGGCAGTCCTTGAAACGAGGATTGCCTTTTTTATTTCTAAGCTATCCGATTGCTTTGAGCAATCGGATAGCTAGTGCCGGTTCAAATAAATGATATTGTGGTTTCAGAGAATAGAGTCATACTGAGCAAAGCCGCGACAGCGCCCTTCGACGCGCTCCGCTTGCTCAGACCTTATGTTTAAAATAGTGCAAGCCTCAAAGCAGTTGTGTAGATTTCAGTGTCAACCAAAAACCCACAACAAAGCTC
>JAGVPT010000097.1 GCA_020052095.1 Bacteroidota bacterium | reverse complement strand
GGAAATCGATGACTGCATAAACATCGGCGAGAAAATTTCATTTTCTCGTCATGGGTGGGCTTTTTTGCTTGACGGGGAGCCTTCAAATGGGTGACCCTAAGATGTTCCTAAGATGTTCAAATAGTATGGACATGGCCACTGATGTTCAGGCGGAAGAGGCGTGTCATGCTTGAACTATTTATAAAAACGGAAATGTAAAAAAAGACCGAACCCTATGATGTTCGCATGGACAACTCAACGAGTATTCGACGAATTGAATATACTCTCGCGGTGAAACTTCATGAATACAGGATGAGGAGCAGACATCTGATTATCAGGAAACCTCGCCTTTCCATCGCTGTTTAGAAGTTGAAATATTCTGTCCGGTATAATCTCTTTCGTTATAATATCGCCGCTGTCGGCCATAGACACAAGGCCATGATCGAACATCCAATGCACAGTACGGCAGAGCGCGATTCCGTTTCGTACTGAATCTGGACCATTGAATCTAACTGGTTTAATATGTGCCGCCTCTACCTCAAAAATGCCCTCTTCGTTCTTTATACTCATCCCTGTCATTGCACAGCACAACCCATATTCTTCTTTAACTGTACGCGAAAATGCTGCTTCACGGAACGGCCGCTCTTCAATTCTCTGAATGATGGGGCGTTGCGCATCGGCGTTTACATAGTGCTCCGTATCTTCACGCGCCATTTCTTCATCAACTTTCAAGAATCCTGCTGCAACAATGGTTTGATACTCCTCGTCCTTAATAATTCTGACGGCTCTTCCAAATGCACCTTTATTGGTTGAACCATCACTTTTTTTAAGGCCGCTTTCAAAATAATCCGCACCGACTTTAAAGGGGACTGATATCGAGAATTCTATATAGTTATCGACGAATGCATAATAATGATCCCGCATAGAAGGATCTTCTGTAATATGAGTTACTCGGGCCGTTGCAAAATAGCTTTGGCGGCCTGCGCGGCCGTCGGGTGAAGAATCCTCTCGACGCGGCTCGTAGTAAACAATCCAATCACCAATTGTCGCTGTAGCTTGCCGCAAGTAGGTCTTTGGAAAATGGTACATTAATTCTGGGAGATCTTTGTAACTAGGGCTAACCTTCGTTGTAAATATCGCTTTTGCCATATAACACGGTCCACCCAAGGCGCTTCAGTTCACGTTTGACTTCTCTTTGCTTTATTTCGCGCAATCTTCGCAAACTAGTATTTAAGTTTGACTTCGGTTTAATATTAAAGATTCCTTCTGCCCCGCGAAGAACTCCCGATCCTAAAATATTCATTTTCGGCCACTACTCATTGCGATGGACGTCATCATGACAAACAGTGCATAAAGTAATAAGATTTTCTTTTTTATTTTCGCCGCCTTTTGCATGGTATTCTTTATGATGCAGTTCTAGGTGACGCGGGTCGGAAGGATTCCATTGTTTATAAGTCCAACGGCATTTTTGACAAGTATATTTGTCACGGACGAGCGCTGAACGCCTAACGGGGTCAGGAATTTTTCGATCATGCGTCGGACTCTGCCTATCCTCTTCCAACAAATACGATCCAATTGATAAATCAGGCCTGCCGGTATTGCGTGTTAAGATCGGCCACCCTTGCTCCGTTCTTAATTCGCGCACACGGCGCGCCCACTCGCTTTTATCGTTTGATACGTATCTGAGTTCCTCTCCCGTTACCGGACGGCCAATGTTGCTGCGCAGAAACGCAAGAACTTTGGCGTGCACACCCCCATCTTTTTTACGGATGTCATTAGCGATTTTCCATCGCAAAGCAGCTTCCCTATCCTGCTTTTTATCCAGCAGAATGTATTCCTCAGGTTTAAGCTTAGCGCCACCTATAACTTTGACTTCTATTTCCTCCTCGTCAACCATCTCCTGAACAGTGACACCGGAGGCAATCGACCAGCCATACTCATTCCTCAGCTCTCTTATCCTCCTAGGCCAATCCTGAATTCCTGAGACCACCATGAATTCATCACCATGAATCACAACCAAAGGATACTTTCGAAAATATGCGAGTATCCTATCACGTGCAGCGGATGCCTCTTCTTTCGGCATCAGAGAACACCCGAGATCACGCAACAGATGAAAGGCGGGTACTAAGGATAACACCTTCTTGCGAAGATCGCCTTTCTTTAGCTGATCCTCAAAGTGCTCTAAAAGTTCAACAAGTTGCGTTCTTATTTTTTCCGGCGTCGTTTGGTTAGGTCGTCTGGGCATCCGCTGTCTCCCTCATGACTCCATGAATCTCTCAAGTGCATTCTTTACCTTCTCTAGATCTTTTGTTCGACACTCCCAGATTGTCAATATTTGCCAACCTAATCTTTTCAGTTGTCTTGTAGCGCGTTTATCCCGTTCCCTGTTATTCGCAATCTTCTGCACCCAAAATGCCTTGTTACTTTTCGGTAATGCCTTTTTTCTACACGATTGGTGCCCATGCCAAAAACAGCCATGCACGAATATCACTTTTTTATGCTTCGATAATACAATATCTGGCGTTCCAGGTAACTTGCGAACGTTTATGCGATAGTGGTAACCCATGCGATACAGAGTTTTTCGAACGATTATTTCAGGTTTTGTATCGCGGCCCGAAATTCTCGACATAATCCAGCTTCTTTTTTTCCTGCTGAAGACATCCGGCATCGGTATATTTCCTTAGACAAAAGCAATGTGTATACGCTATCTGCAATACGTGCGGCTAAGAGAGGTGGTACAGCATTACCTATCTGTTTTGCTATCTCAATTTTCGAACCGCTAAATATAAAATCATCTGGGAAAGACTGCAGCCGCGCCGCTTCTCGAAAAGTAATAGGCCGGTGCTGCACGGGGTGTAAATATCGTCCCTTTTCCGGTTTGAAAAACTCCGTCCTAATAGTGACGGACGGCCTTTCCCACCATAATCTTCCGAAGAGGTCGGTACCACCGGATGTTTTGCGTATCCAACATGCCGGCGTCAAATGAGGAGCTTTTTTCTGGAGGTCGAATCTATTCATTCCTTCTTTCGGTATCGCACGATATCTCTTCATGCTCGTCGATGTAGGCGTGCGCCCGAAGTGAAGATCGAGCGGAGGTGAGACATTGCGGATTTCTGTATCAATCGGCGGCGGCAAATCGGCTATCGCATCGTGTACGGTTCTCCAAGGCGAAGGATTGGCAATATATGCATCGAATTCCTCCGTAAAGGCCCTGCGATGTCCGTTGTTAATGTTGTAATTCGTTTTCTTAGGTGGAAACACTTCACCCGGGTCTGCGAACTTACAACCTACAATGAAGGCACGCCACCTGACTTGCGGTACTCCGTAATCAGCAGCACATAACTTCGCCCAGCGTAGTTTAAAGCCAAGTGATTCCGCGATTCCGATTATTTCATCATGTTCGAATGAATCGAGAAGCTGCGGAACATTTTCCATTACGAATACAGAAGCACCTGACCTTTCAACAATATCCATGAAAGGACGCCAGAGCTGTTTACGGGGATCATCCTCGCGATTTTTATTGAGAAGACTGAAACCTTGACACGGAGGTCCGCCGATTACTACATCGGCTTTGGGTATTTTAGTTCGAGGATTTTCTAAGATATCAACTATGTCGCCTACAGTACAATGATTGCCGAAGTTCGCATTGTAAGTCTGTGCAGCATAATCGTTGAAATCATTGGCCCAAACTGGTTCGAAACTGTGACCGGTCAACTTAGTGAATCCCAGGGTCATACCACCGGCACCAGCGAAAAGATCAATTAGCCTAGGACGGAATGTTACATCATGCAATGTGCCTTCTACTCGCGCTAGATAAATTGCTTCTTCTTCAGCGACGAGTGGAAGGTCTCTCTTTGCTTTATCGTATTTTTTGCTTCCTGCCATCATTAATATGCCCCTTCAGAAACGAATCTCCTGCAAACATTCTTGTATCAACATCGAAAAACAGTCCATAGAGTCGACACGCCGTACTCACTGATCGAGCAACAGCTAAAACTCGCGGGGAATGACCACCGCCCTATATGGTCTTGTAATTTGACATTACTCTCCTAGTTCCATTATTCTGCAGCGTCGCACGACTCGGCTAATTCTTCTAGAAAATCCGGACTCAGGTATTTAATTACAGATGCGTCGCTGGGAATTCGCTCGTATAAGGTTGAAAATGATATGTATTTACATATCTGTGACATTGGCCTCGGCAACTTTGAGAATACCGGGCGGTTCACTTCATCAATAACTTTATCGCGCCGATCCTCTGGCGCTACTATATAAAGTGGGATGTTAATATTCGGCTGCATCGCAATAAGGTCGGCAAGTCGCAATATGCCTGAATAGATAGAGGTCGTGCTTTCAATTTCAAAAGCAGCCTTTATCTCATTACCCTTCAACCAAAGCACGTCAATTAGTTTAATTGTGCGATTCGACGCCTCATCGAATGTTAATGGAATATCTTTCTTAAAGCGAGGTAGGTTGATGAACTTCTGGCTGTCATATTCACGGTTCCTATCGTTCCTCGCAACCCAGACATCAAGTCCCATGTCATTGCCGAGCTTCAGAAGAAGCCACTGAATTTTGGTATGTTCTGTTGCTTCAGACGGCGCCTCGCGAACTTCAATATTGCCAGCTTCTTCTTCCGGTACCGTTACCGGTCCATTTTCGGTCTGTATTGGGGTAGTATCTTTAGGTTTCCAGTTTTCTTTTAGATCAATATAGTAATCAAATGCCCTGTCGTCTTTGTCATACTTCTTGGAAAGTTTCTTTCTAATCTCATAAAGATCCTGATCGACATCACCTGGTAGCGACGCTGTGACAGCATGCCGAAAGACCTCGATAATCTTCTTCTTATCGCGAGTGCTTATGATTCTTTCATAGTTATCCGGGAACGTCATGTAGAGAATGGCATGACGCATATCGTACGCGCGATCAATCCTATTGGGAATCTTGTCAAGAATGCCGTCAAGTAGACTTTGCATCTCATTATAATTAGAAACGACCCGTTCCGGATCCCCATGTTCTTTAATGTGGCTTGCGAATAACAGGATCAACCAGAACTGTGTATATTTAAAATGGTATTTCTGACCAGTTCGTGTGAAACCGGCCTTCTGTGCCTCCCATATCTTATTATTGGCGTCCGGTGGAACTAAACCTCCAAGACTTGCTGCCCATTGAATATCTCTTTGTTTTCTCTCGAGCGTTATGAATGTCGAAGGCATGAAATACACGTAGTAAATGTCGCAAATTATGGCCCATAGGCTGGGTTCAGCACCAGCCAATTGTTTTTGAAGTTTCTCCTCAAACGAAAGATCGTTCCCGAACAGAGGCGCATCAACCATTCTCCGTTTGATTGCCTGAACATTATGCAAAGTCCAGGCTTCTTTATCTGGCCACAGAAGCGACTTGTTCTCCACTATGCATAAACGGAGAAAATCACCGAATGTTTTATAGAGCACTTCTTTGTTGGGTAGCCGTGCCATCAAAGCACCTCGGGACCTAAAAATCTTGGGTAGAGTAGAGAACTGGTTGCTGCCGCTGTAGGTTCGGCTTGTCTGTTTCCGTCCCTTTCGTCTGACGGTGCCTAAAGAACCTCACCATAACCG
>JAGVPT010000066.1 GCA_020052095.1 Bacteroidota bacterium | reverse complement strand
TCTCAACGAATACGAAACGGAAAACGAAGCGCGAGAAAATATCGGAAGGTTCATTGAAACAATGTACAACATCAAACGTCTTCATTCGTCGTTGGGCTACTGTTCACCAGCGGAATTTGAAGACAAATTTCATTCACATAAAGCAGCCTAACTACATGTCCGGTTTTCGGGGGTCACTCCAGTATATTCCCATGCTTCTCAATCACGAAGCACAGGTCACTTCCGAAGACTGGTATGTCTGCAAATATTTGGTAACAATAAACATACCATTTGCCACTTCGAGATATCACGTCTTGAAGTTTAAAATTTTCTGCTGGCAAACCCATAATATCTGAATAATCAGAAATAATTTGGGAAACAAGGATAGAAACTATCGGCAGAGTTAATTGGTCCACAGAGATACCATAGTCTTTTACGTTAAGCCCAATACCGGAGATTCTATATATGCTTTTCGATACAACATTTCTTTCTACTACAACCTCTTTCCCAAATCTATCTCTGACAGTCTCTATTTTTACCTGTTGTGAAAAAAGTAGGCCTTGGCAAAGAACAAGCAAAAGTATTGTTCGTTGAAAATATTTCGTTTTCATTGTCATTTTCCTTTTTTGGTTATAAAATGTAAAATAAAGCATCCCCGCAGCAAGCTGCGGGGTATTAACAGCTCAAAACAAGGAGAGTTGTGCACGATGTAACCGCTTATGCTCGTTCTCGTGACCTTGATTTCTCACATACTCTCCAATCGTGTTCTCGTTCCCTTGTTGACCCACGGTGTTGATGAAGTATCCACTTGTCCAAAACGCTCCACCCCAGAGAAATTTCTTCACCTCTGGAATTCGCTGAAAAATTTCGCGCGCCTTGATACTCTTGACAATCTGTGCTATTTGTCTTGGGCTAATCGTCGGTACTGACTGAATCAGAAAATGTGCGTGATCTTTGTCTACTCCAATCTCCACAAACGTAATCTCGTATCGCTGTGAGATCTCCAGATAAATCGCTTTTAACTCCTGGTCTACACGTTCTGTGAACACTGACCGACGATACTTCGCAGGACATACCAAGTGATACAAAAGCACCGATACGTTATGACTCTTATCGATGTACTTACTCACCCATCCATAATATCACATTCAAAAAGCCGAAGCAAACTTCGGGGTATTAGACCCGAAAAGGAATTAAATAAGTACAATTGTTTGGAACAAAAAATGCCCTCCCCAATTGATGGCTTTTCAAGAAAATCCTTGGCAGGAGTATTTTGCGAAAGCAGCGGGGGGAGGGCTTTCTTTTCGTAATGGGGGTGAACGCGCCCGGATAATATACTTAGTTTTTCCCCTTGTCTGTTCCATCGCCTATCTCCAATCAATCACATAGTTCATTGTGGCTGAATCACCCACCAAAAGACTTGTCTCGGTCCCAAAGGGGCCTGAGAGATAAATACTGTGAAACGTTTTTGAAGTCCTGTTCGCTTCTATACCCATCGAAAAAGCTATCTTATCGCCACTTGGCGACCATTTAACGACTCTGCCGTAGACTTTTCCATCCTTTTGATAAAATAATTCATTGCCCAACATATAAGGTGACTGGTTTATGCCAGGAATTATCAGCAAGCCGGTAATTGATCCATATCGCCAGTAATTACAGACAACTTTTTCACTTGTAGCTGCAATATCAGCATGCCAGGGTTTCTTGATTCCGTCGTAAAAGATATTTCGTACAAGCCTGCCCGAAAAATCTAACTGTGCAAGGGAACCCCACATAACAGAGCCCTTAAGACCGGGAGAAACGTAGTATGTTGAGTCGAAATGGATAATAGCATAAAGCTCGTTTCGCTTGTTCCACGCATACAGCATCGCACTTGTATCCACGGGGCTGGAAAGTTGAAAAGAGGTTATTTGTCGGGTTACACCTCCATCGGCAGTGACTGCGAAAACCTGAGGGACTACCGCGAAATAACCTTTTGGAACTGAAAACGCTATTTCGCCTCCATCAGGCGACCAAACTGGTGGTGCAGGGTAGCACACGTTACTTAAAAGATATAGTAAATTTCCACTGCTGTCCGCCATGCTCATCATAGGGAACTCTCTTCTTCTGTAGTCAGAATAGTCCCATACTACAGCCATTTTTGTTAAATCAGGCGACCATACAGCATAGTAGTAACTAATGCTATCCTTTGGATAAGTTATTCTTAACATGTTACTTCCATCAGGGTTCACTGAATAAATCTGAAACGATCGAGGCGTTTCGCGATTTGAAATAAAAAAAATACGATTGAGCACCCGTACCTGATGTCCACCGTTCAATGGAGATGTTGCATCGTCCTTACAGCTATATACAAATGAAAACAAAACAACAACGGCGATGGATATGAATGATTGTAATATGATTTTACACATTATTATGCTCTATCAAATGAATTGATGTAACATTTTCTGCACTTGTGTTTGTCGCATAGAGTTGATCTTTCCCGATGCGGGCGAAGGAAAGACTCCACTCGCTACGCTCGTTCTGTCTTTCCTTCGGGTAGCACTTCTCCCTGACATTTCTATTGAGCTTCTACAATACGAGGAACCGTGAAAGTCATCGAGATTTTGTAATAAACAGTGGACGAATTTACGGGATCAATAGCAACGGTCGGTTGAAGAGAGCCGGTTTCTCTATCAGGTGGTCCTATATCATACCATGAGGTACCACCATCTGTGCTTTTGTACAAACCGCTTCCACCTGTAACTGCAGCGTATATTATGTTTGTCTGTCGAGGATCAATTGCAAATTTATGCACTTCGCCGCAATACGGTCCATTGGCAAATTTCCACTGCGGCTGTTGCGCAATTGCTGCACTCAAAAGTAAAAGAGTGGGAAACAAGTGACAACCGAACCTTTTCATAGTCTTCACCATTTCATCTTCTACAATAAAAAAAATCCCAGGCCTCCACCCGCGTCGGTTACAGCGCGCGTGAGAACTGGGATTGTGTTTAAGCAATCACCATTACTTCCCCCAAGAAGCTATTACATGTCTTATGTAACTTTTTTAATCAAGCTTACTTTCGTGTGATGCAAAGTTAGCGACGGGGGGGGTAAAGTCAAGTACTTTTTTATTATTCGCAGGTGGGCAAAAAAGGACCAAAACCGCTGATATACAAGGTGAGCTATGCCTATTTCCCCTTTTTGTAACGCTTTTTAATTTCCTCGATTGAATCGCCGCCAAATTTTTCCAGGAAAGCGTTTGCCAGTACAGGCGCAATGACAGATTCTGCGATGACGGAACACGCCGGCACAGCGCAAACATCAGAACGCTCGTACCGCGATGGGACTGCTTTCATCGATTTCAAGTCTACCGACCGGAGCGGCCTGGCAAGAGTGGAAATTGGTTTCATGGCGCCGCGGAGGACGATCATCTCACCCGTCGTTATGCCTCCCTCAAGTCCGCCAGCTCTGTTTGTCGGACGAATAATGTTCTTATCCCTCCCAAGCTGAATTTCGTCGTGCACTTCGGAGCCGAACATCGTTGCATTCGCGAAGGCACTTCCGATTTCGACTCCTTTCACCGCATGAATCGATACGATAGCTTGAGCCAATTGGCCGTCAAGTTTTCTGTCGTATTCGACATAACTTCCCAGTCCCATCGGCGCCCCCGTTACGATCACTTCGAAGACCCCTCCGAGCGAATCTCCCTTTTTCTTTGCGGACTTGATCGCGCTGATCGCTTTCTGTTCAATCTGCTTGTCTAAAATCCTCACAGTCGACATGTCTGCTTCTTCCGCCACTTTGTATCCACCGCACGATGCGACGGTTAGTTTTTTGATGAGCTTGTCGATATTTCTACGATCCCGCACCTCAGCCGTACCGATGCTGAGTACGTGACTTCCAATAAAGATGCCGAATGTTTCGAGGAACTTTCGGACGATGGTGCAGCACGCAACCCGCATCGCGGTCTCGCGTGCGCTCGCGCGGTCGATAACATTGCGAAGATCATCAAAACCGTACTTGACCGCCCCAACCAAATCCGCATGACCCGGACGCGGTGTCGAAATTTTCTCAATTCCTCTCCCGTTTCCTTCTACGGCCATTTTATCAGACCAATGGACCCAATCCTTGTTTCGCACAACGAGGGAAATAGGAGAGCCAAGAGTCTTTCCGAACCGAACACCGGAGAGAATCTCGACATGATCCGATTCAATCTTCATTCTCCCGCCCCTGCCGTAGCCTTGCTGACGCCGCCAGAGTTGACGGTTGATGTATTCGGATGAGATTTCTATGCCGGCTGGAAGCCCTTCTACAATGCCTACCAAAGCCTGCCCGTGCGATTCACCCGATGTAAAGTAGCGTATCACACCTGATTACCTTTCGCTTATTCGATGATTAATCGTTAACCGTTGCCCCCAGAAAACGGCTACTCCCTCTTCCAATATACAAAAAAAGTCCCTGCAAAACATCACAGGGACTCTTCAGAATGGTGAGAAGGGAGTTGCGCTAATCCTTGGGAATCTGTACGGCGATAAACCGCGACGTACCATCGGCACCTTTTACTCGGAGCATGAGCGCGTCACCTGCCCTCTTCGACTTCACAATCTTTTCAAATTCAGGAACGGATGTTATTTCTTTTCTGTCCGCTTCCACGATAATATCTCCTTCTTGTATCTTGCGATTGTCAGCCTCGCTATACCGCTTAACTTTTGAAACCATGATCTCGCTTTCAACTTTTCGCTCTCTCTTCACTTTTGCTTCCGCCTTCGCCACGGTGAATCCGAGTGCGTCAAATTGAACAGGCTTTGATGATTTCTCGTCCGAGATTTCGTCTTCATCTTGGTTATCTCCGACGTTAGAAGCAACCGAAGATTTATCGGCACGAGGTTTTAGCTTCACAGATTTCTCTATTGCCTTTCGATCGCGCCAGATTTGCAGCGTCACTTTTTCGCCAGGATGTCTGCCGGCAATGAGCGATTGAAGTTCGTTCGGAGCTTTCACGCTTTTCCCGTCGACGGAGAGAATAATATCGCCTTCCTTGATGCCTGCATCTTTTGCCGCGCCTCCTTCGACCAGGTCCTGCACCATCACTCCCTGTGCCTTCTCCAATCCCGCAGCCTTTGCAACTGTCGCATCGACCGCCGAAATGGAAACGCCGATGTAACCTCGTTCGACTTTCCCATGAAGAATCAAATCCTCGGCGACGGTCCTCGCCAGATTAATCGGAATCGCAAAGCCATATCCTTGATAGCGAGCATTTGTCGTTGCGATCGCGGTGTTAATGCCGATAACCTCTCCATAAATATTCACAAGCGCTCCGCCGCTATTGCCCGGGTTGATTGCAGCGTCGGTCTGAATAAAGTTTTCGACGCCATATGTGTCGCCAATGATCTGAATATTCCTTCCGAGATAACTGATGATGCCGGCAGTGACCGTAGAAGTCAGCGCAAGCGGATTTCCGATTGCGATCGCCCATTGACCGACCTGTACGTCGTCCGAGTTGCCGAGCATTGCTACTGGAAGATCCTTCGCATCGATTCTGATGACGCCAATGTCCGTCAACGGATCTGTTCCAACAAGTTTTGCTTTGAATCTCCGCGTATCGCTCAGCACTACTTCGATGCCGTGTTCATCAGCATCTTGCACAACGTGGTTGTTCGTGAGGATGTACCCTTCGGAGGTTACGATAACGCCGGAACCCGCCCCCTGTGTCTGTTGATCTTCTTCGGGCATTCTGAATTTGAAATCGGGAAAGAAATGGAAAAACTCTTTCCCTTGTCCCTTCTTTGCTTTGGTCGTGACGACGATCGAGACGACCGGAGGCGTGGCCTCTTTGGCGACATTGACAAACGCTTCATTCAACGCTTTCAGTTCGGCATTCGCCTTCGACGGACTTCGATCGGCACCAAGTTTCACCGATTTGTTTTGGGCGAGCCCGATGTCCACTCCATCAAAGTTGGAGACTAAGATGGCCCCGAAAATTATTCCGATCACGATCAAAAATAGTGCTGCAAAAACGGATTTTCTCATAACACTACAGCCTCCTCAAGAAGTATGATAAATGGATTATACATTTGTAAACAATGAAAGCGATCGTAACGTTCGCACGCCCTCAATATGATATTTCAAATATGTCTGCAGCAGCGCGAGCATCTCGCCCTGCATTGAGCGGGAGATCGGTTCATCGGAAATCGATCGGATCGGTGCAGCACTCAACCGGCTCAGCGACTGCAGTATACCCAGCGAGACTTTCACTCCCCCGACGTTATGTTCCTTGTGACAATCCGAGCATACGCCAGAACCGCTTGCCAATAAGATATACGCAAATGCCGTTGCCTGTTCGTTGAGCAGACTGCGGCCGCATCGCGCACAGCGCTGAATGTTGAGCCCGTAGCCGAAGATCTCTGCCATTCGCAATTCAAACGCGAAAAAGATATTTTCTGGATTCCTACCCGACTCGTCAACTGCCCGTAGCGATTCAAGGAGGAGCGTGTACATGGGCTGGTTCTCTTCTTCGTCGTGCATCACCATATTCACGAGCTCGATCATCGCCAGGCCAATAGCCATTTTTCCACCGTCGTCGTTGAGTCCCAAGAACGGCGAGGCAATTTCACAATTGGAAAGGAGATGCAAATCGCGATGCTCTTTCTTGTACATCACGACCGATGAATGTACCATCGGTTCGAGCGATGCGCCGAATTTGTTTTTTGAGGTTCTTGCCCCTTTCGCCATCACCCGGATTTTTCCGTACTTCCTTGAATAGAGCGTCACAATTTTGCTCGTGTCGCCGTATTTCATCGACCGAAGCACGATGGCGTCTGTGGAGACAATCATACGGCTCCCTCATTTCCTCTTCTCAATCCCGATCGAATTGAATCGAAAAACGGCGGCCGCAAAATCCCACGCTCTGTAACGATAGCTGTGATAAGGGGATGCGGCGTTACATCGAATGCTGGTGAATAGACATTGGTACCCTCAGGAGCCGTACGCCGGCCGAATCCCTCGGTGACCTCAATCGGGTCCCGCTCCTCGATCGGAATCAATCCGCCGTGCTCTGATCCCAAATCAATCGTCGAGGTCGGAGCCGCGACATAGAACGGTACGCCATGCTCCTTTGCGATTATTGCGACATTGTATGTCCCAACCTTGTTCACTACATCGCCATTGGCCGCAATTCTATCTGCGCCGACTACCACGAGGTCAACCTTCTTCCTCGCCATAACGAAAGCGGCGGTGTTGTCGGTAATGAGCGTAACGGGAATTCCTTTTTTTTGCAATTCCCATGTCGTCAGCCGCGCACCTTGAAGAAGCGGGCGCGTTTCATCAACATACACGGATATCTTCTTCCCCTGGTCAAACGCCGTCGTAATAATCGACTGCGCAGTTCCCTCACCACCGGTTGCAAGTGCGCCGGTGTTGCAATGAGTGAGAATCACAGCCGGATCGGGGACTACTTCCGCGCCGTACATCCCGATGGCGGCGCACATTTCCCTATCTTCCGTATGAATAGCGAGTGCCTCATCGAGCAGCCTTTGGTGAATCTGTGTGGCGCTCTCTTGCGTATTTAGACGGCAGACAGAGCGCATTCGTTCCAACGCCCAGAATAAGTTCCTCGCCGTCGGCCGAGTGTGTGCTATTTGCGACGCACTGCGGTCGACAGCGTCCGATAATTCCTGGAGAGTTTCTGTGCGAAGATGTTGCGTGGCGAGAACAATACCGTATGCCGCTGCAACACCCAGGGCGGGAGCTCCGCGGATCTTCAGTGTTCGAATCGCATCCGAAAGCACCGCGAGGTCATCGGTCTCAATGAAGATTTCTTCGGTGGGAAGCTTTGTCTGGTCGATGAATCGAACTTTGCCGCCAATCCACTCAATGCTTTTCATCTGGGAAAAAAGTAGGTCAGAATTTCACCAGATCCCTGAAGGAGCGGAACCGGTCTTGAATTTTCAAGTACGTCAATTCGCGCAAACCATCGACGCCGAACTTCTCCACACAGAACGACGCCATCGCGCTGCCGTAGACTACCGCTTTTTTCAGATTCTCATCAGAGATGTCGTCGCTTTTTTCCAGCCACCCGATAAATCCTCCGGCGAACGTGTCTCCCGCGCCTGTTGGATCATAGATATCTTCCATCGGGTAGGCCGGTGCCGAGAATATTGTGCTGTCAGTGATGAGCAGAGCACCATGCTCCCCTTTTTTGATGATGAGTATTTTCGGCCCCATGCCGATCACTTTCTTACCTGCCCGGATAAGATTTGGTTCCTGCGTAAGAAGCCTTGCTTCGGACTCATTGATGATAAGGACATCAAAATGCTTCATCGTCTTCATCAGTTCATCGCGCTTCCCTTCGATCCAAAAATTCATTGTGTCCCCGATGATGAGCTTCGGTTTCTCAATCTGCTCAAGTACTTTTCGCTGGAGGATGGGATCGATATTCCCCAGGCAGACGTATTTGCTCTTTCTGTAGACCTCCGGAATCTTAGGGTCGAATTTTTCGAACACATTGAGCTGCGTGAAGAGCGTATCGCGCATGTTTAGGTCATAGTGGTACTTACCCGACCATCGGAATGTTTTGCCATTCTGAATTGTCTGTAGTCCTTCCAATTCAATATTGCGCTCCTCGAGAAATGTAATGGCAGATTTCGGAAAATCGCCGCCAACGACGCCAACCAACCGCACCGGCGACGCGAAATAACTCGCCGCTGTAGAAATATACACCGCAGATCCGCCAAGTGTTTCTTTTGTTTTTCCAAACGGTGTCTCGATTGTATCGAGTGCAAGTGAACCGACGACTAATAAACTCACGGGCTACTCCTTCTAGGGTAATGAGGATGCGTGAAAAGAGATCAACACTATGTTCGTCGCGCTCCGAAAGAATTCCTCGGCACGCGAAGCTGAAAGGTTACATCCGGGGAGAGACGTGCCAACGCCATCAAAGAACAAGGTAGTATAAGAAAATAAAATCGTATCACCAAAGATCTTTTGGAATATCAGTCAGGAACGATGCCAGCCTGCCCTGCACAATATACTCATGAACGATGTTTAATGCTTGGACTTGCCCTGGCCAGACCAGAAGCTGCTTTGCCTGCTCCAACGAGCACCACTCGTATTGGTAATGTTCTTTCGACAAGAGAGGCTGGGAGCCGGCTGAAACTTCTGCCGAGAACACCGCCGAGATGTGAACGACGTCCCTCTTCGGGTTGAGAAAAGTGTTCATATGAGGGACGAGCCAGAATTTCTGTGGCACGAAGCCCGTTTCTTCCTTCAACTCCCGGATTGACGCTTGCAGCGCGGTTTCGTTCCCTTCGATTGAGCCGCTCACCATCTGCCACGTATCGGGATAGATTTTATCCGATTTTGAGCGGTGCAAAAGAAGATACTTCGGTGCGTCGTCTGAGAAACAAAACACACATACTTCGACAATGCTGCACTCAAGCGTCGGCATCAGGAGACACTCTCCCGTAATTGAGAAATTTCGTTCGATGTCAAGGTCCGAGATGCGCCGGCGGGAAGGGAGCCCAAGCGTAGCGGTCCGATTGAAATGCGCTGAAGTGACACCACCGGATGACCAACTGATTCGAACATTTTTCTGACTTGCCGGTTTTTTCCTTCAACGTATGGCGTGTTTACGCCGTCCCGTTTGCTGCTGTGATAAACCAATTCCATTTACAGCAAACGGGATGGAACGAGTACCATTGATTCAATATGAAAGAATCGAGTGTCGTAAACAAGCCTATTGTGCTCAGCCAGTCCAAAGGACCGGGGAGGCTGATGCGCTCAACGAGTCGTCCATCTACGATTCTACGAATCGTTCCACGAATCTACGATTCGTAGAATCGTAGATAGATTCGTAGAACGACCCTACGGTCGACGACTCGACTCGTCGAGGTCGATAGGCCCGCGGGGAGTCGTCGACCTTTGGCGCAGAAGTTGCACCCCCCTTTACTACTTAATGTCGATAACCTCACGAACCTTTTGCAAAACTTCGTCGTGTGAATACGGCTTCTGAATAAAATGTTTTGCCCCAGCCTTGTACATCTCCGACTTTACCTCTGGATCAATAAAGCCGCTTGCCAAGATTACCTTGGCTTTGGGATCTATAGCCCTGATCCTTTTGAAGACATCTTCGCCTCCAAGCTTTGGTAATCCCATATCCGTTACGACCACCGAGATCTCCTTTTGATGACGTGAGAAAGCTTCGACTCCTTCTTCGCCATCCCGCGCTGTCAAAACCGTGTATCCCTTCGAGACAAGAAAGGCTCTTGCCAGTTCCCCGAGCATCTCTTCATCTTCGATAAGCAGAATGGTTTCTGTCCCACCAGGTACATCCTCCATCGCCTTCTTGCTGGTTCGGTGGCTTTCAATAGGTCGTTCTTCAACAGGAAGATAGATGCTAAAAGTCGTTCCTTTGCCAAGTTCAGTTGCAACGTTGATAGAGCCATGATGATTTTCAACAATGCCGTGAACGAGGGCAAGACCCAGACCCGTGCCTTTGCCCACGCCCTTTGTCGTGAAGAATGGCTCAAAGATTCTTTGCCTGGTTACTTCATCCATTCCCATGCCTGTGTCGGAGACTTGAAGCAAAATGTATTCTCGTGCTGTAGCTCTGGGAAACTTGGAACTGAGCGCTCCCCCTTCAACAGTTGTAGACGCTATGGAAAGAGTTCCACCCATTGGCATCGCGTCCCTGGCATTCACACACAGATTTATCATGACTTGATAAATTTGATTTGAGTCCGCAACGATTATTGGCAAATCTCTTTTGAGATCGCTTCTCACATTAATTGTTTTCGAAAACGTCTCTTGCAGGAGCTTCACAACCTCTTCGATGATTTGGTTCACGAGTACCGATTCAAACACTGCCTCGGTTTTGCGTGCAAAAGTAAGGAGTTGCTTAACAAGTGCTGCACCCCGCTGTGTTGCTTTTTCGATTGCGTCGATGCTCTGTGAGAGCTTGACTGGATCTGACTTCAAGCGTTCAAGCAAGAATGAATGACCCATGATAATGCCGAGGATGTTGTTAAAATCATGGGCGATGCCGCTGGCAAGCGTTCCAAGGCTCTCCAATTTCTGGGCTTGGCGCAGTTGCTCCTCAAGGGTCTTTTGCGCGGTAATGTCTTTCAGCGAGACGACATAGCTCGCTTCTTCTTCTTCTTCTTCTTCTGCAAGAAGTATTCTTGCGACGTCGAATTCTAGAATGAGTTCTTCTGTCGAATGCGTGGTCATGATTAAGCTCCTTGTCTAGTTGCTTTTTTTTGAATTCTGATGGTTGTGCTTGTCCCAAGGGGATGGACACCCATTTCCCCCGTTAATCTTTTCTTCGTCTCTGCAATAATTATTTCAGCCAACTCTTGGTCTGTGTATCCAAGTTTAGAAGAATATGTCCGGACGATGTCCTCAAACGTTTTGTTACGGTTGAAGAGTTTTAGTTTGTCGGTGAACACTAAAATTCCTTCCGGGACAAACTTGAAAATATTCTCGATGACCGTCTTGTAACGATCATCGTGTTTCTGAAGCGCTTCCTCTGACTTTATATGCTTGGTGATGTCCTTGCTGGTGTCAACGAAATGGGTGATGTTTCCGTGCTCGTCTTTCAGTGGGGTTATGGTTTTCTCCACGTGATATAGCTCGCCGTTCTTCCTGCGATTGACGAGCCTTGCTCGAAAAGACCCACCACTTAGAATCGTCTGCCAAAGTTTTTCATAGAACTTTTGTGTGTATTTGTCCGATTTGATGATTCTCGGCGTTTTCCCAAGGGCTTCTTCTCTGGAATAGCCGGTCTGCTCCTCAGATGCGGGGTTCACATACTGTATGGTGCCCTCTCGGTCAGTGATGACTACACAGTCGCTTGTTTGTTCAACAGCAGATGAAAGCAGTCGCATTTGCAGTTCAGCGCGCTTGCGCTCTGTAATGTCGTCTATCACTATGAGTTCTTCTTCTTCTTCTTCTTCT
>JAGVPT010000215.1 GCA_020052095.1 Bacteroidota bacterium | reverse complement strand
GCCTGCTTGCCGAAAAAGCTGTTCAGCAGGCAAGCGGCGGGCAGGCAAGACACGAAGAAAAATGTTTTGATTTTGTTACCTTTTGTGGAACTTTGTGACTTTGTGTCTTCGTGGCACCGCTTTTCGACCGGACTTCTAGATATCGATGTACGCGGCAACCATCACCCACCTCTCCCGGCTTCGCACATACTGCCCCCGCTCATCAATGCCAGTCCGAAAGTCCAACGCAAGCCGCACAGTATAGCCCTCATCATTCAGAAACTTGACACCGAGCTGATAGTTCTGCGTTGTCGCGAAATGGGATTCTTGGCGGAACTTGACGTCAATTCCACAATATGCGACGATGCCAGTTGCAATGGGGGTCTGAAACAATTCAGCGCCAAGTTCAAATAACCAGGGTTTGTTTATCTCTCTCCCTATTTGATAGGTATAATTATAGAACGCACCGCCATACAGGAAGCCTCTCAACTCCTCCGATCGATAGATCGCGAACACGTTCCAATAATCCCGAACGTAGTTTAACGATTTTTCCAGTTTAGAAGCTTCAAACGCGTTGTCACTTAAATGGTGGCTGGTGTGGCCCGGTGCGACTCGAAGCGTCAACCTTTCTGTCAAGGGGACGTCAATCATGACAAAGTCGACATAGAAATCGGTGCTGACAAGGTTCACCGATGAAGGAGGATTAAGATATGCGTACACTGATGAACCGACGCTCAATTGTGCGTTGAACCAATCCCAATGCACGTCGACGAGCGAAAATATTCCTCCCATTGAAACGCTCACATTTCTGTTCTTCAAGATCTCTCCAGCGGAGAACTGATGCGCGGTGGGATTCGCAGTGAACGGTGGAACGAGACGATGCCTTGGGAAAAGAGTGCACCAGCCCCAAGGTATTTCGGCCAGGCCAGATGAACAATAGAAGCAGATCAACAATAAGAGATAAAAGACGGTATTCTTTTTCATGATAAAGAAGCGGGAGAAGAACTTCACTATGCGCAGGGATATTTTACGCATACAGAGCTGGAGGTCGATACAAATAATGTCAAACCTATTTGTGATAGATCCGCCAACACACCACACGCCGGTCAATGATGGCGCGCGGATTCCAATGTAGCAAAGCCTAACTAGGATTTCAAGCCCTTATACCCCCGGGTGGTGGGGTCTTTTGATTCTTCGTCAATTGAACCCACTGCTCTAGCCTGCACCTACTTGATTCTCTTCTTGCCGCTCGCTACTATGGAACACACTTTTGCCATCCTATGCTCTCTCCAATTGCGGACATAATTCTATTAGTTATCTCCTACGCATCTCTCTTCGTGCTCCGGAGAATAGTACTCAGCTCGATGAAGCATTCCCTACTGAGCCGGGCCACGGGGTTTATTGCTGGCTGGTCATTGCTCTTTTGTTTACTCGACTGGTTTTTGAACTTCGTCCTGATCACTATTCAAGCGGTTAATGAAAATGTTTATCTCTTCTACAATTTATTTTTTATGCTATTGGTATTTATTGTAGGACTTCGGATTGCGCTTCACCCACCAGAAGCGTTTGAGGTTGACGACGTGAAAGATTTTCTGCGCGAATCACTTTTATTTAACAATTATCTTCGCCGGAAAGATGCAGAATTCAGGGAAGAGTACAACCGTTTCATCGTAGAGAAGACTCATCGCGAAACATCGAACAAGCCGATCGAACATCTGCTGCACCGTGAACACGCAGTGAAGAAGAACCGGCTTGCAAACATCACTGCGGAGTCGATCGATCAGGAAAAAGGAGATAAGGTTACTGAAAAAGTCAGGCGGGAGACGGACGGATTGCGAAAAGGCGAGACAATCGATATAACTGATATCTTTCGAATTGAACTCATGAACAATGAAAATCAGCGCTATCTTGCCAAGTTACGCGAGTTTATCATCGACCCGTCCAGAAAAACTTTCACAATGAGATTGTCGTTGCCCGATACCCTGGCGATTGACGAGAAGAATGAGAAGCAGATGAGCGGTCTCATTGGCGAGTTGTATGAGATGCTTCAAATACTGCAGTCCGAAAACTGGCTGCAACCATACACTCCATATTTCCGGACTTTGACAATAAAAGTTGCACACTCAGTGTGGGGGGATCTCGGCACTGTGACGGCGCAAGACTTGCTCACCATTTCAATCTCCCTTGCAAACCTTCGCCGGCATGATGGAAGAATCATGCCTGCGGACTCGCTCAAGAAAATCGCGACCATCGAGTATCATTCCATCGATTAAGATCTGCGCCTCTCTCGCATCGATCGTATACCCTGACCAAGAAATGGTGCCAAGAATGAAGCCGGAGCGCACAGTATGAATGCAACCACGAATTCAAATGGAGCCATACTGTGTGATCGTGGATCGGCTATGGAATCGACTACTATCCGACCCAAAACGAGTAGCTCAATGGCAACGAGGAGGAGCAAGGCTATTGTCATAGGCCGCTGACGCCAGAAATGGGCGATGGCGATTCCTCCAACAAACAATATCAGCTGAGCCAAAACCATCATTGTATATGGTGGCTCGCTTGATTGGACTCTCGGTGTGGCGAAGAAATAGGGAATTCCGGCCAGCACTCCGATGGCTAGTGCAGATAGGGTAGTTTTCCTCGCTTCAGACAGTTGATTTGTCATAAGAAAACCCCCGTTGAGGACTGGAAGGCCGCCAGGCTAAGCTGCGGCGATTTGCAGTTTGTTTATCGTAGCTCATCGCGCGTGTGGTGATGTTGCATGCTTTGGTGATTTCATTGTTGCGCGGCGAAATTGTCGACCGTACTTTCCGTTTGTCAGTGAGCGACCACGTTACTCCTTTCCAAATGAGCGAGCGTCATGGTACGGCGTGTTATGTGCCGTTGGCAAGTTCCGGCGATTTGATTGAAAGTAAATAGCTCTCTCGATCTTCGTTCCAATCCTGTTCACAACGGTCATCCACCGGTCTGCGTTGATGGAAATCTTGTTCTCAATGGTGAACTTGATGGAGGAGACCATCTTGACTCCATTGTGAAATCGTATGGTCTTTCCATCAGACGCGATTTCATTGGTCCAAATCCAGGTGTCGTTCTGGCATACGCCTTTAGATGGACGGTCTGCCCAACCCTCATCCCCACTTTCCTTTCTTTCGCAGAGGAAGGGGATCTTAGATATAGTCCTCAGACAGACCCCGCCGCTCGGTTTGCCACCTTCGCGGCAGGATCGGTTCGAATCTTCTGGCTCGAATTGGTTTCCGCCAAGTTGGAGTTGATTAGGAAAGGCGGAAAATCTGGAGGGTTCTTTTCGAAATAGACTTTATAGCGTCGCAGAAAAGCGGTAGGTGGGATTTGCTTTGAATCATCAAGAAGAGTAGGAAGAATGCCATTCACAAAGTACATATCGACCTCTTTCTTGTCTTTAGTGAGGACCTTCCCTCTATGCTCACACTCAAAAAAGTCTTTCACTCTTGAATACGTCCGCTCAGAAATGTTGATACGACTAGGAACACCGCTCGATTCATGGCGCGATGCATGATTAACTGCTTCGCTCCAGATATCAAACGCAAACTTCTGGATCCCCACAACACCCGCAATGACAGATCCCGTGTGGATACCGATTCTGATTGACCAGGGAGTGAGAGAGTCTGGCCGACTACGCTCCTTGACTGCCTGGATCATCTCAAAGGCGGCCATCACAACATCGACAGGATGCGATGGATAGCGGACCGGCAATCCGCCAACGCACATATAACTGTCGCCAATTGTCTTGAGCTTCTCCAGGTTGTACCGTTTTACGATGTGGTCGAACGCAGTGAAGTAATCATTCAAGAGATACACAAGCTCCTCCGCTGCGAGCTTTTCGGTGGCAAGCGTAAAACCCGCAATGTCTGCAAAGAGAATGGTCACATCTTCAAAGTACTTTGGGTCGACCGATCCATTTTTCTGCAGCTCTTCTGCCACTTGTGAAGGGAGAATATTGAGGAGGAGGGACTCAGAAACTTGCTTTTGCTTTTCAACTTCCTTGTTGCGCAGCTCGAGCTCGCGATTGGCACTCTCCAGCTCTGTGCGCGCCGATTGTAACTTCACGCTCATCTCATTGAACGCTTGCGCCAAATCTCCCAACTCGTCGTTGCCCTTCAGAATGATTCGGTAATCGAGATTCCCAGCACCGATCAACGCCGTGCCGCCCTTTAATTCGCCGAGGCCTCTCGCGAGATAACTGGAAACTCTGTACGCCACGATGACCGCAACAAGAGTTGAAATAACAAATATCAGGATGGTCATCTGGTTTGTCAGGCGTGCAATTGCGTAGAAGCTGGCACTCGACCGTTCAACTCTTGCCTTTTCATCTTCCTGCAACTGCGGCACGAGCCGTTGGATCACGCGTTGACCGAGGGGATCTCCACGTATCGCAAGCTCTGTGATGGCTTTGACCGTATTCGATCCAAAATTCTCGTAGAAAACTCTCCACGATTCACCGAGGGCTTTGAAATCTTTTTCGAATGTCTCAATCTTGGGCTTTCCGTCGGCAGTAGCAATGTCCTGCAGTTCCTTTATTTCTTCAGCGATAGAATCAATCTGAGCCTTGAATTGAGCAACTTGTTCTGGATCTCCACCGCCCGTCGCTACTTCAGCAGTTATCTGACTGAGCAAGGCAATTTGCTTCTGAATATCGTTGAGCTGCTGTTTGATAGAGGCAACAAGGATTTGACGCGAAATAGCGAGGCGCAGATCTTCGACTGAGGCACTACGTTTTTGACTACTCCAAAAGTAGATTACCAGGTTCAGGCCAAACAATATCAGTATGGCCAGAAAGGAGACCGTCAATCGCCGCCGAATGGTCATGAGTTTTGACTAATGGAATGGATACCCTTTTTCACCGGGCAAATGACCATCGATCTTCAACACCTTGACCCCCTTGGGAATCTGCGATGCTTCGACAAAGGCGATCGAGCCCGGAATCTGTGCCACAAGTTCAGCTGCCATGTCATCGGAGTAGACGATCTTCGGCCCGACAGGCGTCTCTGCGCGAAAGACCTTCGCAATCCAGTACTGCCGAAATTGTGCCTCCGTCATCTGATAGATGGTTTTCAGAACAACATCACGCTCTCGCGCGACAGGAGCACGAATAAGGAGAGTGACACGGAGGTCAGAATTCCAAAACTGCCTATCTCCCATAAGAAGTTTTCGAACCTCGGCGAAACTGAGATTCTCTACCGGCACATCAGGATGAACAACAATCGCAATATCACCAGCGAACGCAATGCCGGAGAGGGCACCAAGCAGCGAACCAGCGGACAGAAAAGACTTCCAACTTCTGCGGAGGGTCATGAGATTCATCATGTTCGTACTTTCCTTAGAATGTAAAACTTGATTGCAAGAATAGACCATCGACAGTCTCCTTGCCGGGACGTCGAATGTCCGATATTCACCTTTCAGCGCGGCGAAGTCCGATATGTCATAACGCACTCCCGCTATGATTCCCTTCAAGCCGGGAACTGTCTTGAAAACCTCATCGGCTGAAGCAATGTCAATGAATTCATACCGGATGTAGGGCTTCAAAACATCTTCATACCATGGAAAACGATAGGCAATCTGAATGTAATACGCGAGGCTGTTGGAGGAAGTGCTTGTAACAACATCGGCGTGATTGATATTCGCGACTTCGGCAATGACTTCAGGGTCCTCTTTCTGCCAGACAAAGTGTCCCGCCACAATCCATTCATCAAACTCGCGGCCGCTCGCTAGCGTGATCTTATCTTTGTACACTGATCCCCCGGCTTGCAATCCGAAAAGCGCGTCAGGTTTGACGAAGAGATTGATGAGCCCCGCGCGATTGTTGTTATTATCCCCGGCGTCTCCCGACCTGCTGATGACTGAACCGCGTCCGTTTCCCAATCCAAGATTGTAGTTGATATTCAATCCGGAGGCCGGCAGCGTCCCCTCAATCAGCCCTCCAACGAAGTGCACGGGAATGAACTGACCGCCGAACCTTGTCATTTCCGGACGACCAATCGTTGTCTGAAGCCAAAGGCCATGGTGAAACGCCGTATTCCACCAGTTGATGGGAGTGTGATAACGACCGAGAGAGACTTTGAAATAATCACTCTGGTCGAAGCGGATGATAGCGCGCTCCACTTCCGGGTTAAATCCCGGAACGAAAGGAGTGCCGGTTCCTGCGTCAGCTCTTGCTGTGAAACTGAGTTCACCGAAATAGCTCATCTTCTGGGACAAGGCACTGGCAAAATGCAAAACGAATTGCCCTTCGCTGAAACCACTCTTGGAGCCGGTCTCATTCGTGGCTGAAAAATTGAAATCACCGAACCCAACTATTTGGAGGGACGGGTACACCGGTTGAACCTCGGATGCAATAACACGATCGTGCTCTCTCTCCTGCGAACTTTCCATCCTTGCGAAAACTATTTCGGCCTGTGCTTCTGCTGCCAGAAATGTATGATTGGAAAAATCTTCGAAGAAGATCGCTTGTTTAAAGAGGAGCGGTCGCTGTAGGCTCTCACCAACGTGAGAGGCAGAAACCATAGGTAAAAATGTTTCAGGTCCGATCTGCTGCGACATAAGCGTCGGCGTTACAAGAAGGAATAGACCGATCAGGGATGAAACGAGCACAAAAAAGAGCCCGTGGAACAACACCGGTCTTTTCATATCTATCTCCTTATGTGGTTTGTTGAACGTTTTGTGCCTGAGCAACTGGCACATAACTCGTGTAACAACGCAATGTTTTTTGCGTTCTAACGGACCATATATAAACTGCGGCGTTAGACAATCCCAATGCCGTAGTTTGCGCGCGTGCGGTGTCTTCGCCAACTGAAGACTTGGTTCGCTTCGAACAAAGATAGATTCACGGAGTGTGTTTCCGTAAATCTTAAAAGTCATTTGCTAAGTATTGAGGCGCCTACAATTCGGTGGGATGAGCGGCATAATGACCTGTAATCTGTCACATTCCGCTTCTACGAACAAAAATATCTACAAAAGTCTATTCAATGTGCCCTTCCTAGGCATTAATCTAAAGAATTCCTCGATGCTTGCATCGGGGTCATAAAGTACGATCGGATTTTTTATTCAACCAAGATACCTCGACGCTTGCGTCGAGGAGAT
>JAGVPT010000276.1 GCA_020052095.1 Bacteroidota bacterium | reverse complement strand
TATCAAGGTGGCTACTTTTGAAATCGCTTAGAAACCTGTCCAAATCGAGCACTTTATGATGGTTCTGACCATGATCGGAAACGTTTTGGACAGCACTGGGTGAAAGTAAAAATCACAAAATGAGAAACAAAATTTCAGTGTGCGGTGCTAGAGAGCCATTTTAAATAAATATTCTTGTGCTTGTCCGACAGCCAGTCATGCTGAGCAAGGCCGCGACAGCCTCCTTCGACGCGCTTCGCTTGCTCAGGATGACTGTCGCGGCCGCGTCGAAGCATCACACGGGAAATTGAAACACAAGATTTCTTTTTTGAAAAGGTTGCTAGATCATTCCATGAATGATTGCTGCAACGCTCGTCAGCGCTTCATCCAATTTCCCAACGTCTTTGCCCCCCGCGGTGGCAAGATGAGCTTTGCCGCCACCACCCCCGCCGACGATTTTCGCAATCGCACCGACAATTTTTCCTGCTTGAATATTCTTTGATTTTATCAGATCGTCGCTTACGACGCAGACAAGTGCGACTTTGTCGTCTATGATAGACGCAAGTACGCCCACCCCGCTTCCGATTTTCGCGCGCAGGGTGTCACCGATTGATTTCAACGCCTCCATATCGGTAGCGTCAATTTTCGATGCGACGAGCTTGAATCCGTTCACCGGAGTTGCATTCCGAATAAGCGCATCGATATCTGATGCCGCAGACTTGAGATTGAACTTCGCCAATTCCTTTTCGAATGATTTCTTCTTTTCCGACAACATGAGGATGTAATCTTCCAGCCTACGGAAATTTCGATGAATGTCAGAAAATGCCTGCGAAAGTTTCTGGGTGACTATCGCGACCGGCGTTTCAGGAATCTGCTCGAGCTTTCGAAGTTCAATGTCGAGATTGAGTTCTTGAGCTAGCGGGGAAGAGCTGTTGCTCAGACGAAGGATTTCTTTCTGTACTGCCTGGATCTCGTCGATGAGTTGGTAGGCAAGTTCAATCCGTTCCCGATACGTTGTATTTTGGATTTTCAAGTACTCAACGGCGTAATCGGAGGTTATTGCTTCGATGCGCCGGACGCCGCTGGCGCTGCTCGCTTCGGACCGGATCTTGAAGAAGCCGATCTCGCCGGTATTCTTCACATGGGTGCCGCCGCAAAATTCTTTACTGAATTCACTGAATTCGACCACGTTTACCGTATCGCCGTACTTGTCGCCGAAGAACATCAGTGCGCCCATTTTTTGCGCCGTCGCAAATGGAATGTTGCGATGATGCTGGAGCTGAATGTTCTCTTTGATCTTCTCGTTGACGATATTTTCAATTGCAGCAAGTTCCTGCTCGCTCACTTTTGAGAAATGTGCAAAGTCGAATCTCAGGTGTTCCGGCGCAACGAGAGATCCTGCCTGATGAACATGAGTGCCAAGCACTTTCCTCAATGCAGCATGAACCAAATGCGTCGCGGTGTGGTTGCGCATGATGGAGAGACGGCGAGGTTTATTTACTTTTGCGGTGACTACGCGAGCAAAAGCTTCTCCAACTACTTCAGCTACTCTGTGACCGATTACCTTTCCATCTCTTTGAGTGTCGATCACGTGGATTATCCTATCCTTGTACACCAATTCGCCCGTATCCCCGACCTGACCACCCGATTCTCCGTAAAAGGGAGTCTTATCAAGCACAACAAATCCCTCAGCGAGACTCTTAATCAAAGCTTTTGTTTCTAATTCGTCATATCCTAAGAACTCGGATGATTGGATCGTTGAATCCTTTTGCATGAATTTCAAAATGGAAGGGATGCCGGCCAATCTTCCGGATTCGCGGGAACGATCTTTCTGTTCACCCATCAACTGATTGAAGGTGCTGACATCCACCGTCATTCCGCGTTCAGAACAAAGCAGTTGTGTCAAGTCGAGCGGGAAGCCAAACGTGTCGTACAGTTTGAATGCATCATCACCGCCTAAGACCTTCAAGCCAGCGCTTACCGCTTTTTTCACAGCGCCTTCGAATATCTCCAAACCTCGATCCAGTGTCTGATTGAAACCTTCCTCTTCGCCCTTAACGATTCGTTCGATAAGCTGCTGGTTCTCTTTTATCTCAGGGAAGGCCTTCGACATCGCCTGCACCAGTACGTCCACCAGTCTGAAAAGAAACGGTTCGTGCAAACCCAGATTTCGCCCGAAACGCGTCGCCCGGCGGAGAATTCTTCGAAGGACGTACCCACGCCCTTCATTCGAGGGAGTCGCGCCATCGGCAATTGCAAAGGTCAAAGCACGAATGTGGTCTGCGACAACCCGCATAGCGACATCGGCTTCGTCGTTTCCACCGTAAGGTTTTCCGGAAATTTCAGAAATTTTCTTGATCAGCGGAGTGAAAACGTCGGAATCGTAATTCGACGGTGGCCGCTTGAAGTTCTGCTTCATCGCTTCCATAATGCCGCAGACTCGCTCGAATCCCATGCCGGTGTCGACGTGCTTCAGGGGAAGATTCTCCAGTTCCCCCTTCGCATTACGATTATTTTGGATGAAGACGAGGTTCCAGATTTCGATCATCTGGGGAGTGCCGGCGTTCACGAGCGAAGCGGTTGCGTCACCGTTCATAGTTAGATCCATATGTATTTCTGAACATGGACCACACGGGCCTGTTTCTCCCATTTCCCAGAAATTGTCCTTCTCGCCAAACTTTAGAATGTGGGATGGATTGATGTCGGTGACTGATTTCCACAGCTCGAACGCTTCGTCGTCTGTCCTGTAAACAGTTGCCCACAAACGCTCCTTTGGAAGCTTCCATACCCCAGTCAACAATTCCCACGCCCACGCAATCGCCTCTTTTTTGTAGTAATCGCCGAACGACCAATTGCCCAGCATTTCAAAGAACGTGTGGTGGTACGTATCGCGGCCGACTTCTTCGAGATCGTTGTGCTTGCCGCTCACGCGGATACACTTCTGCGTATCAGCAACCCGCGTATAGTCGCGTTTGCCGGTACCGAGAAAGACTTCCTTGAATTGATTCATCCCCGCATTGGTGAAGAGGAGCGTCGGGTCGCCGTGCGGAATCACCGGTGCGCTCGGCACAATGCGATGCTGTTTTGACGCAAAGAAATCCAAAAATGATTGTCTAATTTCGCGTGAGGTCATTTATGTTTACGGCTTCTTTTCCAGCGAGGCATTGATCTTTTTTAGCAGCGAATCCGTTTCGTTGACGTCCTCATTTTCCTTCTTTCCCGTGGATATTGCCAACTCGGCGTATTGTTTCGCCTTCTTCAATTCGCCGTTCTTGAAAAGGAGCGCGGCGTACGTATCGAGGAGCATATACTTCGGGCTCTTTTCGACGACTTCACCCATCCATTTCGTGGCGCGGGCGACAACCTGCTTGTCGTCGCATTTTTCGTAGATCGCCCAACTGTAACTGTTCATCGCATTCTCGTCGAGTTTGTCGCCGGAATTCTTGACGCTGTCGATAAGGTTAGCGAACGAAACCCAGCGGTTTGTTCCTCGATAGAATCTCATTCTGTAATTTAGCCGCATCTCCGCGACAGGTTCGTCGAAGTGTTTTTGCGAAGCAGCCATGATCTTTTCCAACGCTGATTCGTCGTTCGCCTTGATTGCGCCAGCCAGGTCAGACGTCAAGAATGCATTGATCGCACTCTCGACATCGTTCGCTCCGTACATCTTCTTCAGTCGGTCATAGTTCTGATAGATGAAGTCCGTGTATTTCTTCGATAGCAACGCACTGAAACGATACATCACCGACCACGCGACTTCGCCGGAAAGATCTTTCGCCGATGCCAGAAAGGCGTTCACAGTTGCGCTGTCGGGTTTCTGCCGGGTTTCGCGTTTCAAGAAGGACTGTTTGTAAAATTCCGGAAATCCCGGGTCGAGCGCCGTGGAAATTCCGGTCAGGTGATCATGCTTGGCGGGATCGAGGGCGATTGTGAGTTTCTCGAGAAACTCTTTCGACTTGCGGTATCCGAGGATACGATTGACCAATTTGCCGTGGGGCGTGAAAATAAGGAACGTCGGGAAAGCATTGACGCGGTATTTTGCAGACATCGCCGCGCCGAAACCGGTTTCCATTTCATATTTCACCGGAATAAACTTTTCGTTCATAAATTTTGCCACGGCAGAATCGGTGAAAGTCTCTTTATCCATAACTTTGCACCACGAGCACCAATCGGTATAAGCATCAACAAAGATCATCTTTTTCTCTTTTGATGCGAGCGACATAACGTTGGCCCACGACGTTGTCGTGTCTTTGAAGTGGATCAGCTCGCTGGCGAGACTGTACACCGGAAGCGCAAAGAGAGCCAATAATAGTCCCACAATTCTTCTATTCATTCCAAACCTCCTGGTTAGACTTCAATTTGAGTCATCAGTTGGATCTCTTCGAGCACGTGGGTAATCTCAAGACATCGCCCCAATTCGCCGGTGTAGACGCACGATTTACCGGTGTTGTGGACCTCCCACGTCAATGATTCCGCTTTCGCCCGGCCGCACTTCAGCGCCTTGATAATTTGAGTGATAACCTCGTCAAATGTGTGGACCTCATCGTTGAACAATATCGCCCGCGCAGGTTCTTTTATCTTCGTTTCGTCGATGACATCTTCAAGTACATCAGACTCAGTATGGGGTGATTCGCTCATCACATATCTTCTTTCTTCCAAGAAACAAAGAAAAATAGCGAAAAAACCGTTGCCGTGCAAGGTAATCCCTTTGCGGGAGTTGCAGCAATGAACCAGCTATCCGATTGCTTCAAGCAATCGGATAGCTCGAAACTGTACCACCACTCCTTGCAGGGGACGTGGACAATTTATATATTTATAGCAGGAATTTGCCATCTCAATCTTTCATCGAGGAAGTTCTACCATGATATTCGATATCGATTTGATCAAAAATATGTATGCAGGTCTCTCCACAAAAGTCCTTCATGCCAAGAGGCTCACGGGGCGACCGTTGACGCTTACCGAAAAAATTCTCTACGCCCACAATTTTCAAACCCTATCGAAACCGGCAGAGCGAAGCAAGTCGTACGTGGATTTCGCGCCCGACCGAGTTGCCATGCAGGATGCGACTGCGCAGATGGCCCTTTTGCAGTTCATGTCCGCCGGCCGAAAAAAAGTTGCCGTGCCATCGACGGTTCACTGCGACCATTTGATCCAAGCGCAGGCGGGAGCGAAAGGTGACTTGCTGAGGGCAAGTGAGGACAACAAGGAAGTATATGATTTTCTCGCGACCGTCTCGAACAAATATGGCATCGGTTTTTGGAAACCGGGTGCGGGAATCATTCATCAGGTTGTGTTGGAGAATTATGCGTTTCCCGGTGGGATGATGATCGGGACAGATTCGCACACGCCGAACGCCGGCGGACTCGGTATGATCGCCATCGGCGTTGGCGGGGCCGACGCGGTGGATGTAATGGCGGGAATGGCGTGGGAATTGAAATTCCCCAAAGTTATCGGCGTGAAGCTGACTGGAGCCTTGAGCGGTTGGACATCGGCAAAAGATGTCATCCTGAAAGTTGCCGGCATTCTTACCGTGAAAGGCGGAACGGGCGCAATTGTCGAGTATTTTGGCGACGGTGCGAAATCGATCTCGTGCACAGGGAAGGGGACGATCTGCAATATGGGCGCGGAGATAGGCGCCACGACCTCAGTGTTCCCGTTCGATTCTCGGATGGCCGACTATCTTCGCGCAACAGAAAGGGCCGACGTTGCGAGACTCGCAGAGGGAGTGGCAGAATTTTTGGTTCCCGACAAAGAGGTGATCGGATCTCCGGAAAAATATTATGACCGGGTAATCGAAATTAATTTGAGCGAGCTCGAGCCCCATGTTAACGGGCCGTTCACACCCGACCTTGCATGGCCGATCTCAAAGTTTGCAGCAGCCGTGAAGAAAAACAATTATCCTGAAGAATTGAAAGTTGCTCTCATCGGAAGTTGTACGAATTCGTCATACGAGGATATCGAACGATCTGCGTCAATTGCGGAACAGGCGCTTGAAAAAGGACTACGAACGAAATCCGAATTTACCATTACGCCTGGCAGCGAGCAAATCCGCGCTACCATCGAGCGGGATGGTCAGTTGAAGGCTTTAACAGATATCGGCGGACTTGTTCTCGCGAATGCCTGCGGTCCATGCATTGGCCAATGGAAACGACACGATGTGAAGATGGGAGAGAAAAACTCGATCATTACTTCTTATAACAGAAACTTCACAGGGCGCAACGACGGAAATCCGGATACACACGCGTTCGTCGCAAGTCCGGAAATCGTCACTGCATTCGCGCTCGCTGGAAAACTTACATTCAATCCTCTGGTAGACACGCTCGTCAATGCAAAAGGGGAATTGGTGAAACTTGATCCTCCTACCGGCGATGAGCTTCCCAAAAGAGGATTTACGCCGGGAGAGAGCGGATACGCCGCGCCTGCGAGTGACGGCTCGATTGTGCAAGTGAGAGTCGATCCGAAGAGTGACAGGCTCCAGATCCTTGAGCCGTTTAAGCCGTGGGAGAAAAAGGACCTTGAAAATCTCCGCGTGCTTGTGAAAGTGAAAGGGAAGTGCACGACAGATCATATTTCTCCGGCGGGCAAGTGGCTGAAATACCGCGGCCACCTGGACAACATTTCGAACAACATGTTTAACGGGGCGGTGAACGCGTTCAGCGGTGATGCGGGAAAAGGAAAGAACGTGCTGAGCGGAGAAGTGAAAGAATTCTCAGCGGTGGCGCGCGACTACAAAGCGCAGGGCATCGGGTGGGTTGTTGTCGGCGATGAGAATTACGGCGAAGGGTCCTCGCGCGAACACGCCGCGATGGAACCCCGTTTTCTCGGAGGGCGTGCGATTATCGTGAAAAGCTTTGCACGCATCCATGAAACAAATCTGAAGAAACAGGGAATGCTGGCTTTAACGTTCAAGAATTCCGCGGATTATGACCTCATCAGGGAAGACGATGTGCTGGCAATTCGCGGCTTGATAACCTTCTCTGCCGGCGTGCCGCTGAAGTTAGAGATCAAGCACGGCGACGGTTCGGCGCAAAGCGTTGGATTGAATCATTCCTTCAACGAAGGTCAAATTGCGTGGTTCAAGGCAGGAAGCGCATTGAATGCAATGGGAAAGTGAATTCCTCGTATCGTGCAGAACGAATGACGCTATTGCAGGGCGGAACGCCCATCTGCGTCGGAGTGTTATGAATACAGAGCGAGTTGCCGCTCGCTTTGTCCCAAATATCAAAGAGTGTTATACAAATAAAAAAACAATTGTTCATTACTCCTTACTAATTATTCATTGAGGCAACTATGTACGATCCAGTAATGATCCAACCGTTTCGCGATGAGTTAACACGAATTGGAATTCGCGAATTGCGAAGTGCTGCAGAAGTCGACAAGGTGTTGAACGAAAAGAAGGGAACCGTCCTCGTCGTCGTCAATTCTGTCTGCGGATGTGCCGCAGGAAGAGCTCGTCCGGGGATCACCAAAGCACTTCAGCATCCGAACAAACCTGAAATACTCACGAGCGTATTTGCGGGACAGGATATGGAAGCGACCGCGCGTGCGAGGGAATGGTTTGGTCAGATTCCGCCGTCGTCACCGTCGATCGCCTTGTTCAAAGACGGCGAGCTCGTGCATTTCATTCCTCGCTTCAGAATTGAAAACCGCGACGCCGAAGCAATCGCCGCCGATCTAACGAGCGCGTTTGACGAGCATTGCGCAAAGGAAAAAGTAAACGCGTAAGATTTGTTGGGGACGCATATCTGCGTCCCCAACGTCGTTAGATAGAAACGTCCCCAACATTGTTTTAAAGAAGCGCCCCCGACAGTGTTCATCATCGCGCCCTTTGAGCGCACCCCAAGGTCTTTTTAACCCAGCCATAATTTTTCCCTTTATCATTTCTTTTCCTGGCTTCATTTTGCCATTTGATCGGATTGTCCACGATGTATTGTCGGATGTTACCCAATGCCTGGCCATTGCGGACTATATGATCGTGGTAGGATCGCTGCCATTCGAAGGAATAGTCGCGAAGGCCTGCGCGGATCTTACGGGTGACCGAAGCCTTATACTGTTGGATAATCTTCGGAATCAACATTTTTGTGCGTGGATAACTGAACGGTGCGGTGAGAGGAGGGGCGGGCGTTTCTAGTCTATTATCTATCGATATGATGCCATGGATATGATCTGGCATCAATACGTATGCGTCCAAGGTTGCAGTGGGAAAATGCAACGGTATTTCTCGCCAACACTTTTCTGCAATCGCTCCCTTCTGATTCAGGATCATTTTACCATTTACAATCTTTCCTAGGAATTCGTTTCTCCGTGCAGCGCAAATGGTAATAAAATAGATTCCGTCTTTAGAATAATCGTAATAACGAAGACGATTCGGTTTTCGTTGTTTTTTGACGAACATGGATTTCCCCCCGAAAATGGAATTGTGTTTGAATGTGGTACACCGTCGTAGGGGACGCATGTATGCGTCCCCTACGATATGCGTCCCCTACGATATGCGTCCCCAACCGTCATTTCCTATTTTTATACGCGTCAATAAAAGGCGTCAACAAATCTATCGGGAAGGGGAAAATGGTCGTCGAATTATTCTCCGAAGCGATTTCCGTCAAGGTTTGCAAGTAGCGCAATTGAAGCGCGATCGGATTCTTTTGAATGATGGCTGCTGCCTCTCCTAATTTCTGACTTGCCTGCAATTCGCCTTCCGCATGGACAACTTTCGCACGGCGTTCGCGTTCTGCTTCCGCCTGCTTCGCCATCGCGCGCTGCATTTCCGGCGGAAGGTCAATCTGCTTTACTTCTACGTTGGAAATTTTTATCCCCCACGGCTCCGTGTGTTGATCGATGATCACCTGCAACTCGTGATTGATTTTGTCGCGCTGTGCAAGCAAATCATCCAATTCAAATTGTCCGAGAATACTGCGAAGCGTCGTTTGCGCCAATTGTGATGTTGCGTAGATGTAGTTTTCCACGCTTACGATGGCTTTGTCCGGCTGCACGACGCGAAAATAGACGACTGCATTCACTTTGATCGAAACGTTATCCTTGGTAATGACATCCTGTGGGGGAACATCCAATACGACTGTTCGAAGACTGACCCGAACCATTCTGTCAACAATCGGAATAAGGAGAATTAGGCCGGGGCCTTTCCCGCCGATCAATCGCCCCAATCGAAAAATAACCCCGCGCTCGTATTCGGACAGAATCCTGATCGCGTTGGACAAAATGATGATGAGAAAGAAAATCAGTATAATTGAAACAACTCCAATGGGTGCCATAGGGAACTCCTTTTCATTAATAAGACGAAGAACGAACTATCATCCGATGTTGCACTTCATCGCAGGGATCCAACTCCCGGTACAATGCAAGCTATGAATTGAGAATTGGGAAGCAGGACGAAGAGACAGGGATATCTTACGTTGACTTTTGTAATGCATCAGTTTTTTTTACTTTTAACATCAACCCGTTCACCTCAACAACGACAATCGAACCATCCTTTGACACCGTGCCATCGATGCACTCGGCGTTCCACATTTCCCCGTGAATCCTCACCTGACCTCTTGGACTTAGCTTGGTAAAAGCTACACCGAGTTCGCCCACAATCCCTTCCGATCCCGTTGTCGGTTGACGCCGCTGGGCTTTCAGCCCGGCCCCGATGGCGAAGAGAAAGAACGCCGCCGTGAAGAGAACCGTCGGTATAATCACCTCCAATGATATTTCCTGAAATTCAAACCATGCGTCGGTATTGATAAGCATGATCGAGCCGAGGAATAGCGCGATCACCCCGCCGATGCTCAATAAGCCGTAGCTGGTGATTTTAATTTCGAGAAGAAAAAGGATGATGCCGAGGAGGATTAGTGCGATTCCCGAGTAATTGATCGGGAGGGTGTGTAACGCGTAGAGGGCAACCAACAGGGAAATCGCTCCGGCAACTCCCGGAAACACTGCGCCCGGGTTATACAGTTCGAACAACAACCCGTAAATTCCTATCATCATGAAAAGATAGGCGATGTTCGGATCACTCAAAATGTCGAGAATTTTGTATTGCCATCCCATCTCGTGAACATCGATGACCGCTCCTTTCGTTGCGAGCGTGATCATTTTCTCACCGGCGGAGATCTTCTTTCCGTCCAAAGAATCGAGGAGATCTCTCCGACTATTTGCGATGAAGTCGATCACATTTTTCTTCAGCGCTTCCGTTTCCGTAATGGAAAGGCTCTTGCGGACCGCTTCTTCCGCCCATTGAATGTTGCGGTGCCGCTTTTCCGAAATTGTTCTGATGAACGCAGCCGCATCGTTGGTCACTTTCTCCGACATGGTCGAGTCCATTCCCCCTTGCATATTCACCGGATGCGCTGCACCGATGTTCGTACCGGGGGCCATTACTGCAATGTGTGCAGCAAGAGTGATGAAGACACCGGCGGATGCCGATTGCGAGCCCGCAGGTGAGACATACACAATAACAGGAACGCCCGACGTCAAAAAATCAGTCACGATCATCCTGGTAGACTTCAGGAGTCCTCCCGGTGTATTCAATTCCACTACGACACACTCCGAATTTCTTTCTTCTGCGCGTTTGATGCCCTCGTGAATATAGTCCGACGTGGCGGGATTGATGGAACCGTTAATTTTGAGGACAACAACTGTGCCTGCAAGCGTGACTTGAGTGATGATGAGAAGGAAGAATACCCCAAGCTTTTTCATGGTGCCTCGGATGGAAATTTCTTAGGTCGTGAGCAGTCTATCAAGACAAAAATACGGAAATGGCGGGGGTAAAGCAAGACATGCGACAGTTGAGTAGTGGCACAGTTTCGAGCTATCCGATTGCTTGAAGCAATCGGATAGCTTGTTGATTGCTGCAGTTCCTGCAAAATGCAACACTACTGACAATTGAGTAGTAGTGCGTTTTGGCCACCAACCGAGTGATGCCATGACTTTCTCCGTTAAATCTGGAACAATTCCAGGATATGTAATTCTGAAATAGCGGCAGTCATGGCATCACTTCTCAAAAGACCCCACTATGCCAATTGAAGCGATGACTTTCTCCATAGAATTCGCGAGAATCAAGTGAAAGATATATCCATAATTGTGGCCGTCATGGCAACACTGTTCCATTAACCCAACTTCCAAAGATGGTTTGACTATCAAGCCTATTTTTTCTATATTTTCACGAAATTTTTCATTTCTCTACTGACAAAGCATAGAATCAACAAAGGAACATCGTATGAAAATAATACTACAATCGGCCATCGTCGCGGTTATCCTTGCCGCTATTCTCACTACAGGTTTTCAGTGCGCCTCGGCAGAATTGACGAGCGCAAAGCTGTATATACAGCGCAAAGATTTCCAAAATGCAATTAAGCAGCTTGAGAAAGAAGTCGAGAAAAATCCGAAAAGTGAAGAAGGTTATTTCCTGCTAGGTCAAGTACGGCTGGAATTGCGAGATTATCAGGGTATGACGGAAGCCTTCAACAAAGCGCTCTCGATCGGACCAGTGCACCAGAAGGAAATTCAGTCGACAAAACTAGGCACCTGGGGAAGGTTGTTCAACGAAGGTGTAGAAGCGATTAACAAGGCAATCGATTCCTCGGCAAATGTCGACAAGGCCATAACTGCATTCACGATGGCGACAGTAGTGATGCCGGAAAGCGTGATGACGCGCCGAAACCTCGGCCTGGCATACTATCGAAAAGAAGATATTCCTAACGCAATTGTGAATCTCACCATCGCATTTGAAAAAGGGAAAGATCTTTTGGCCTGCAAGCTTCTCGGACGCATATACCTTGACCGTGGAAACGAATTGAGAACGAAGTTTACCGAAGCTCACCGTGAGGTCTTCGCATCGATAAAGAACCTGGAAAGCCTTCACGAAAAGATGAAAGCTGTTGACGTAAAATATCTTTTGGGGAATCCGTCCGAGGTGAACAAGCCGACAAAGGCTAAAAAGGGGGATACGAAGGAAGAATGGAAATACAATCAGCACAATTTAGTAGTTTCGGTCGATGGCGAAATCGTCACGGCAATAAAGTACACCACTCCCTATGCACCGAAGATCGACTCCACGGACTACAAAGCTTCGCTCGTGGAGTTCAACGGGGCCGTCGATATCATGAAAAAGGGCCTGATCATGTTTCCCGAGGACGCAGAGATCTCGGAGAATTTGATGAACGCGTATATCGGCGCATCGCGCAATGATGAAGCGCGCGTTCTTCTTGCTGAACGTGTGCGGAAATATCCCGACAGCAAATTCGACCACTACAACCTGGGCGTATTCCTTCTGAAAGATTCGTCCTATTCCGAAGCGATTGAACAATTCAAGAAAGCGTTAAAGATCGACTCGACATTTTCCGCTGCCGTCTACAACATCGCCGCGACGTACGTTAATTGGGGCGTTGCCGATCAAGAGAGAGTGAAAGCTGCAGGGAAAGAGGGCGATGTGTCGTACAAGGAAAGGTACAAGATGGCGCTTCCGTATCTCGAAAAAATAGTTCAGGATAAGAAGGACGATATTCAGATGTGGGAATTATTGGGTCAAGTGTACGCCAACCTCAATATGCAAGACAAGGCAGTTCAGGCGTACGACAAGGCCGACGCAATACGCAAAGGGAAGAACTAACAATGAACAATGAGTAATGAGCAAAGAGCAATGAGCAATGAGTAATGAAGAGTCATTGCTTTATCCCTCTTCTCTTACCCGTGCCGGATAAGCGTTTTGAATGGAAAAGTTTTATTAATGGCCGATCAGGTCGGATGTGAAAAGGAGTTTCAATGAGCAATCCACAGCCCCCGCAAGGGCAACAGATAAATATCGAACTGGGCGAAAAAGAAGCCGAAGGGATCTATTCGAACTTGGCGATCATCACTCACTCACCGGCGGAATTTGTTATCGATTTCACACGAATTCTGCCTGGCGTTCCGAAGGCGAAAGTGTTTGCGCGCATCGTGATGACGCCGCAGCACGGCCGTCTTTTGCTCAACGCGTTGAAGGACAATATTGAGAAGTATGAATCAAAATTCGGGGAGATAAAAATTCTCGGTGACGAACCTCCTGCCCCAAATTTTGGTTTTCAGCTTCCCACCAAGGAAGAAAAGATCCATTGAAGAGTGCCACGGTTCGAGTGTCGGGCAATGCACGTACGTGCCCGACACTTTTTTATTCCCTAGAAGTCCGGTCGAAAAGCGGTGCCACTCACGAAGTGATGCCTTTCCAACGGAACCCTTTGGGTCGGCAGAAGACACAAAGTCACAAAGTCACAAAGTTCCACAAAAGGTAACAAAATCAAAACATTTTTCTTCGTGTCTTGCCTGCCCGCCGCTTGCCTGCTGAACAGCCTTTTCGGCAAGCAGGC
>JAGVPT010000078.1 GCA_020052095.1 Bacteroidota bacterium | reverse complement strand
TCTATATGCAAGCGCTGCAGTCTGCTTTCCAACAACTCAGATTGTTGCAGCCCATTGCTTTATCTAAAAAATGTCTCTTTGCGTAACATCAGTAATTAACAAGAAAATAATAATACAACAGTGGCACAGTAACTATAGCCGATATAAAGTTTTCGAAAAAATGGTGGACACCGTGGACACTATCGACACTGGATCTGGATCTCCCCATTGATGACTGACTGTGCAGTTCTGATAACAATACGACATGAATCGTATGATTTTGCATAATTTATTCCAGAACGAGCAATTAAAAAAAGCCCCAGATCAGGAATGTCTGGGGCTGGAAACTCAGCGCAACAAAAGCCTCTTCTTCACTTCCCGATCGTTTTATGCACTGCTTTCCACTTCGCGAGGGCTATCACCAACTGGTCGTAGAACTCTTTTGGGTTCGAAGTAGATATGCTGAGCACGCGGCTCCATTTCATCGTATTTAACCACGGCACCAATAACCTCCGGCGATTCAATCCCTTCTTTTTTCGAATTTGAATTTCCCCTTCCGATGCACCAAAACCAAATGAGAAGGGGGGTAAAATGTTGGTAACGACCTCCGTGAACCATATTTTTACGGAGAAGGGTGTCGTGCTTGGCAATCTTCCAAGTGGATCCAGAATTTTCCGCTCCCAATTTCTCTTTTTCTTATCGAGTGCACCGAATAGCCAAATGTCCTTAATGTCTGAGAACGGAATCGAGTCCGATTTACCTTTCCTTGAGACAACACGAATGGCATCCTCAGTGATATCAAACATTCGTGGGCGTCCTTTTATGATCGGCACAATACCAAAATATGTAAATAACAACCCCATCCAGGGATATACAAGGAATAGAAATAGTACATATGCATAAAATGCGATATTACCGAGGAGGTCAGATCCCCAAAGGCAAAACTCAATGTCCGGAGGAAGCTTCCAGGTGATGTAAGCAACATAGAAGGGCATGAAGAACATCGATGCAACAATGGGTGAGAGAACAACCGCGGTCAATATTCCAACGAGAATCCATCCCGGGCGCTTTGCGCTGGCCGACTCATAGAGCTTTTGTATCGCAATTTCTTTTCGATCTGCAAATGAGTTCGACTCTTCTTTTGAGAACATCTCGCCAACCTTGCGGCCTGCGCGACTCAGGTATTCGGCAGCCTTTTCCCACTCCTCCGCCTTCTCATAGTGAAACGCCAATAGCTCATAAAATTCTTTTAGCCTCTCCGCATACACTTTTTCAATAGCCCGGGCGATCAAACCATGGAGCTTCTTCCTCCTCTTCTGCAGCAGCGTGTTATAGGCAACTTCCTGAATCAGGTAATGCTTGAACAAATATTCCAACTCACGATATTCCTGCTTCTCAAGAATAAGTTCCAGTGATTTCAACTCCTCGAGACTCGGAACCATCGGTGATTCCTTCTGCATGATCTCTTCGAGAATTGGTCGGGAGAATTCCCGTCCAATGACCGATGCTCCTAAAAGAACCTCCCTCAACCGCTCCTCCAGCCTATCAATCCGTGCCATGATGACGCCTTGCACCGTTTCCGGCAGAAGGTTCTCAAACTCCCGATTGAGTATTTCCATTTTCCTTTTTTTAACACTGACAATGTCCTTATCGAACAATGTCTTGATCAGTTCCTCAATGAAAAAGGGGTTCCCCTCCGACCGTCGGTAAATAACATCGCGGAGTGAAACAGGAACCTCATCGACTTCAAGACGCGTCGCCATGAGGGCTATTGCAGCATCGAGTGGAAGACGATTGAGATCAATAAGCATGCCCCCTTTATCAACTAATTCTTTTGCCTTAACAAATTCTTCACGGAATAGAAGAAGAAAAAGAGAAGGCGCGATCTGCTCCCTTTGAAAGAGATGTTCAATCAACTCAAGTGAGAATCGGTCGATCCAATGAACGTCTTCAAACACAAAAAGTGCTGGATGGCGACTTCCAATGGCCTTCACTAAAGCAGCAACGGCAGAATAGATCTTACGTTTTCGTTCCTGGTCTTCCTCAAGGAGTATTTCTTCGTACCGTAGTGACAGTAGGGTCGCCAAATAGGGCTCGATTGCATCAAGGGAAAGAATCTGTAGGGTGTCGTGCAACCGTTTGCGCGTATCGGATTCACCAGCATCTTGGTCGAGCTTAAGCATGCTGCGTAGTAAGGTAGTCCAGAGATAGTAAGGAGTGTTGAGCTCGAAGCTCGAGCATTTTCCCTCAAACACCGACAAACCTCGTGCAAGTGCACGCTTGATCAAATCTATCTTTAACCGTGTTTTACCGACGCCGGCCTCGCCGCGAACATAGACACGCACTTCTTTCTTCTGAAGAACATCTTCAATTGCATCTGAGAGAATCGCCGCCTCATGATCTCTCCCAACCATTGGAGTATCCCGAATAACACGAACACCCGGTTCAATATCCGACTTCATTGAACTTACTCGATAGAACTTGACAGGCTGACTGATACCTTTCAATTGCTCCGTAAATGGGCCCGCGACATTGACCAAGCTTGAGATCATCCCATATGTTTTGTCGCTGATAACGATCTCACCCTTTTTTGCCTCGTGTTCCAAACGGCTGGCAAGATTGACAGTATCGCCGATGACCGAGTAATTCATCCGCAGATCGCTCCCGACATTTCCCGCTACAACCATTCCTGTGTTGATGGCAATATGAAGATCGAGAGGTTCCGGCAGCTCGCTAGGCCGCAATTGGTTGTAACGGATAATGAAGTCTTTCATCTCCAGTGCACATCGCACGGCCCGTTCGGCGTCATTCTCATGCGCGATAGGGGCACCGAATAGCGCCATGATGTTGTCGCCGATAAACTTATCAACAACTCCCTCATACTTGTATATCGTGGAAATGAGCCCTTTGAAACAATCATTGAGCACAGCCGCTACGACTTCGGCATCCAGCTTTTCCGACATTGCTGTGAAGCCGCTTATGTCAGTGAATACGACGGTCACCAGTCGCCGCTCGCTCTCCAATTGTTTGCCGACAGACATAATACGCTTTGCCAGCTCGGGCGGGATATAATTGCTAATAAGCGACTCCCTGTCAAAGACCTGAGTGCTTCCCGGTGCACCGATCCGCGCACCACACTCCCCACAGAATTTTGATAAATCGGGTATGATAGCCATACAGGTAGGACAATTCATTGTACTCTCCCAAGATGGAAATGCAGCATGCTCAATCTAGACTTATTATTGTTTCTTCGTTAGTTTCTGAAATTGAGCGTCAACGTCAAAATAATATCCTTTCGCATCCTTAGCGCTCTGAAGCAATTCTCTCACTTCGTCAGTTTTCCCTTTGTCGTACGCTATCGCGGCTCTGACAACAAGCGCGCTGGCACTCTTGGGTGCGACCTTAGCGATTTCATTGAGAATCGAATCAGCCTTGGCTTCTTGCCCTAGTTTATGGTGCGCCCATGCGAAGATTTCATGATTTGGTTTGATATATGGCCACCAAGACAGGCTGTATCGATTGTGTTCGTTAATGATCTTATTGTACTGGCCGGTTTTCACAAATAATTCCCGACTGTTTAACCAATCAGATAGAATTCTTGATGGAAAAGTCTCATACGCTTTGCGGTAATATTTCTCTGCAGAGATTTTATCATTATGATTCAGCGAATAGTCGGCTAGCCCCTCCCATCCCATTGCGAGGGCATTGCGATCAATATTCAAGTTCTTTTCAAGAAAACTTTTCAAAAAATCGGTTTTTTGGGTTTCCCAACACAATCTGTAAAGTCTACTTATGCGCGTGACATCTGAAATCCCGTCCGATGCTTTGAACCGGTTTGCAGCCTCAATCACTAATTCATATTTTTTTTGCTTTATGTAGAACTCTGTTAGCAGGTTGAATGGCTCATCTAGGTCGAGTCCCCCTCTTTGTCGAGCGATCGTGACCATCTTCTGTAATATGTTCTCTGGATTATTCCATTTTCGGAAGACGGAACGCGCCAAGGAATCGCTTTCTGCATAGCACCAAATTCTTAAAAGTAAATCGTAAGCCGGGAGAAAGCCTTCATTCTTCTGAAGGCAACTGTCAAGATACTGTAACGCTACCGAAAACTCGCTTAAGGGTACACCAGGCAACTTTCCGTGATACGCTGCGGGGAAGTAGACAGTATATGGCTTCGTATAATCGATGATAGGATTGTCGGGATATTTCTCTTTCACCATTTCGAGGAATCGATTGACCAAGACCGTGTCAAGAATATTTCTAGCTCTGTAAAATTCTCGAGCATAAAGTCTACCTAAAAATCGAGTCTCGGGATTCTTAGCAATTAGTTCTGAAAACTCTTCTAATGCTTTTTCGAAATGTTCATTCGCCACATCAAAATGAATGAGCCTCTGCAGAACATTCTCATTGTCTGGGTAACCCAGATGAGCGGTTTCTATTTTCTTTCTTATCAATGATTCATCTTCATCACTCCAGGCTCTCTTAATGAATCGAAATCCTTGACTATAAGAAAATTTCACTACCTTTGGAATATATGGCAGCCTATCTAGCCAGGTCGTCATTCCTCCAGCAATACCGAAGAATTCGCTAGATTCATCAATAACAGTCAGTATGTATGGATATGTTAGATTCGAACGCAACAGGTTTCTTGCCTCATAGCCTCGGTTATTATTGTGTATGTAAGACCGCCATTCAAGGAATCGTGAATAGAATAGAGCGATTGGATCATTCTTGTCTTTGGATAATTTCAGTGCAATGAAAACGCGGGCGCTGTCATTGTATGTCGCATCAGACACTGTAAATTCACGTGCCAAGTTGTATAAGGATGCCATCGGCCTCCAAAGCAAAACCGAATCTTTTGATGAATAAAGTATGCTTTGTGCGAGTTGATACGCCTGATTTACGATCTGGTAACAGGCGGGTGGGTATGTATACCCGGAATCAAAGTAGGTATTCTCATAAGCGCGAAGCTTAACTAAAAGGACTTCTAGTAGACTGTTACGATGATTGTTGGACATCGGTGTAGTGCTGCGCCAATGTTTTTCGTGCTTGGTTCGTCGTAAAGCGCCACGAGATTCTGGTGCGC
>JAGVPT010000121.1 GCA_020052095.1 Bacteroidota bacterium | reverse complement strand
GCGCACCAGAATCTCGTGGCGCTTTACGACGAACCAAGCACGAAAAACATTGGCGCAGCACTACACCGATGTCCAACAATCATCGTAACAGTCTACTAGGGTGCCTTGACTTGCGCACCACAGGAATTGGAGAATCGGGCCTTCTCAGGGGGAGTGTACTACGTTGTCATTTCCCCAGAGAGCCTGTCACGCTAGACTTTTCCCGCATTTTGTGATTCAATTTTTTGACTCAACTCAATCAGCACGCCGTTCGTCGATTTAGGATGAAGAAAAGCCACGAGACAGCCGTCGCCGCCCGGCGAAGGCTTGTCGTCCACAAACTGAAAGCCAAGGCTCTTCAAGCGCATAATTTCCTGTGCGATGTTATCCACCTCGAGACAAATATGGTGTATTCCCTCTCCCCGTTTTTCGATGAATTTCGCAATTGACGATCCACCCGTCGCTGATTCGGTCGATTCGATAAGCTCAATCGAGCCCTCACCGATCGGATAAAATGCAATCGTAGCTTTTTGTTCTTCGACCTTTTCGGTATGCGGAAAATTATTGCCAAGGAGTTTCGAGAAAAGTTCTCTCGAGATTCCCATATTCCTGACTGCCACGCCGACGTGCGTAATTCGCTTGATCATGATTGCACACTCTTCGATGATTGTGAATGCCTGCTCACAATGAAAATAAGAAAGCGCAGGCAATGAAACAAACTTTGCATGCGCTTAGAAGATTGGAATTCACATCAGATAGGAGGATGTTGGGAAAGTCTATGATTCTAACCATCCCTACATCCGCCGCGAATCTACTTCAATAGCCTCGCCTTCATGAATAACTGATGAGTCTGCTCTAAAAAGGTATTTTCAAGAAAATAATTGTCAAATTTAAACTGTATTCGATATCTGAAAATTGAAATTAGACCTTTTTAGATTCGACTCACTGATGTTACGCAGAGTTTAAAAGCCTTGCCACTCCCAAGGGGATGCCGTTCCAAGGGAACCCTTCGGGTTGGCACAAGGCACTAAGGTACTGTGTTAAGGAAGACTTCATTTTGTAATGTCCATTAATAAGAAAGGTTGTTTTTCTTAGTGACTTTGTGACTTCGTGGCAATAATATTGGCGTTTTGCGTAAGATCAATTAATAAATCAGCTAGCAACATTTTAGCACAACGATGGCGCACACTTCATTTATTCATTCACGGTTGTGATCACGACTCTCCGCTCTGCCTGCACTAATCCTTGTTTCACCTTCGTCATTCCACGGGTCTGCGAGAGAAACTTGGAAAGGTCGCCAACGATGATGTCATACTCGCCCTTTTTGACAGTCTGGACTTCAGGGAATGGTTCCGTGCGGGCGAAGACCTGCAGCACTTCAGCGCCAAACGGAGCATCGCATTGAAACTCCGTTGGGATTTCGTAGTCATGATTGACCTTAGTCTGATCTATGTAGTAATTGTCCATCAGAAGCACTCTTCCGCCGTCAGCAAGGTGGTAAACGAAACGAATATAGGAAGGGAGGTTGACCTTTAGTAAGACCCTCATTCGTTCTCTTTTCGCAAAAACCAAATTGTCGCTCCCTTTATTAGTCCAGACATCGAGTTGCAAGCCCTCAGTGGCCACTTCTCCATCTGCAAATGTTTTCTGATCACGAGCCGCTTGAACGTAGTTTTCCGGCACAATTGAGAGACCAGTCTGCGCGACAGCTTCGCTGTCTAGAAACGCTTCGCTCGTCGCAATCAATTTTCCATCCCCAACGCCGCGAAGAGTGGCGATAAACTTCATCCCAAGAGCCTGCTTATAGTATACTCCTAAAAGTACACGATCGTGTGGCATTGCCTTCGATTGTGCCAGAACATTCCAACGACAGACTTCAACGACCTTACCACTGAGAATTTGTTGAAGGTATATCGCGAACGGGCTTGACATTCTTGTGTCTTGATATGTCAATGGCAAAACTGCGAGCGTGAACGTAGTATCCGGCTTTTGAACCTTCAGAGAATAAGCAATAAACCATGCCAAGTCGCCCACTGTCTTGATCGGCTTCTGAAGCAATCGTTCGATTGATGCATGAATTGCATCGAGTTGATCCTCTTCCTGCTTACCTGAGCCCTCCAGCTCTGAAAATGCTTTTTCTATATTGCTTTGAAGGACGACCGCAATCATTTGCGCTTGTTCTTTTTCATGAAATAATTGGATACAAGCAAGATAGTTTTCCAACGCCTTCGTCTTCTCCCCCCGCTCTTCATTCATTCTCCCTAGATCCAACAAGCGTGCAATCTCCTTTTTAGCCTGCACTGCGTTAGCACTATAAAAGTCATACTGCCTTTTCCTTTCTACAATAGCAAGAGCGTAGTAGATGCTTTCGTCATCATCATAATAGATTTTGGTTTGCAGGCCGAGCAACTCCAGTGAAGAAGTCGACTGCGTGGCAACGCTGAAGTACGATGCGGTATGATCTTCAGATTCAGCCGTCTTGGAGCTTGCGGTTGAATGTACTTTCACATAGATCTGCTCAATGAGCGATTTCTTTGCATTATCGAGTGCAAGTTGGAGGCATTCGGATTTGGTAATATCGTGGGTAATTACAGCCATCCCGAACCCGGTAAGGAATTCAGAATTGCTAATCTCTTTGCTTCTTCCATTGTTTCGCACCCAATCCGGAGTTTCTGCCTGGACCGAATAAATGAACAGAATGCAAAGAAGAAAATGAAGATGGCTTTTTTTCATGAGCTTATGTCTTCGAACAGACTTGTTCAAAATAGATCTAGGAGAATTAATCTCCGATGTTTTTGTTACTTTCTTTGCTCGTCCAAAGAAAGTAACCAAAGAAAAGACGCCGAAATCGAACACTCGTGATGGCTTCCCTCGCCATTGCCACCGATTTCAGCCATCCTGTGCCCTCGTTCTCTCTTCGGCTGAAATCGGAACGCACGCCATCACTTCCTTCGCACACGGCCTCGATTTCGGTTCTCATCTCGCGCAGAGCATGCATTGGACAGCATTGGGGGCTTACTCCATAGAATTTCATATAATCTGCACATCCTTGGTTGAATATTCCCCTCTCTGGCGTCTAAAAGTTTACTTCGCATAGCTCTCTGGTCATCGAATCAGAAGCATTTTTTTTGAGGAAACGAATTCTTCAGTTTTGAGCCGATAGATGTATGCTCCTGAGGAAACGCTGGCCCCCTGCGTATTACGACCTTGCCATTCAATTTGATAGTATCCCGCATTCTTGTCTTCATTGTCCACCAGCCGAATTACTTCTTGGCCTAGGATATTGTACACGATCAAACTTACCCTCGCCTGTTTGGGTACTTGATATTCAATCTTCGTGACTGGATTGAATGGATTAGGATAGTTTTGCGAAAGCGCAAACGTCTCCGGCACTTTGGATCTCCAGTTGAATTCGAGCGTTTTCATTCCCTTCTCAAGAAGTTGGCCGGCCGCATCAAACATCTCGGTTCGCACCACAACTCGCTCCTCTACAAGCCTCGTGTGTGCGGTAAATTTCATTCGTATTCCTGCCCCCGTTGTGAGCTTCGAGTCTAGCGCTTGATTCAAAGAAGCGACCGCTAAAGACATGAATCCATTTTCCTTATCAAAATATTTTAGAACAAATACCGGATCAACAAAATCTGTCATTAATGAATCGATCGAAAGTTTGGATGGGTCGTACTTCAACGTAACGCTGTACGTAAGCACGCCCTTCACATTCGAAGCCCTCAACGAGAATATCCGGGATTCCTTTGGTTTCAAAACGGGTTCTTCCGTAAACGATGTGACGGAATCTTTGCCCTCATCTTGGCCGCCATACGATTTCGCAAAAACGGCGCCACCGGCATTTTTGATCCACCAATTCCACATGCGAGCAAATGTAAAATAGTCCTCGAAGTTTATTTGCTTGTCAAATTGTGGGACAAGATATGGCGGCTCTCCTTGCGTCGGACCGATATCGGCAACGTTGATATTGTTACTGACCCATGCTGTTCTAAAGGTGCTCAAATCTGAACCTTCAATTTTTCCATTGGCGTCATAATCTGCAATCAATGCACTCTTGAAGGTCTTTGACATTGTGTTTGTATCAACATTTCCCTGCGCATCTTTTGCCCTCACGAGATAGTAATACACCGTATTCGGCTGTTGATCGCGCAAGGTATCGATTGCCGTTTGTGTTGAATCTATCGCTGTATATTGCTGAGAAAAATTAAACGGCTGCTGCGAACGATAAACAAAATAGGATATTGGCTTTGAAGTATCCCTTGCACTTCTCCAGACCAAAACGGAACTGCCGACTTTATAGGAACTCGCGCTTTTCACGGAATCAAGTCCATTAAATCTGGGAGCCAAATTATCCAGCATGAACTTCGTCGTTGAATCGCCGATGCCAATGCCGGAATATCCAAAAGGAATAACTTTGATCTTTGCGTCAACGGTTTCATTCTTGTAATCAATGGCGCTATTCCAAGTGACGGTGTCTTTGGAATTCCTTATATAGCCGTTTGTTAACCCCGTCGTCGAGCGGGCTGTATCATACGTGGCTCCGTTGTTCGCGCTGTAAAGAACGATAAGTTTCACTGAATCTCTTGCGTCCCGCTTCACTTCATACGGAATCTTAACGAAGCCGGAATTGTTGAATTGTGAACTCGTCTGAGTGATCGAAACCGTTGCCTTCATTTGCGGTATGGCGCCTCGTTCAATCGCGTTGGTGTCCACATTCCCAACACCATCGACGGACCTGACCACAAAGTAAAACTTCTTGAAATTCTCCAGATTCTTGATCGTGACTGCTGTCGAAGATACTGTCGTGTCAGGCGATGCATAATTGTAGCTTCCACCCTCCGCCCGGCGATATATTCTATACTGCACCGGAGTCGATAGATCACTCGCAGCACTCCAGCCTGTCGTAATCCGATTAGTATCTCCAATTGCTGATGTTACCCCATCAAACCGCGGCGCGCGGTTATCCAATGTAAATGTCTGAGAAGAGTACTGGACACCGGTTCCCCCACGTCCTACCGGTACCAATTTTACATTCGTGGTGTTCGATTCAAGAACGTAATCCTTCGCAGTGAGCCATTGGATTGTGTCTGTTCTTGATATTAGGGAAACCGATAACGGCATTGCCATAGACCTGATTGTATCAAACGAAGTGGCACCATCGATAGAATATAGGGGAACAATGCGCACAGAATCGTTCGCCACAACTGAAAGTGTATACGTGATATTTGTTGTCCCGGAACGAGTACCCGCAGGAATGTTGACGGCGGTGATTCTTGAGAGGGCTGTGGGCGTTCCAAATCGTGCAACCGTATTCGTGTCGACGTTGCTCACACTGTCGATTGCGCGAACAGCAAACAGGTACTGCCTGAAGTTTTGAAGATTTCTTATTGTCAGGCCTGTATCCGCGACGACCGTGTCTCTCACGCCGTAGTTAATTGTTCCATTTCCGGATACATACACGTAATACTTCACAGGCTCCGTATTGTCGCTCGCTATGCTCCACGACAATCGCATGGCACTTGAATCGGCCGTCGTTGATGTTAAACCGGTAAAGATCGGCATCTTATTGTCAACCGCCAGAATATTAGTTATGAGTCCATATGGCGCAAAATCCAATCCTCCGCCGACTCCGTACGGAACGAGTTTCAATCGTGCCGATCTACTGGAAATTCCCGGAATATCCTTCATGCTCTCCCACCGCAATGTGTCATTCACACTTGCATAGATCGCAGAATCCTTTCCGCCGATATTCGATGTAACAGCAAATGTTTTGCCACTGTCGAGTGAGTAATAGACCACAAAATAGACGGAGTCCTGCCCTGTAATTTGCAGATTATAGTTAACTGCAACATCTCCCTTCACAGTTCTCGATGGGACGGTTGCTGAAAGAAGTCTCGGCAAAATACGATACGTTGATACCGAGATCTGCAAGGCTGTATCGCTTAATACGCCAGAAGCACTCACCGTGCAGAGTCGATAGATATATTTTGTATTGGATATCAATGATGAATTTACAAAGCTGCTGTCAGCGAGATCACCAAGGGAGACAAAAGGACTTCCTGCATCACTTCTAAATAATCGGAAGTTTGCAAAGTCTCCCGCGCCTCTATTCCATGCCAATGAAATCATGTCATCTGTTCGCAGTGTAGCACGGAAGTTTTTGGGGACCGCTGGATTAGTATATCCATTGACAATCGCGCTGGTATCACCGGGCAATCCACCGCTATTATAAGCAACAACCCGATAATAATAGCGTGATCCGGGTGTCAGGTTTGCATCTATTAAGGAATCAGTGGGAGCAGTAAGAATTGATTTTTCAGTGAAGGTCGTTCCGTTACTACTAACATGTACCCGATAGGCAATGGCGCCTGAAATAGCTCCCCATTTTATCTTAACGCGCTGAGTATCGAGCGTGGAGAATGCCGGAACCGGGGGCGCAACGCGTGTTGCAAACCAAGAGGTTGCCGTAAAGGGACTTTTGCCATTACTATTCACAGCACACACACGCCAATACACTGTATCGTTGTACGGAAGAATTGTTACCGTGTAGAATGTGTCGATAAGTGTCGTGTCCCTGAAAACAATACCGGATGCAAATGAGGAATCCGTGCCAACCTCAAGAGTGTATCGTTCTGTAACGGCAGGATGAGTCCAGTTGAATTTTTGCACCTTACCCACATTTAGTGTTGCGGTTGCCGGTGAAAGCAGCGTTGGTGTTCCCGGAGCAGTGACCGCTATGATCGGCAAGGCATTTGCAGCATAACTTTTTGCGCCAATGAATCCTGTAGAATCCATTGCAGCAATTCGATAGAAGACACGAACTCCATTAGCGAGATTTGAATTCGTGTATGATGTATTTACCGTTGAATCTATCAGGGTTTGAGTGGTTGAGTCCGTGCCGCGATATATGAAATATTTTAAAAGACCAACTGCACCGCCGCCGTTTAGCCAGTTCAAGTTGACCGTTGTTCCCGATGCTGATGCAGTGAGATTCTTTGGAGGAAGCTGGAGGTCGAACTCCTGCGGTGAGCGAGCAATTTTAGAAATACGGACTTCGTCTATGGAACCAAAAAACCTCCTATAGCTTTGCCCTAATCGATCGCCCTCATCCCCGATATACAGCGTGGAAACATTTGTGTACTGGACGATAGTATTGGTAAAACTTCCTGTCGCTTCAATTTTGCCGTTAATGTATACTTTGATGGTAGAATTTGTGCCGTCGTTCGTATACACTGCGGCAGCATGAATCCATGCACCGACTGGCACTATGCTTGACGATGTTGCTACCATATTCCCATTCGTTCCTCGAACGCCAAAAGTCAACCTGTTTGATTGATCCAGACCTAGCCCATACCCACCGTCTGATGCATTTACGCCGTTCACAGTTGAAATGATGAAAGGAGTCTGTCCACCGCACGATATTGGATCAGAACAAGCATTGTTGATCCATGCTTCAACGGTGAGTGTCGACGACTTCAGATTCACATTGGTCGGAACTGAAATATTATCCGACGCTGCGTTGAAGCTCCTCGCCTTCCCAAACCTCCCATCCACAATCGTTGTCCCTGTCGCTGTGCCATAATTCCCATAACTACTTGCATCGCTCACGCTTGCGCCGCTGGTTTCGTTCATGTGGAGAAGGAGAATAGTGTTGGCATCGGCGATGTATTCGCCGAGTGCCGGCGTTGTTGTGAAGTTTCGCACCTGTGAATACGCGCTCGTCCCTGCCGAGTTCTTCGCGTTCACGCGCCAGTAATGGATTGTGGTGTTGGCTAAACCGCTTAAGCTTTTCGTTGTATCAGTTACCGTTGAATCATTGACAACAATCCCACTCACAAAATTAGAATCAGTTGCCACCTGCACACGGTACGAGGTTGCGCCGGAAGATGCATTCCATTGGAGAGTAAGACTCGTGGATTGATTCGTTGCACCGTTGGCGGGAGAGACAAGTGTTGGTGATGTGGGAGGCGTGGTGGAGGCAGCGATTGTGTTCCTGAAGACTGAAACGGTATTGCTGCCTGCGTTTGCAACAGCTAAGTCAGGTTTACCGTCTCCATCCACATCACCTATGGCAACACTGTATGGCTTCGCTCCCACCGTGAAGTCAACCTTTGAAGCTAAGGAGCTTGCCGTGATGGAGCCGGAAGCGCTGGTGTTCCTGAAGACGGAAACAGTATTGCTCCACCAGTTTGCAACAGCTAAGTCAGGTTTGCCGTCTCCATCTATATCACCAATGGCAACAATCTGTGGACCCACTCCCGTCGTGAAGTCAACCTTTGAGGCAAACGTAATGGAGCCGGAAGCGCTTGTGTTCCTGAAGACTGAAACAGTATTGCTGCCATAGTTTGACACAACCAAGTCAGGTTTGCCGTCTCCATCCATATCACTTATGGCAACACTAACTGGAGTCGTTCCCGTCGTGAAGTCAACCTTTGAAGCAAAGGAGCTTGCCGTAATGGAGCCGGAACTGCTTGTGTTCCTGAAGACTGAAACAGTACTACTGTTACCGTTGGCGACAACCAAGTCGGGCTTGCCGTCTCCATCTACATCACCAATGGCAACACTATATGGAGCCGTTCCCGTCGTGAAGTCAACCTTTGCAGCAAAGGAGCTTGCCGTAATGGAACCGGAAGCGCTTGTGTTCCTGAAGACTGAAACAGTATTGCTGCCATAGTTTGACACAACTAAGTCAGGTTTGCCGTCTCCATCCACGTCACCAATCGCAAAAAAATATGGTTGCGTTCCAGTTGCGAAGTCAACCTTTGGAGCAAAAGAGCTTGCCGTAATGGAGCCGGAAGTACTTGTGTTCCTCAAAACTGAAACAGTATTGCTGTTATAGTTTGTAACAACTACGTCAGGTTTGCCGTCTCCATCTAAATCACCTATGGCGACAGTATATTGACCCGTTCCCGTTGTGAAGTCAACCTTTGAAGTAAATGAGCTTGCCGTAATGGAGCCGGAAGCGCTTGTGTTCCTGAAGACTGAAACAGTACCGCTGTTATAGTTTGCCGCAGCTAAGTCCGGTTTGCCGTCGCCATCTACATCACCTATGGCGATAGTATATGGACCCGTTCCCGTTGTGAAGTCAACCTTTGAAGTAAATGAGCTTGCCGTAATGGAGCCGCCGCCGAAGAAGGTCACAATGAATGGCTTAGTTGAATAGGCAGTTAATCCAGTGGTCGTGTCTGTCACTGTAAGCGGGGCAAACGTCGCACCAACGGGAACTGTGACAGTAAGTGAGGTTGAAGTGGCAGAGATGACTGCTGCCTTCGTTGCCCCAAAATAGACTTTGTTAGCGGCGGCAGTTGTGTTAAAGTTTGTTCCAGTGATGGTCACGGTTGTGCCGATGGGAGCGGAGGCTGGGGAGAAAGAAGTTATAGTGGGAGGCAAGAAGACCATTGCGCTTGCCGCATAACTCATCGCTCCTTCAAACCCAGTTGAATCCACAGCGGTCAAGCGATAGTAGTACGTGCCGCTCAACAAGCTTGGATTTGAATAAGATATAGACGGAGTCGAATCAATCAACGCGACATTTGTCGAATCCGCACCTCGATAGATCTTGTATCGCACCAACGGCACAGCCCCGCCGCCGTTTTGCCAACTGAGATTGACCGTTGTTCCGGACGGCGTCGCCGTAAGATTCTTGGGAGGAAGCTGGAGGTTGAATTCGCTTGGCAAACGGGCAATATTGGAGATTCGGACTTCATCAATAGTTCCTGCACCTCTACCGACTTCTAGATTGTTTGACGAGGTGATTAGAGTACCCGTGAAACCTGTTTGTAACGACAATACGCCATCAACATATGTTCGTATAGTATTTCCATTTATTACGGCAGCAAGATGATGCCAAGTGTTTTTCGAAAAGATAATTCCACCGTAGTGATCGTGGAATGTACCGGCTAAGTATACACGTATGAAGAGATAAGCCGTAGACTGGTCGGCACTTGTTGGGAAAACACCGAGGCTGAAACCATCCCAATTCTGAATAATTGGAGATATGTTCCCCGTAATCGTATCATATTTGACCCAAGATTCAATTGTGTGATGAAGAGGTGGATTGAACGACGAACTATTATTAATAGTAACATATTCACCACCAGATATGTCGAATGTCCGTGCTTTCCCAAATCTTCCATCCGCAATCGTCGTCCCCGTCGCTGTGCCGTTGTTGTTTTGTCCGCTCGCGTCGCTGACGGTGGAGCCGCTGATCTCGTTCATGTGTAGCAGAAGAACAGTGTTGGCATCAGGATTGTACTCTCTGAGTGCCGTAAGGACTGAAGGCGTGGCACTTGCAGCATTGCTTTGCCCACTTTCCAACCTCGCGCTATCCATTGCCGAAACGCGGAAGAAATACTTTGTTCCATTCGTGAGGCCAGTGTTTGTCTTTGTTGTATCCGAGATCGATACAGTAGAAGAGTCCTTAAGCGCCATCGTCACCGAGTCTGTGCCCATGTAGACCCGATATTTCAGGAAGTCGGTTTCGGTGTTCTTGTTCCATTTCAAGGTCACCTGCCGATTCCCGGCGGTGGCCGTTATATTTTGAGGAGCAGCCGGCATATTGTTGCCTGGTGATACTGCATTTGCTTCGTTGCTTGGAGTGCTCACATTCGCACTTCCATCTCTTGCAAATACTTTGTAATAAAATTGCCCATAGCTTGGTGTCATATCTGCATAACTTGTTATATTCCCGATTATCGCTATTCTCTTGCCGGCTGTATCTGTTATCGTCGCTGTTGAACGGTATATTAAATAATTTGCAACATCCGAACTTATTGATGCTGTCCAGGCTAAATCTATCCGTTTATCAATCACTGGTGATGGCAATGCGATAAGTGATGTAGGTGGGTTAGGCGCAATTTTGTCCGGTGAAACTGCACTTGTTTCATTACTTAGGCTGCTAACATTTCCAGAACTATCTCTTGCTACTAATCTGTAGTAAAATGTTCCATAAGTTGATGTTATATCTGCATAATTTGTATCTGTTCCTAAGATTGCAATTCTCTTTCCAGTCGTATCTGTAAATGATACTGTATCACGATATATCAAATAGTTTTTCACATCAGAACCACTTGACGCAGTCCATAATAAATCAATCCGTTTATCAACCGTTGATGATGCGGTTGCAGAAAGTGAGGTAGGTGGATTTGGTATGGTTGCATCCCTTGGCATTGCACTTACTTCATTTGAACCTGAATCCTGCGTGAATAAAATCAATAATGTTGATTAAGTATAGCAAAAGCGATACAATTATAAGAAATAGTCAAAAGAATGTAACCTACCTTTT